>NZ_CP029192.1:308347-616695 GCF_008642315.1 Streptomyces venezuelae | reverse complement strand
AGCAGGTCCGCCTGTCCTCACGCCTGACCACCTCGGCGGCCTGCATCGTCGGCGACGCCCACGACGTGACCCCGACCCTGGAGAAGATGTACCGGGCCATGGGCCAGGAGATGCCCCCGGTCAAGCGGATCCTGGAACTCAACCCCGCACACCCGCTCGTCACTGCCCTGCGCACCGCGCACGCCGCGAACGCCGACGACCCCGCGCTGGCGGAGATCGCCGAGCTGGTCTACGGAGGCGCGCTGCTCGCGGAAGGCGGCGAACTGCCCGACCCGGCCCGCTTCACCCGACTGCTCACCGACCGTCTGACCGGCACGCTGTAACGACGATCGCGGCCCGGTAGAGCCCCAGCGCTCTCGGCTCCTATGCCTGCCTCGGCTCATGTGTCTGCCTGCTCCGGCGCCCTGCACGGGCCGACGGAAGCAGGCAGACGCATGCGGGCTGCTCACCTCCGCTTGCCACACCCTCGATGTGGGGGTGCGTCTCATGAGCGGAGTCGGTCTTCCGGGCCAGAAGGGCCGGAGCCCCCGGCTCGCGCGGTGGCTGCCGCCTGCAGCAGGGTCCAGCCGTCGATCTCCACCGCTTGCCGCCCCTCGGTCTGCCATCCGCGGGTTGATGCCGCGTCGAGCAGTGCTCGGACGGCGCCGGGTTCGTGCAGGTTCAGGGAGGCGCCCCGTACGTATCCCACATCTCCGGAGCCCAGGGGCGCCCCGCCCGGGACGTACCGGCCTTGGCCTTCGGCGAAGACGATACGCAGTGGCCCGCCCGTGCCGGTCGGCTGCGGGTACAGCGTGAGGGTCTCGCAGCATGACCGGTCGCCGCCCGCCACGCTGTGGCTGTGACGGAGCGTCCACAGATACGCGCGCCCGTCGGCGACCAGGCGACGAGCCTTCCTCGGATGGCGGGGCACGGAGCCGAGGGTACCCGGCCTGGTTCAGAAGCCCCCAGCGGCGCCCAGACCGGGTGATGCGGGCTGGGCCGTCAACTCCGTCGCCTACAGGGTCGGGAGAGCCCCGGCAGGGGCAGGGACCAGCGCGTCAGCACGGGATGAAATTGATGGCCAGACCGCCGCGCGAGGTCTCGCGGTACTTGGCCGGCATATCGGCTCCCGTCTGCTTCATCGTGGCCATGGCCTCGTCGAAACCGATGCGGTGCTCTCCGGTGCCCCGCAGAGCCAGACGCGCGGCCGTGATCGCCTTGACCGCGGCCATGGCGTTGCGTTCGATGCACGGGATCTGGACGAGACCCCCCACAGGGTCGCACGTCAGGCCCAGATGGTGTTCGAGGCCGATCTCGGCGGCGTTCTCCACCTGCTCCGGACTGCCGCCGAGGACCTCGGCCAGGCCAGCCGCCGCCATGGCGCAGGCCGAGCCGACCTCGCCCTGGCAGCCGACCTCGGCACCGGACAGTGAGGCGTTCTCCTTCAGCAGGAGGCCGAAGGCGCCCGCCGTCAGAAGGAAGCAGGCCATGACGTCCTGCCGTTCGTCGGCGCTCAGCCCGTCGGCGGCGAAGGTCAGGAAGTAGCGGCCCACAGCCGGCAGGATGCCCGCGGCGCCGTTGGTGGGAGCGGTGACCACTCGGCCGCCGGTGGCGTTCTCCTCGCTGACGGCCATGGCGTACGCCGTCGCCCACTCCATGGCGTGGGTGTTCTGGTCCCCCTCGGCGCGCAGCTTGCGGGCGATGGAGGCCGCCCGGCGCCGGACGTTCAGACCACCGGGCAGGATGCCGTCGTGGGCCAGACCGCGGTCGATGCCGTCCTCCATGACCTGCCAGATCCGCGCGAGGCGGTCGCGGAGCTCGGGCTCGCTGCACCGCGTCAGCTCGTTGCCGAGCATCAGCGACGAGACGGGCAGTCCGGTGCGCCGTGCCGTCTCCAGCAACTGGCGCCCGGTGTGGAAGGGATACGGCAGGGTCTCGGGGGCGGGCCGGTGGTCGGGGTCGGCGCACGCCTCGTCCTCGTCCAGGACGAACCCGCCACCGACCGAGTAATACGTCCTCTCCCACAGCAGTACGTCCCCGTCACCATGGGCGAAGAACCTCATCCCGTTGGCGTGGAACGGAAGGGACCGGTCCTGATGCAGCACCAGAGCTTCCGCGGGAAAGTCGATCTCCCGAGTGCCCTGGAGGAGAAGACGGCCGGTGTCGTGCACCTTCTGTTCCCGCTCGCGCGCGGCCTGCGGGTCGACGGTCTCGGGCAGGTGCCCCATCAGACCCCACAGGACCGCGCTGGGGGTGTGGTGCCCGCGCCCCGTGGCGCCCAGGGAGCCGAAGAGCTCGACACGGACATGTGTCGTACGGCTCAACAGTCCCTGATATTTGAGCTGTTGGACGAATATCCCGGCGGCGCGCATCGGCCCCACGGTGTGGGAACTGGAGGGGCCGACGCCGATGGAGAACAGATCGAGGACAGAGACAGACATGGGGACCCCTGTACGTGGGAGGAAGTGGCTGGGCGGCCGTCAGTGGGCGGCCCGTCAGCGCGCGGTCGTCAGCGCGCGGCCGTGCCGACCGTCGGCGGGGCCGCAGGCTGTGCTTCCTCGGGCGTATCCGCCTCCACCAGCCCCCTCCGGTGTGCCGCTCGCCCCGCCCGCTGGGCCCAGGCGTAGAAGCCGAGTGCGGAGAGCGCCACGAGCGCGATGTCCAAGCCCCCGGCGATCACACCCGCGCCGCCGAAGTCCTCGCTGCCCAGCGCGGACACGACCGTCATCCAGATCAGGAAGCACACCATCCACCAGGCGGGGGCGAGCTGCGCCCGCAGATCGGTCCTGGTGCGGCGGCGCAGCACGACCGCGGCGACGGGAGCGGCGATCAGCGTGAGCAGCACGCACAGCCCGGTGTTGGGCCACTTCGACCAGTACAGGGCGCAGGCGGCGCAGGCGAAAGTGATGGGGCACAGCACCTTGGCCGCCGGGAGGCGGAACGGGCGTGCCATGTCCGGCCGGGTCTCCCTGAACAGGCCCACCGCGATCGGCCCGATGAGGTAGGAGATGACCATCGCGGCCGAGACCACCGCGGACAGCGCGTTCCAACTGCGCCCGGCGGCCAGCAGCAAGGCCACGGCGAAGACGAGGTTGAGCCACATCGCCGGGCGGGCGGTGCCGTACACCGGGTGGACCTGGCGCAGCCTCTTGGGGAAGAAGCCGGTCTCGGCCAGGCTCTGCACCATGTACGAGGCGGAGGCGACATTGGCGATGTTGGAGCCGGCGGGCGAGACGAAGGCGCCGAACTGCAGCATCGTGACCACCCAGTGCAACGCCAGGACCTTGGCGAGGTCGACGAACGGCGAGTCGTAGTTGATGCCCTGCCAGCCGGTCTCGGCCAGCTGCTCGGGGGGTACCGCGCCGATGAAGGCGATCTGCAGCGCGAGGTAGATGACGAGGCCCAGCCCCAGGGCGCCGACCAGAGCCAGCGGGATCGACCGCCCCGGGTTCCGGGTGGAGCCGCCGAGGTTGACGATGGCCTGGAAGCCGTTGAAGGCGAAGACCACTCCGCTGGTGCTGATGGCGGTCAGCACAGCGGTCCACCCCTCGGGCGCGAAGCCCCCGGCGCTGGTGAAGTTCGAGCCGTGGAACCCGGAGGCCATCAACGCGGCGACGGTCAGCAGAGGAATCAGGAATTTGAACAGCGTGAGCGCGATGTTGATGCGTGCGAGCAGTTGCACGGACCAGTAGCAGACCAGCCAGAGCGCCACGGTCAGCAGCAGCGCGACCGCGGTGCCGGAAAGGGTGAGTTGGTGCGACTGGGTGTCGAAGAGCCCAGAGGCCCAGCCGAAGTTCCAGGACGCCATGTACTGCGTGGCGGCGATGGATTCGATGGGGATCAGCGCGGCCACCGCGATCCATACGGCCCAGCCGGTCATGAAGCCGAGCACCGGCCCGTGCGAGAGGTGTCCGAAGCGGGCCATGCTGCCGCGGGACGGAAGCGCCGCACCGACCTCCGCGTACGACATCGCGATGAGGCCCATGAAGATCGCGCCCAACACCCAGGCGACGACAGATGCCGGACCCGCGACCTGAGCCGCGGACCCGGCACCGAACAGCCAGCCCGAACCGAAGATCGAACCGATACCGATCATGATGAGGGCGAAGAGGCTGATCTGCCCCTTGCCGCTCGGTCCCATATCCATTTGCATCCCATTCGCCTTTGAACCGGAAGTTGATCTAGGTCAACATTCGCGGTGGACGCACGGAACTCTTAGCGGGGAAAGGCCTTTTCTGGGGGTATGGAGGGCCTCGATCCGAGGGGGACGAAGGGCCCGGGAGCGGTCAGGTCGGGGTTGTGCTCGACGAAGTCCTCCGGGGGCGTGATGGTTCTGTCCGTGCGCGGGCGGCTACCCGGCTTGAACCCGGACCACGAACCCGCCGCACCGGCCGGTCACACCAGCCCGCCTGGAGCACGGCCGAGTGCTGCTGTTGATCACCGACGGCCTGACGGGACGCCCCCTCCGGGACGGCACGACCGAAAGTGAAAAGTACCTCGATCGGATCGATAAGTGACATGACGCCACAACCAACGGTGCATACGCTGGTTCCGCCGCACGCATCCCACTCGCACGTCACGGACGCCCAAGCGACCCCACGTACCTCGGGAGCTTCCAGTGAGAAGTGCAAGAATTGCGCTTTGCGCTCTGCTCGTCAGCGGGGCCGTCGGCCTTTCGCCGACCACGGCTTCGTCGAACTCGCCGACGCCGTCGGCAACCCGGAGCGCGTTCGCCCTCTCCAGTACCGCGTTCGCCGACGGTGGCGCCATCCCCAAGGTCCACGAGTGCACCAGCGGAGGCGGAAGCGACCCCGGCAAGAGGAACGAATCCCCTCCTCTGACCTGGTCGGGGGCTCCGGCTGCCACCAAGAGCTACGCGATCGTCATGCGCGATCTCGACAACTCCAACCTCATCCACTGGGTCATCTACGACATCGCGGCGAGCACGACCTCACTCCCTCAAAATGTCGACCACGCATACCGGCCCTCGACCCCGGCGGGAGCCAGGCAGGTCTACTACCGTGGCAGTGCGAACCTCTACGGCTACCAGGGGCCGTGCTCGCCCTCGACCGTGAACACGTACGAGTTCGTCGTCTACGCGCTCAACAAGGCATCGCTGGCCAACCTGAACTCCAACTCGTCTACGCGGACCGCCGCCAGGGAGATCGGCGCGGCGGCGATCGGATCGGCCAGAGTCACCGGCGAGTCGTAGCGCTGCGGCGCCGGAACGCTCGCCGCCCTGCCAATGGCAATCCGCCTCCGCGCGGGCACGGCGGATCGTGCGGGTTCGGCGACTGTCCCGGCTTTGGGCCCGGCCGGCCTGCTCGACGCCTCGGGCACCGCCAGGTCTGCGGCCTGGCACCAGGACTCGACCGGCGCCCGGGCGCGGCGGAAGTCAGCGACGAGTTCGGCTCGGCGCTGGCCCTGGGGGACTATGGCGGAGACGGGAACGGCGATGTCACCGTCGGCGTCTACAACGAGGACGGCCCCGGAGTACGACCAGAACCGGAGCACGGGTGGCGTGTGGCCCCCCCCGAACGGTGCCGGCACGGGGTCCAAGGCGCTGACGGCACGGTCGCTCGGCCTGCGCGGCGCGCTGTACTACGGGCGGATACCGGGCCGGTGAGTGGTCGTTGACGCGGAGTCGAGCTGACGGTGAGGGAGCGCGCCATGGATGGTGCCCGGGTGTTCCGCGAGGCGTGGATCACTGCTGTGAAAACGCATCATCCGGGGGAGCCGGAGGCGTCTTTCGTGGCGCCGTGGGCCGAGACTCCGGAGTGGGAGCGCGAGGCTGCCGGTGCCGTGTACGAGCAGATCGTTCAGTTCGTTACCGTCTCGGACGGCGCCACTCTGTGGCTGACGAAGGAGGAGAAGAGCCGGTTCGTCGACATCGCGTGGACCGCGCAGTTGTACAAGTACTTCGGCGCGCCCGAGCCTGCCGACGTCTTGGACTACGACGATCTGCCCCCGTGGCAGCGCGAGATGTACACGGACATCTTCGAGGTCATCGAGCACTGACCGCTCACCGAGCACAGACCGCTCACTGAACACTGCGCTTTTACCGGCACCGGCCGCTCATCGAGCGCCGAGCAATCACCGTGGGTTCCGGGGGTCTGCTGACGCAGGCCGGCGCGGTCCGGACCGTTTACCCGCCGCCTGTTCACTCGGCGGTGCCTGCCCCACGGGTAGCAGTTCCAGGCCGAGCGGTGTGCAGGAGTGCCAGACGGTCTTGCCGTCGCGATGGGTGCCGATGAGTCCGTGGCCTGGCTGATGGACCTAGCATTGCGCGACGTCACGGGGGCCCTCGACCCGCGCACGCCGAAAGGCCCCGAGGAGTAGGGCGCACCGTCACACGCCCACGCACCGCTCCGGCCTGTCGGGGGGAAAGGCGACCGCGGGCTCTCACCTCTTGTGCGACTCCACTCGGGTCACGATCAGGTTCGCCACGATCCCGAGTACGGTTGCCGCTGCCGCCGGGAGCCATGGGTTGGTGGCGTGCAACCCCGGAGTGAATGCAAGGACGAAGAGGGCGGCCAGGAACGTCGTCAGGCACGAAGTGACTTCCTCCGCTGCGCGTTTGGTCCGCTCCGCGAGCGTGCTGAGCCGTAGGAGAAGGCGCACCGGAGCGGTGAAGAGACCGGCGAGGATCCTTGCCATCATCTGGCCGACGTTCGTCGCTCATGGTTGGCCTTCCTTGCGCAAGTCGGCAGTTCCGGAGGCAGGCCGCGCCCTCGCAGGTCAAGCAGGACAAGGTGGCGCGGCCCGACGCTCATGGGAATGGCTCAGATCGCGACGAGCATGAGTGTCGGAGCGCGACTCCGCAGGTGACGCCGACTGTGGCGGCTATGCGCAGTCCCTTGCGGTTCACGCAGGCTCCTTGAACCAAGGTGAAGTGGATGTGGGCGTCAAGAGTGCATCTGGGCTTGCTAAACCTGGGTCACGCTGTCCCGGCGGGACGGCCTTCACTTGTCTCGCCTTCCGTCTGTGCTCCCGCGCGCTCAGTTCGGCCGCTCGTATTCGTCGACGGTCCCGTCTCCGTTGTCGTCGTACATGTAGTCGTATGCGTCGCCGTAGTTGTGTCGGTAGCGCATGCACGTGCCCTCGGCGCGGAGTTCGGGTTCGCCGTCGTAGTAGTCGAGGTGGAGGGTGACCCGGATGCCGTCGTCGAGGGTGGTGGTGATGCCGTTGTCGACTTTCTCGACGGTGTGGCCGTCCTTGCGCCAGGCGGTCCGGAGGGATGCCAGTGCGGCGCGGAAGTCGTCGTCGCGGGCGAAGTCCAGGTCCCAGGTGAGGATCGGCTCGTCCCGGCTGACGCCGGTGTCGTCGAAGCCGAAGTCGTCCACGCATGAGGAACTGCCCTCCCGGGAGGCGTACGGCTCCTTGGCCGGTGCGGGGGACAGTGAGCGGTAGGTGTCCTCACCGGCCCGGTTGGTGGCCCGGACGTGGTCACGGAACTCCTCGGTGCTGTGAACGGGCCCGCCTTGTACCGTCTCGCATGCCTTGGCCGCCAGCCCGAGGAGAGCGACCAGGGTGACACCGAGCGCGGGGACCACGATCTTCGACTTCATGTCGTCGATCAAAGCCGCGGGGGCGGTAGGCGGACCAGCGCTCTGCTACTCAGCCGGTCTGAGCACCAGCACCCAGACTGGGCTGCCCGGACACGGCGACGCGCGTTTCTGGAGAGGTCGAGACGGGATTCAATCGGAAACCCGGGGGGGGGGCACTCTGAACCCCCATGACCCGGGACGGGAAGACGTACCTCTACGTCACCTACGCGCTCGGCTCCGTGTTCGCGTTCGCGTTCGAGCCCGGGCAGAAGGTCAATACGTACCCCTATAAGGGCCTGGTGCAGGTGGCGAAATTCTTGGCGCGGTGGGTGGCTGGTGATGCAGGCAGTCACCCACCGAAGCAGGAAGGAAGGCTGTAGTGAGCATCCCCATACAGGCAATCGTACCTTGGGACCCGCTCATGCTCTCGCCGTTCACTTACGGTGTCGCTGGCGGTACCGGCGCACGCCAGCGAGGCGAGGAAACGCAGGTGCCATCTGCACCCCTCACGGTGCCTACTGCTCCCTCCTGCGCCGCAGATAGTTGCGAAAGCTCGCCGACTGCATCCAGCCGCCCAGAATCACCACCGCAACAAAGGCCACAACAACCGGGGAAGATCTCCTCGATGTGCTCCCCGAGCTCCCGGTCCTTCTCGTAGTTGTCCTTGCCGCCCACTCATCGTTCGCCGGACGGGCTGCATCGTGGGAGTTCCGTTTCTCAGGCATCGACAGCCAACTATCTGCTTGTCGCAACAAGTACCCGAGGCGTACCGTCCTGGACACCTTGATCAGCACCATGCCCGGGGGGCCTTGATGAGCAGTGCCGCGGTGAACGGCGCCACGCTTCAGTACGACGACATCGGCCCGAAGACCGGTCTTCCCGTCCTCCTGATCCACGGCCACCCCTTTTACCGGTCCCTGTGGTCACCGCAGGCGGCGGCGCTCGCCGATGCCGGGTACCGGGTCATCACGCCTGACCTGCGCGGCTACGGGGACAGCTCGGTGGTCGACGGCCCGGTGTATCTGTGCGACTTCGCCGACGACCTCGCCGGGGTCCTGGACCACCTCGGCATCGAACGGGCTGTGGTCGGTGGCGTGTCCATGGGCGGGCAGATCGCCATGGAGATGCAGCGCAGCCATGCCGGACGCGTGCAGGCCCTCCTCCTGTCGGACACCTCAGCGCCAGCCGAGACGACCGAGGGCAAGGCATTCCGTAACCGGCTGGCCGACCGTCTCCTGGCCGAGGGCATGGAAGGCTACGCGGACGAGGTGATCGACAAGATGCTCGCCGCCTACAACGTCACCGCTATGCCCGAAGTCGCCGCCCGGGTCCTGCGCATGATGCGGGCCACCGACCCGCGCGGCGCCGCCGCGGCCCTGCGCGGCCGTGCCGAACGCCCCGATTACCGGGACACCCTGGCTGCCACACGCTGTCCGGTCCTCATCGTCGTCGGCGCCGACGACGTCTACACCCCGCTCGCCGACGCCGAAGCCCTCCGCCAGCTCGTCCCGCACGCCACTTTGCACGTCATCGAGCAGGCCGGGCACCTCCCGGGCGCCGAGCAGCCCGCGCACTTCAACGCGGCCCTGTTGGACTTTCTCCGTACGCAGGTGTCCCCTTCCACGACCGGCTTGGCGGGCTGACGCAGGAGCAGCGCGTCGGCAAGGTCTGCCCGGTGTCGGGGGTACCGGGAAACGGTCCTTCATCGGGTTACCGGGCTGCGTGAAAGCGCCAGCCAGGCACAGCAATCGCACCTAGTCATCTGAACTGCTGGCCGCCTGAAACGGGTCGTCCGCTCGAAGGAATGGCTCCGTACGGTGACCCTCGAGTGTGGCGGGCCTGCGAGGAGGAGCCCCGGGAATGGCAGCCGCCTGCGCGTGGGGCCCCGGCCCGGCCCCGGTAGATCGCCGGGAAGGATCGCCGCTCTAGAGGCCCTCGCGGTCCTCAGAGGTCCTCCTCCCGCTCCGGCCGCCCCATGAACCAGTACGAACCAGCCACAAGCAGCCCGCCACCGATCACATTCCCCGGCACCGTGAAGAGGAGGTTACGCCCGAGATCGGTGAGACCCGCGCCGCCGTCGAGGATCGCCAAGGAGAAGAGCGCCATGTTCGCGACGCAATGTTCGAAGCCGACCGCGACGAAAACCAGGACCGGTATCCACAACACGAAGATCTTCGCGCCGTCGCCCTTGGCCCGGTAGAACATCCAAATCGCCAGGCAGACGAGGAAGTTGCAGAGCACCGCGCGCCAGAAGAGCTGACCGCCGTCCAGCGCCTCCTTGCTCCGCACCATGCCGGTGAGCATCTCCCGCGCGGCCGGCGCCGACGCCACGCCCGAGGCCTGCACCATGGCGCCGAAGACGAAAGCACCGACGAGGTTCCCCGTCAGCGACAGCCCCCAGCTGCCCACCAGGTCTCGTGGGCCTGTGCGCCCCGTCAGTGCCCCGATCAGCATCACCATGACATTGCTGGTGAAGAGCTGCGCGCCCGCGAACATCACGATCGTCAGCGCGATCGGGAAGACCGCTCCCTCCAGTAGTTTGACCGCCGGCGAGCCCGCCGCCACGAACGGCGACACGGCCACCAGGAGCAGCACCTCGCCCACTCCGATGTACGCGCCCGCAAGCACCGCCGAGACGAAATAGCGCGGGGCGCTTCTGAGGGCGTGCGCCTTGTGCACCGCCTGCTCGGATGTCTCCTCAACGTTTTCCGCAATGCTGGTCACGCGTCGACGCTAATTCCCCTTACATGTCTCTACCCCCGGAAAAGGTCCCTCAGGAGGGGACCGCCGCCCCGCCCGGCCAGGACCTTCTACCTGGCTCTTGCTCTGGCTCGGCAACTGAGCGGTAGGTCCTGTAGTGGGGGATCTGGTTCCGCAGGGGCAGGATTCGCGCCAGTCGGGGGTGGTTTCGCCGGTGAGGCGGCGGGTCATGAGGTCGATCGTCGCCAGGTGGATGGGCAGGCCGTCCCGCCCACGGCGTCGCTGACCGGCGGTATGCGCTGCCGACCGACCGCGGTACGACCCCAACATCCACCGGCGTCGGCGCCGGCTCTGACAACGCGGTACTCGGATGACGCGGCCCCTCGTACGGGGAGTCGTCAGCGTACGAGGGCCGGTGTGATCAGCACGGCGGGGTCAGCCTTCCGCGGCTACGGACACGTCAGGACGGAGACCCCACGGGCGACGACGGCCCGAACCTGCACACCGAGACCCCGCGTAAGCGCGGTAACGGGTTGCCGGCCCTCCAGTCTTCCTGTCCGCCGACAGCCGGACGAAGACATCACGCACCGCGGTGGGGGACGGCTGGCGTCGCACCAAGGTCGAGCGGACCACCACGACGTACGCCCGCAACACCAAGACCAACCTGGTGATGCGGCCCGGCCTCGGATTTGGCGTCGGCTGCCTGCGGCAGGACATTCGCGGCTTCATCGCCCGCGCCGGCGGGTTCGGCTGCGACCAGGCCGCGGCGATCCTGCACGACGGCTACCAGCCCCACACCCGAACTCCTGCCCCCTCGGGTACGCGGTCGGCGCTCAGCCCCAGCGGACCGGCAGGCGGCGCGGGCCGCGGATGAGCATGCCGGTGCGCCACGACAGGGCCCCGGCATCGGGGTCCAGGGCCAGAGCGGGGCAGCGTTCCAGGAGGGCGCGGACGGCGATACGGGCCTCCAGCCGGGCCAGCGGGGCGCCCAGACAGTAGTGGATGCCATGGCCGAAGGCGATATGGCCGCGGGCGTCGCGGGCGATGTCGAAGCGGTCCGGGCCGGGGAAGCGGGCGGGGTCACGGGCTGCGGAGGCGAGGGAGATCAGCACGAACTGCCGATCGGGGACGAGCGTGCCGGCGATGTCCACAGGACCGTCCGTGAAGCGCCAGGTGGCTGCCTCGATCGGCCCGTCATAGCGCAACACCTCCTCCACGGCCCCTTCCAGGAGGCCGAAGTCGGCTCGCAGGGCCGCCATTTGGTCAGGATGGGCGAGCAGCGCCCGGATTCCGTTGGCGATGAGGCTGACCGTCGTCTCGTGGCCGGCGACCAGTAACAGGCCGGCCATGCCGATCAGTTCCTGCCGCGAGAGGCGGTCGGGGCCCCGGCCACTGCCGTCTCGGTCACCACTGCTGTCTCCGTGACCACTGCCGTCTCCGTGACCACTGCCGTCTCCGTCGCCACTGCCGTCTCCGACCCCCTCCCCGCTCCCGCCCCCGTCGCCACTTCCGTCCGCGATGTGGACCAGGGCGCTGAGGAGGTCGCCGCCCGGCTCCCGGCGCTTTCTCTCGATCAGGCCGTCGAGGTAGCCGGCCATGGCTCGGGCGGCGGTCTGCGCGGCCTCCTGGCCCGTCGGGGCGACGATCTCGTTGGACCAGCCGCGGAACACGGCCCGGTCCATGTCCGGGACGCCGAGCAGTTCGCAGATGACGATGAGCGGGAGCGGGAAGGCGAGTGCCTCGACGAGGTCGGCACGGCTGTCATCGGCGGCGAGCATCGTGTCCAGCAGCCCGTCGGTGATCTGCTGGACGCGGGGGCGCAGGGCCTCGACCCGTTGGGTGGTGAACTCCCGTGCCACCAGCTTGCGCAGGCGGGTGTGGTGCGGCGGGTCGAGCTCCAGCATGTTTCTGGACAGTGGGGTCTGTTCCTCGCGCACTTCCCACCTGCCGGTGCCACGCCAGTCCTTGGCGAGCCGTGGATCGGCGAGCGCGGCCCGCGCCGCATCGTGGTCGACCACCAGCCACGCCTCCCGTCCGTCGGGCAGCCGCACCTGGTGCACCGGGCCGCGGGCGCGCAGAGCGGCGTAGTAAGGATACGGATCGGCTGTGAAGTCCTCGCCGTACGCGCCCAGATCAACGATGTCGGCCATGGCTGCCCGCCCTTCCGGCCCGGCCTCCGTCGTGGTCCGGGGCCGCTGTTCGGTCTGACTCGACCGTAGTCGCCCCGCGCCCGGGGTAGAGGAACCGACGAGATACGGTCCGAGAGTCGACGGAAGTGCGCTATGTGGGGTCGGCCGAGCCGACGATCCGTTCCGTCATCGCCAGAGCCGACTTCGTGCCGGTCCACGTGGCGGGACGCGGGGGCAGGAGCGCTGGGCGGGCAGTCAGGAGCGGACGCGGCCTGACACGGAACGTGGCCCGAAGGAAATCTTCTCGGGCCGCAGTTCGGAATGTGTATACGCTTTCGCAACCGGTCTATGCGCCGGCCTCAAGCCGGGCCCGGCCCGGGACAAACAAGGGGGACGAGATGACCATTACGAAGACGTCAAGCGCGGCAATGTCAGGGCCCGGCCGTACGCCGGGCACCACCGGCGGTCTCTTCAGCGACGAGGCGTCCGTGGTGACGAGAGCCGTGCCCGGCACGGCCCGGAACCTGCCGCGGCCACTGGACACCCTGACCTGGCAGGAGCCCCCCGCCCTGGAGCATGCGGACGACGACGTGAGATGATCGCCTGGTCCGGGCACGTCGACTCTCGCAGTTCGCCTGATCCGGCCGGGCGCCCCACCGCGGTCGGTGGTCGTGCCAAGCAGGGTGATCCTCGTCCTACTGGTTCCGGGCCAGGGCTTGCTTCGCTTTTGAGCTCACACTTTCGGTGCGCGTATGAGTAGATGGCAGGGGTTGATGAGTAGTTGCGCTCATGTGGTCATCCGGTAGCTGGCTACAGGCTGGCATCCGTGAATGTCACCCGAAACGTCAAGCCTCGCGACCTGGCCGACTGGCCGGCCTGTCGGTACCTCGCGCTGTTCTTCTGGAGCTGGACGGCGCTGATCACGTTCGGGCATGTCTCTCTTGTGGCTGTGGTGGCCGTTGCCTGGGCGCAGCCTCTGACGTCGGTGGTCCCGGCAGTGGAAGTGACACTGATTCAGATCGGTCTCACCGTCGCCGTGCTGACACCTCTCCATTTCGCTCCTGGCGTCCGCCGTCTGGCTCGCTCTGCTCGTTACGCACTGCTGGGTCCGCTGGCCACGGTCATAGTCCTCGCTGTGTTCCTCTGTGTCGGCGGCGCGTGATGGGACCTTCGATGAGCCGTGACCCTGGTCGCCATGTCGGTTTCTGCGTGTGTTGTGAAGCTGAGGCTGCCGCCGGGCGACGGCGGACATCGGCGGGTTCTGGCTGTGCGGGCCGTGCCGGTCTGTCTGAACGCGGAGTGGCGGGGGGGCGTCGGGGGAGCGGCGCGTGCGGGGCGTGTGCCCACCGCGTGAGCGAAACGTGAGCGAAACGTGAGCGTCGAGACACAAGCTGGACCGTGTAACGCCCCGCTCTGGACAGGAGTCCCATGCTCGGCCCCACCCCCCGCGCCGGATCGCGCAGACGGCCCCGCCCGCTGGCACATCTGATGACGGTCTGCGTCGCGCTCGGCGCGGCGCTCCTGACCCCGACCGCCGCCGAGGCCGCCGGGTCGACCAATGATGACGCCTACCGCAACCTCGGCGCACCGGACCGGAACGAGTGGATGTGGGGCGTCGCGAGCGACACCAGGCTGTCGGACATGTCCATCCCGGGGACTCACGACACGCTGTCCATTCACGGTGGTAACTACGTGGAGACGCAGGAGAACTACGGCGACAGCGGGCAGACGCTGCGGGCGCAGTACGACAGCGGGATCCGCGCCATCGACATCCGGGTCCGCTCCATCGGTGGCAAGTTCACGATCCACCACGCGTCGTACTACCAGAAGGCCAACTTCGACGACGTACTCAGGAAGACGCGGGACTTCCTCAAGGCCAACCCGCACGAAACGATCGTCATGCGGCTGAAGGCCGAGTGCCTTTACCAGGGTGAGAAGGGCGCCCTGACCGACTGCAAGAACGAGCCGGACAACGTGACCAAGGAACAGATCCGGTCGACCTTCGACACTTACGTGAAGGAGTACCCCGGCCTCTTCTACGACGCGTCGGTGAAGGGGAACCGCAAGGCGGGCATTCCCGTGCTGGGGGACGTCCGCGGCAAGCTGGTCCTGGCCAGCTTCGACAACGCGGAAGCCGATGGATATGGCATCGAGGATTTCAACTCCAGAACGGAAGACACCTGGAACGCGGCGGACCTCGGCGTAAAGTGGGACTACGTCAAGAAGAACGTCAACAAGGCGATGGACAGCCCTTCGCCCCGTGACCTGTTCACGACCTACACGTCCGCATCCACCGTCCCCCTGGGCTTCGCCCCGTACGAGTACGCCGGCGGTCGTGTGTACTCGAACAAGCCCCAGACGGGGGGCGTCAACCTGTGGCTGATGCAGCACCTCAACGACCGCAAGGCCGGGCGGGTCGGCTTCGTCATGATGGACTACCCCGGCTGGGGTCTGGTGAACGCGATCATCGACCACAACGCGGACAAGTTCGTCTCAGGCGGCAACCGGATGTTCTGGACGGTCAGCAAGGACAAGACCTACGTCAACAGCCTGTACGGCCGCTGCATGGTGCGGGGCCCCGAGTTCGACGACTCCAAGACCGGCGGTCTGGTCACCCAGCGCGCGTGCCAGTCGGACGCGCCCAGCAGCCACCAGTGGGAAGCCTCGCAGCCGAAGTCGTTCGACCCCAAGGGCCACTTCTGGATCAGGGCGAGCAACGGCAAGTGCCTGACGGTCCCCTACAACAACGGCAACCCGCCCGGCTCCGGCACCCAGCTGTTCTGGTGGGACTGTGAGACCCGCTGGTTCTCCGGCAGCCAGATGTGGAACATCGTGCCGACCAAAATCGCCACCCCGACCGGCTCCATGGACGGCTTCAAGTTCATCAACAACTGGACGGGCATGTGCCTGTCGATGGACCCGGCCACCGCCGACAAGTCGGGCGGCAAGGTAACCCAGGAGACCTGCCCGAAGAAGTAACCCCCGGCACGCTCCCAACACTTCCGACGTCCAGGCCGCCCCTCCTTCCCGGAGAGGCGGCCTGGGCGCGTTCGACCCTGCGGCTCCGAGCCGTTCTCCTGTGCTGGCCACCCGCGCCGGTCAAGGGGATGGGGCGGGTCGAAATCGAGGGCGCTGTGCGACGGTGGCAGGAGAGCACCTCAGTCCACGCGGGACAGCGGCTGGGTGGAGCAGCGAAACGAGCCGCCGAAGCTGCGGGTGATGGCGAAGTCGACGTACTCGACACGTACGCCGTGGCGTTCGAGCTGGTCGCCGATCCGGGAGAACGCGGGGTCGGTCACGTACACGTCGGAGCTCAGCGGCAGGCCGTTGGTGGCCAGCGCTGCCGCCTCGTCCTCGCTCACGCTGATGCGGTCCCATGCGCGCAGCGCATCCGGCAGGCCCGCGACGAGCCGGTCCTCGCAGACGAGCAGCAGGCCCTGGCGGACGAGCCCGAGTGCGCAGTCCAGGTGCAGCACCTGCGGCTGGAGCGGCACCTGTTCGACGGTGAATCCCCGGGGCTCCAGGAACTTGCGCAGCCAGGCGAAGCCCGCGTCGTCGGAGGCCAGGCCGGAGCGGCCGACGAGGACGTGGGTGCCGAGGACCAGCACGTCGCCGCCCTCGATGAAGGGGCCGGGCCCGTCGGGGTTCGCGGCGTCGCCGAGTTCGGGGGTCGGCACGGCCACGTACGCCGCCGTGCCGGGCAGGACGTGTTCGCGCAGGACGGGGCGGCTCGGCAGTACTTCCAGGCGGCGGTGGGCGAAGCGCAGGGCCCCTTCGATCACGTTGGCGCCCACCGTGAACCAGGGGTCCCTGGTGAAGAAGTTGCTGTATCCGGCGGCGCCGGTGGCCCGCTTCTCCGCGTCGGTCAGCAGCCGGGGCCGCAGAACCTCGATGCCGTGGCGCTCCAGGAGTGCGCGGAAGGTGTCGCGCTCCTGTTCCCAGGCGCGCTGACGCCCGGGGTCCGCGTCGGCGAGGTTCTTGCCCTGAAGGGCGAGCGTGGCGTGGCGGTGCTGCGGGGTCAGGTGCCGCAGGACCGGGTCGTCGGGGTGGAGTACGTCGGGGGCACGGAACTCGCTCCGGGCCAGGACCACCGTCCTCAGACGCGCGAACTCGCTCTGTACCTGGACAGGGTGCCCGGCCATTCCCGTTTCCTCTCGCTGGACGTGCCTCGAAGTGTTCCGGTGGCGGCAGCACGCAAGAGAGCGCCATTCTGCTCATTTCGGTGCATTACGGCCGCCTCTCGGATTGTCACACGGGGCGGCCCTCGCACGCGTCCAAGCGGTGTCTCCTGGGGTCTTCCGGTCGGGGCGGTCAGTTGAGTCAGCCCTGTAACAGGGAGAACAACGTCTTGATGGCTCGTGCCCGCCCCGCTCCACCGTCCGGGCCGTCGCCCTGGTCGCGGCCTCCGGCGTCCTGGCGACGGGCTGCCCGCGCCAAGCGGTCGCAACCTGCGAACAGACCATCACTGCGTGCGCCGCCGGCATGCTCGCCGAAAAGGAGGCAGACGAACTGCGCATCGCTATCGCTCAGGACCGGGACTGCGCCGACATCGCCGCGGTCACCCGCCGCCGCGTCCTGATGCGAGGTGGTATAGGCATGCGGCGATGCAGCAATAAGGCGATGCAGCGATAAGGCGATGCGGCGAGCACAAACGGATGATCCCATTCTCTCCCGCTTCATGGTTTTTGCTTCTACGATCACAGTCGGTCTCCAGGGGGGAGATCCGTACGATCATGGAGGGGGAAGTTCGACATGTCCGGAGTTTCCAGACGAGCCCTGTTGGGTTATTCGGGCAGTGCCGCCGCGGGTGCGGCACTGGCCTCCGCGGGCACGGCCCAGGCCGCCGACCCCGCACCTGCCAAGGCGGACGGCGCGGACAAGTCCGCGGCGGGGGCGCAGACCGTAGAGACGGCAGACGGCACGCAGTTCACGGGGAGCACCAGCATCGGTGACATCGACGCGATGATGGACATCTCCTTCAGCATCAGGATCGAGAACGCTCCCGCGGCGAAGCAGATCAGCCCGCTGGAGATCGCGGAGGCGCTCAACAAACTCGCGGCTTCCCGCGGCTGGCCCAGGGTGACGTTCTACTACCAGACGTCCGCCGCGCTGAACTGATTCCGCCCGCCTGCCCGCCTGCCCCGGGCAGGTGGGCAGCAGGCTCTCACTCGGTGCCGGGCGGGAGCTTGCTGCTGCCTGGGCCAGCAAGCTGACATACGGGTTGCAGGTTGCAGGTTGCGGGTCGCGCGTTGCGGATAGCACCGGGTCGACATTCGCGAATCGTGCCACCATCGGGCCGCAGGTCGGGCCAGACTGTCAGCAGGGAGCGCGACCCGCGCGCACCGCGTTGAGGTTTCCGTGGTGAGACGGTGCCGGCGTGTGGCGTTGACGACGGGGTTCTTCTCCAGGCCAATATCCGCCCGCGACTGGGACGGCAGCCCGGATGTTCCAAGCACTCGGCGACTCGGCGACCCGGCGCGCCACTTGGGTTTACTACCGGACGGAGTCCTCTGTCCCTGCGGCCATGGGGCGGTTGCTGACCCTGAGCCCGGCGGCGTCCTGACCGCGACCACCTCTCCAGGAGCACACGGCAGTGAGCAGAAGTACGCCCGGCATGATGGTCGTGCCGATGGCAGCGGGGCACGCCACGCAGGTCCTGGCGATTTACCAGGCCGGTATCGATGAGGGGAACGCGACCTTCGAGACCGGCGCGCCGAGTTGGGAGGCCTTCGACGCAGCGAAGCTGCCCGGCCACCGCTTCGTCGCGCTGGACAGCGACAGCGACAGCGACGGCGACGGTGACAGCGACGGCACCGTACTGGGCTGGGTAGCCGCCTCGCAGGTCTCCGACCGATGCGCGTACGCCGGGGTCGTCGAGCACTCCGTCTACGTCCGTCCCGACGCCCGCGGGCGCGGGATCGCGGCAGCGCTGCTGGCGGCGCTGATCGACTCCACCGAGGCGGCCGGGATCTGGACCATCCAGTCCGGCATCTTCCCCGAGAACGCCGCCAGCCTTGCCCTCCACGAGCGGGCGGGCTTCCGTGTGCTCGGCACACGCGAGCGGATCGGCAAGCAGCTCGGCCGCTGGCGCGACGTGGTGCTCATCGAGCGCCGCAGCCCGACCGTCGACTGACTGGGCGCCGACTCGCACCGGGATTGTCAGTGGGGCACGGCACCATGGGGGGATGAGCATCGAAATGCCATGGGTGCGCGCCGAGTTGGCGAAGTCCATGGTGGGCGAGGGCGGGGACGGGAGTGAGGGCGGAATCCGGGAATCAGGCAGGCCTGACGGACTCGACGGAGCATGGCTTCGACTCTCCTGCGGAAAGCAGTGGGGATGGCAGCAGAGATGACAGAGGCGTTCGCCGCGACCGTGGCGGCGGTGGCACCCGTGGTGCTCCTGGTGGCAGTCGTAGAGGTCGGGGGACACGAGCGTCTCAGGCGTGAGAGGGCTCAACGTATGGCCGAGGCATGGGTGCAGGGAATGGAGGAACGTCCCGACTGGGATGAGACGGACCGGAGGATTGCTCGGCTGCGGTTCGTCCTGACCTGGGTGGAGCTGTATCCGTGGCTCGCAAGGCTGGCGGCGCGTCGGATGGGAGTGAAGGCGGGGTGGAGCACCGCCGGGCTGGACAACTGGGTGCGGCTGGCGTCTCTCTTGTTGTGGACGACCGTCATGGGGGCCCAAGTGGTGGCGATGGTGGTGGCTCTGTCCGCCTTGCGGGATCCCGGGTCGATGCATCCTCTGGCGGACGACATATGCATGCTCTGCGTCGTTCTCGGCGTCGCCTGGGTGGCTATGTGGCCGCTGATACGTGTCGTTGCCGCAGACGGCCGGGCGGTGCTCAGGGTTCTCGGCGAACGCGACCGCCGCAGCAACCCGGTTACGCGCAAGGTGCAGGAGGAGATCGACCGCCTGGAAGCGGAACGCCAGTAGCCGCACGGTCGTGTCCTTCTGCCGGATGCCGTTCACCTCCTCGCGCCTGCTGCGGAACCAGCCACTGCTGCGCCTGCTGCGGAACCAGCCACTGCTGCGCCTGCTGCGGAACCAGCCAGTGCTGCGACTGCTCCGCGACGGCCGCTGCGGCCGGAAAGGAGGAAAACCGGCGCCTCCTGGCCGGTGCTCGGCTTTCCCGGTGGGTACCCGGCCGCGAGCATCATTGAATGTCCATCATCAATGAGACGCGGCAGGCCGACGACGGCGCGGAAGGTCCCGTGGTCTCTGCGAACACCGATGGGGTCCCGGCGGCGGAGCGGTTCGGCTGGTGGTCCGACATGGTCGGCGACGAGGTCATGCCGGTGACGATCCGCAGCCCGCACGCGGCACGCTTCAGAGGCAGCGTGGAGGCCGTGGGGATGCCGCACAGCCAGGTGGCGACCTTCACCTTCTCCCCGATGACCGCACGCCGTTCACCCCTGCAGATCCGGCGCCACGATCCGGAGGAGTACTACCTGGTCCTCGTCCAGGGCAGCCCTGTTCGGCTGGAACAGGCCGACAGCGTGGCTTGCCTCGAGGCCGGTGACATGGCCCTGTTCTCGACTTCGGCGCCGCTCGTCAGCGACTTCCTCGACCAGGGCCGGCAGACCCGGCTGACGCTGCTGCGGCTGGCGCGGTCGGCGCTGCCGCTGGCCGGCGGCCGGGCGGACCGGCTCCTGGCCGAGTCGCTGTCCACCCGGCCCGGGTCCGGGTCGGCGGCACTGCTCGGGGCGTACCTCGGCGGGCTGCCGACGGCCGCCCACGCCTGCGATCCGGCGGAGTTGGCCCGGCTGGGCGCGATCGGGGTCGATCTGGCCGCCACCGTCCTCGCGGGGCGGCTCGGCGCCCAGGACACGCTGTCCCCGGAGACGCGCAAAGCCGTCCTGCGCGCCCGGATCAAGCTGTTCATCGAGCACAACCTGGGCGATCCCGAACTGGTCCCCGCGGCGATCGCCGCCCAGCACCACATCTCCGTGCGCAGCCTCCACCTGCTGTTCCGGCACGAGCCGGAGACCGTGGGCGCCATGATCAGGCGCCTGCGCCTGGAACGCTGCCACGCGGACCTGACCGATCCGGCACTGGGCCACCGCACCCTCGCCGCGACGGCCGCGCGCTGGGGCTTCCGCCATCCCGCGGACTTCGGCCGCGCCTTCCGCAAGGCGTACGGAGTCCCGCCGGGCGAGGTGCGGGCGGGGGCCCGGGCACGGGCGCGTGCGCTGGATGCCCAGGAAGCGTGCGCTCGTTGCCG
Organism: Streptomyces venezuelae; assembly: GCF_008642315.1. NCBI lineage: Bacteria > Bacillati > Actinomycetota > Actinomycetes > Kitasatosporales > Streptomycetaceae > Streptomyces > Streptomyces venezuelae. Next base: position 596,115 of record NZ_CP029192.1, on the reverse strand, counting down.
ACGATCCCCCGGCCGCCACGGTCCACAGTGAACGCACAGCGTTCCAGTGACTTCAGGACCCGTGACTTCAGGAGGGGACATGCGCAAGAGAATCGCGGCGACCGTCGCGGCGATGGCGGCGGCCTTCGCGCTCGCCGCACCGACGGCGGCGAGCGCCGAGGAGTCCAGCGTCACCGAGATGCCGGGCGTGGAAGGCCTGTACTGGGTCAGCGGCAAGGATTACGGCGCCCGGGCCTGGTCCGAGTGTGGCAGCGGCTCGTGCTTCTTCCAGAACTCCAATGGCGGCGGCTGGCTCTGGGTGGTGCCCAGTTGCGGCCACCACAAGGTGCCCTCCTGGTTCGAGGACCGGGCGAGCTCGGCCTGGAACCGCACGCCCACCCGGATCCACATCTACAAGCACAGTGACTACAGCGGGTACCTGGGCACCGTCCCCGGTTGGTTCCAGGGCAACCTCGCGTCCGGGCACAACGACGTGATGAGCGCCGTCTTCGCGGACTGCTGACAGCCCGACGCGCCGATGCGCGTGCCTGCCCGGTCCAGTTGAGGGAGGGAGGGGAGAAGAGAGGAGGAACGCCACGGAGGGGAGGGAGGGGGCAGTGGGCGGACCGCCCGCCGTCCCCTCCCGGCCCGTATCGAGGGGATGTTCGGCGAGCGGTCGCGGCGCCCGTCGTCCGTGCGACGAGCAGTTCGAACCGTACCGGCGCGAGATCTGCTCGACGCCCGTCGTCACGCGTCACGGCTGCGCATACGCATCAACGCTTCGGGGCTCTACGTTGACGTACGCCCTCGGGTTGGTGTGCCTCACGCAGTGGACACGGACCCAGCGCGCACGGTCGTACAGCACACCTACGCCAAACCGTGTGTGACCGAACCCACTATACAAGACGATACGTACCGTCTTGCGTCATCGAGTGTCACTGCGTACCGTCCTCCCCATGGGTTCCCTGTGAGATCACCGGCGCCGACCGCGTAGAGCAACGAGAAATGCTCCGCCGTCGACGCGCCCCGCCGTGCAGCCATCCGCCCTCGATCCGGCCCGGGTTCAATCCCGTGTGGCCAGGAGGACCCTGCTCTTGCACACCCCACAAGTCACTCTCTGTCATGTCACCAAGCACTACCCCGGCCGCGTCGTTCTCGATCAGGTTTCCTTCACGCTGAAGCCTGGCGAGAAGGCCGGTCTGATCGGGGACAACGGAGCGGGCAAATCCACGCTTCTCCAACTCGTCGCAGGGCAGCAGCGCCCGGACAACGGCGAAGTGACCGTGACCGCCCCCGGCGGCGTCGGATATCTGCCCCAGGCCATCCCCCTGCCTGCGACCGCCACCGTCCAGGACGCCGTCAACCTGGCCCTCGCCGACCTGCGCGCTTTGGAGGTCGAACTGCGCCGAGCCGAGCAGGCACTCGGTGACGGTGACAACCCCGAGGCACTTGCCTCCTACGGAGCGCTCCTGGGGCGTTTCGAGGCGCGGGGCGGATACGACGCCGACCACCGGGTGAACGTCGCGTTGTACCACCTCGGGTTGCCGGCGCTGCGTCGCGACCGTCGGCTGGGCACCCTCTCCGGCGGCGAGCGCTCACGTCTTGCCCTGGCCGGCGCTCTCGCGGGCCGACCCGAGTTGCTGCTGTTGGACGAGCCGACCAACGATCTGGACGATCAGGCCCTCGAGTGGCTGGAGGCACAACTGAGGCAACATAAAGGAACGGTGCTCGCAATCACCCATGACCGCGTCTTCCTGGAACGCTGGACGACCACGGTCCTGGAAGTCGAGGAAGGAGAGGTCACCCGTTACGGCGACGGCTACACCGGCTACCGCACGGCGAAGGCAGCGCAGCGCCGCCGCCGGCTTCAGGAGTACGAGGAGTGGCGGTCGGAGCTGGCCCGCAACGAGCGGCTGGCGACTGGTCACGCCGCTCGACTCGAGGCCATCCCGCGAAAGGCGCCACTCGCCAACTTCGGACACGGCGGCTTCCGCGCCCGCGGCCGGGCGCACGGTGCAGTGGCCCGCATCCGCAACGCCCGCGAGCGCCTTGAGCGGCTGACCGCGAACCCTGTGGCGCCGCCGCCGGATCCGCTGGCCTTCACGGCGCAGATCGGGACGCTGGGAACCGCCCAGGACAGTACCGAGACCGCCCTGGCGAAGCCAGGCGCCGTACAGCTGTCGGACGTACGCGTAGGGAACCGCCTGCGCCTGGGCTCCCTGTCCCTCGGCCGCCGCGGCCGGCTTCTCGTCACCGGCCCCAACGGCGCCGGCAAGACGACGCTGCTCAAGCTGCTCGCCGGTGAGTTGCGGCCCGACGCGGGCTCGGTACAGGTGCCGGGCCGGGTGGGCCACTTGCGTCAGGACCAGACGCCGTGGCCGCCGGACCTGACGGTGACCGAGGCGTTCGGACTGGGCCGCGTGGGTTCTGCCGACGAGCACGCCGATGCGCTCCTCGCCCTTGGACTCTTCCGGCCTGCACAACTGCGGCTGCGTATGGGTGAGATCTCCTACGGCCAGCGCCGCCGCGTGGACCTGGCCCGACTGGTCTCACAGCCCACCGACCTCCTGCTGCTCGACGAGCCGACGAACCACCTGTCACCGGCGCTGGTCGAAGAACTGGAAGAGGCGCTTGCCGGATACCCGGGGGCCATCGTGCTGGTCACACATGATCGAGCACTACGAGCACGGTTCCAGGGTGAGCGTCTGGGACTGTCGAAGGGGGTCGGGCATGCGGTGGGATGACAGTCGGCGGCCTCGATCGGTCACCGAAGCTCAGCGGCTCCGCGGTCGCCTATACCGGTATCAACCCCAAGTCCACTGACACCGACGGCGGCGCCGAGTTCGAGAGCGTCATCATCGCCCTGACCGAGGACGACTCCAGCCCGACCGAACTGAAGCTGCCCGAGGCCGCCACCGTCGACAAGCCCATCGTCACCAACTGGTCGACCAACAGCGCCGAGACGGTGCCGGTCATCCCCTGACCCGACAGCACGGGGCTCGCAGAGCCGGCGGGAGGCGGGTGCGACGGCGGTGGCCGCGAACACCGCCCCGGGGAAGGGAGGATGGCACCCATGGGACTGCATACCGCATACGGACTCAGCCGGATCATCAACGCACGAGGGCCCTACACGCCCCTTGGTGTCTCACGCAGTGGGGACGGCGTGGCCGCCGCGGTCGCCGGGGCGCTGTCGGAGTTCTTCGTGATGGACGAATTGCAAGAGGCGGCCGACCGGGCCCTCGCCCGGTTCACCGGCGCGGAGGCGGGGACCGTCGTGCACTGTACGGCCTCGGCGATCACTCTTGCGGTCGCCGCCACGATGACGGGGGAGTCCCCGGAGCGCGTCGAGGCGCTGCCGGATACGACCGGTATGCCCAGCGCGGTCGTCCTTCCCGCGGGACACGCGGTCAACTACGGACACTCCATCGTGCAGGCCGTCCGGCTGGCGGGTGCGGTTCCGGTTCCCGTGGGGACGGAGGCCGGGTTCACGCTGGACGATCTGGAGACGGGTCTCGCGCGAGAGGACGTCGCATGTCTGCTGCTGGTGTCGTCCCGTCTCGTGCGCGGGGCCGGCGCCGAGCCGGCCGACGCCGTGGCGGCCGCTCATCGTCGCGGGGTTCCCGTCGTCGTCGACGGTGCCGCGCAAGACCTCAGGGTCGGTGAACTGCTGGCCACCGGTGCGGACTTGGTGGCCATCAGTGGTCAGAAGTACCTGGGTTCCCCGACCGCGGGTCTGGTGGTGGGGCGGTCTGCTCCGGTGGCGGCGGTGCGGGCGCAGGAACGGGGTATCGGCCGTGCGATGAAGGCGAGCAAGGAGGCGGTGATCGGCGTCCTCGCCGCGCTCGAGGCGCGCCAGGAGCTGGACATGGCGGTGTGGCAGCAGCAACAGGCGGACAAGGTGGCGGACTTCGTCGAGCGGGCGGGTGCCGTCCGGGGCATCACCGCGTCGTCCGTCCCCGACCCGACCGGCCTGCCCTTCGCCCGCGCCCGGCTGGTGGTGGATCCCGCCGTGTCGGCCATGGACTCGGCCGCTCTGGACGAAGCGCTGCGAGCGGGGTCACCGTCGATCTGGGCCATGCCCGGTCGGCGGGATGCGGAGGAGCTGCTGTTCGAACTCGTACCCCTCACACCGGATGAGATCGACGCCATCCTCGCCCGCTTGGCTGAACTGCTGCTGCAGTGAAGGCCGTTGACGCGGGCGAGGGGCGAAGGGGTGTGAGGAGGGCGAGGAGTGCGGGGGCGAGAGGTGTGGGGGTGTGACGAGGGGCGGTGACTCGAGTCGACGGGCGCCCCTCGGTTGATCGCCGGCAGCCGAATGGTGGCGCGCCCGCCGCGGGGCTGGCCCGCCCGCCGCCGGGCCCTCAGGTGCGGTGCGCGGGGAGCCAGCCGTTCTGGACCGCGTGGACGCCCGCCTCGAAGCGGCTGCGTGCCTGGAGTGCCTCCATGAGTTCGGCCGCGAAGCGGCGCGCGGTGCGCGTGGAGACGCCGAGGCGCTTGGCGATCGCATCGTCCTTCAGCCCCTGGGAGAGCAGCCGCAGAGCCTCGCGGTGCTGCGGGGTGAGGCCTTCGGCGTCCCGTTCCACCGTGGGCACCAAGGGGTTCGCGGCCTGCCAGGTGGTGTCGAACAGCTCGCACAGGGCCGTGATGACGCCCGGCCCCGTGAGGACCACGGCGCCGAAGCTCGCGTCCGTGGGGTCCAGGGGGAGGACGGCCTCGGTCCGGTCCGCGATGATCATGCGGATCGGCAGGCTGGGAGCGGTGCGGACGTGGCCGCCGCGCTCGTGGAGCCACTGGACGTGCCGGAGTGTGGGCTGGTGGTTGCGGACGCTGTCGAGGTAGATGGTCCGTACGGTGACACCGCGGTCCAGCAGGGTCGCGTTCGGCTTGCGGCTGGCCTGCAGGTCGCTCTCCGCATGGGCGCCGCCCGGAGCGAGGGTCATGATCTCGTGGCGGACCTCGGAGGCGAGTCGGGCGAGCCGGTCGCGTATCTCCTCCGCGCCGGTCAGCTCCTCGGTGTGTAAGCCGGCCGAGGGTCTGTACAAGGAGGCGCACTCCGCGACGAGTTGCGCGGCCGCGACCCTCGCGGTCTCCAAACGTTCCTGATGGGCGGCGAGTTCGGCCTGCTGGCGGGCGAGCAGCAGCTTCATGGCCTGTTCCGGGCCCAGTACCCGGAAGGTGCTGTCGGCCTTGGCGGCCGGTCGGACGAGTGCGAGGGAATGGAGCCGGTCGAGGCAGTTGCGTAACCGGTCCTCCGGCAGTGCGAGTCGCTGGGACAGGGCGGATATCCCGTCGTCACGATGGTCCAGCATGGCGCGGTAGACGCGTTCGGTGTCCGTGTCGAGTCCGAGTGCGGCCAGCATGAGGTGTGTCTCCCGATCGGTGAACGTGTCCGGAAAGGCGTGGGGGAGGGGAGCGCGGTGGTTTCCGCGACAGTCGGGGCAACCGGGCGATCAGCCTGTGGGTGGTCGTGCGGACACGGTGCGTCGACTTTTGGTGTGTGCATGGAGCATGGAATGAACTTCCGATGCGTGAGTGATCTTGTCAAGGTCGCCTTTCGGCCCACAAACCCATCCGTACGGGGCGGCCGAACCCGGCCGTCACTGTGCGGGAGCGGCCTCGTGCAGGCGGCTCCGCCGTTCGGCCGACAGATCGTCCGGGACGTACTGACTCCGTTCGGCGCCATGGAGGGCCGGGCTGACCATGACGGATGCCGAACCGTCGGCGGCCCGCGACGACTTCGCGGGCCGCGGGCGCGCGGCCTCCGGCTCGCTCGTGCCCGTCATGTCGTGCCAGGCGCGGGGCTGTAATCGAACCTGCCCGCGAAGGCGCATTCTTTACGACGGCTTGGCCATCGGCGGGCGCTGCGCGGGCGAGTGGGAGAGGTGACGCCGTCGGTCAGGGCGCCTTGGCCGTCCCGTCGGCCTCCGGCACCGGTGTGACGGACGACGCCCCGGACGCGGTGGGCCCCTGTTCCGTGCCGGGCGCGGAGTGCGACCCGGTCCGCAGGCCCAGTGCCCAGGCGGCCGCGGTCGTCAGGACGCTGAGGAGACCGGCCGCCAGGAACACCGGGCGGGGATCGCCGTGATTGAGCGTGGTGAGCGCACCGCCCGCGAGGGCTCCGACCGGGCTCGCCGCCAGCGCGGCCACCTTGGCCGTGGCGGTGACCCGGCCCAACAGGGCGCGTGGCACCAGACGTTGGCGCAGCGTGCGAATGAGTACCACCGCTGTCACCGTGGAACCCCCGAGCAGCAAATTCAGCACCAGCAGCGGGACCAGGGAGGTCGCCACCCCCAGGGACGCCAGGGTGGTCCCCAGACAGGCCGCGCTGAGCGCGATGAGGGTCTCGTGCCGCATGCGTCGGCCGAGACGGAGGGCCACCGCGGTGCCGAGCACTCCACCCACGCCGCCTGCCGCGACGACGGCACTCGCCTCGGAGGCGCTGAGGTGGAGGGTGTCGCGCAGGTAGAAGACCAGGAGGTAACCGACGGCGAGGAAGAGATTGGCGCTTGCCTGCAGGCAGGTCACCACGAGCACGACACGCAGGGACCGCAGACAGCGGAAGCCTTCGACCAGGTCGCCCCGCACTCCGCGCAGGGCCTCGCGCAGCGGCGGGGAGGGGGTCCTGCTCGCGCGGCTCTTGCCGCGCAGTACGTGCAGGACGGAAACGAAGGACACCGCGAAGGTGCAGGCGTTGACGAGGAGGGCGACCTGAAGGCCCCAGAGAGCCGACAGCACGCCGACCAGTCCCGGGCCGACGATCTGCGCGCTCTGATTCGCGGCCTCCAGGAGCGAGTTCGTACGGACCAGGCGTTCCTCCTCGACCAGGTCCCGCACCGCCACGGTCAGCGCGGTCTCGAAGAACACGCCGGCCCCCGCCGCGACGAACGCGAGGGCGACGATCACCGGGACGGTCAGCTGCGAGGTGGCCGCGAGTACGGCGAGGGTGAGGAAAACCCCGAACCGTACGACGTCCATGGTCAGCATGACGTTACGCGGGTTCAGCCGGTCGACCAGCGCACCGGCGGGCAGACCGACCAGCAGATAGCCGACGGTCCGCGGGATGGCGGCCAGCACCGCCGCGTACGGGGATCCGCTGACCTCGAGGACGAGCAGAGGAATCGCGAGGATCGCGAGGCCGTCGCCGATCAGCGAGACGCTCTGCCCGGCGAGGAAGACGCGGAACGCCAGGGGCGAAGGGCGGCCGGGCGCTGCTGAGGTCAAGGCATTCGTCATGAAGGCTACGTCTCCACCGGTCGTTCAGAGCTCTCTACGGGCTGCGAAGGCACGAGTCGCGTCAAGGGAAGCGGTAGAGGATGACGGCATCGACCCGCCCTGAATTCCCGGTCTCCATGGAATTCCTGGCGTCGCACGCTCAGAACACGATGCGATCGGCGAACGGCCCCCAGCAACCCCTTCGGCCTGGACGGTATCGGCCACTGCATTCATCGGCCAGCCACGGAACCATCCGGCAGCGGCCCGGGGAAAGGGCACCGCGGCTTTACGGGTGGTGTATCAATAGTGCGTCGGATGACGGACGGACGGCTTGGGTGTCAACCGCCGGTGAACCGGAGGCCGCTCTGTGAGGGGTGATGGGGGAAGGGGGAGCCATGTATCTCGTGCATGTCCGTCTGGACGGGCCCGCTGATGTGCCGCTGCCGGCGGGGACGAGGGCCGCCCTGACCTCCTGCGCTGAGCCGGGAGACGGCCTGGAACACGTCAGCGTGGACCCGGACGGGCCCGGCGGGCCCGTGGTCGGCCTCTTCCTGACCGCGCCGAGCCTGGCCGTCGCGGAACGGAGGGCCGCGGCCCTTTGCTCGCGATCACTCGCCGCGCATTTCCCCTTGGCGCCCTTCCGGATGGCGTCCTGCGGAGTGGTGCTGATTCCGGAGTTCTGGGATCGCATGGCGTCCCCGTCACCCGTGGACGGGATAGGACACAACATGTTCCGTCCACCGGATCCCCCTTCCGAAGGGGACGGCGAGTTGTCAGAGTAGGGGCACCGGCGAGGCGGGGAGAGCCAAAAGCACTCCGCGCGGTTTCCGGGATTTCGCCGAAAAGCAGAACGCAATTCACCGAAAGGCCGTTCCGTGAGACTCACCCCGACTTTCAGGACCGTCGCAGCCGGCTGCATCGCGCTCGGCGCCCTCCTCATGGCTCAGGCGGTCTCCCCGGACAGTGCTCAGGCATCCGCCCAGGTACGTTCCGAAAGCACGTCCGCCGCCACCGCGTCGGCGGGCGACCTGTCCCAGCTCATCCCAGGCGTGATGCACAGCGCCGATGTGACCTGGGGCAGTTGAGCCCCGGCGCTCCCTCCATCCCCGCCCCGCGGGCCGGGTGAGCGCGGCGCCCTCGTCGTACGCGACCACGCTCCGGCCCGCTACCGCGACACTCCGCACGGGTGAGCGGCGCGCACGGACGTGCGGGCCCACGCCAACCACGGGGTGACGTGCGGCCCAGGCCGATCACCGTGACGTAGCGCCGCGTCCCCGGCCGCAGTGGTCTCCCCTGGCCGGCGCCGAGCCGCCCGGCACCCGCATTGCCCCGGGACGTGTTCGCCGAGCACGCCCCTCGGCCGTGCGCCGCACATCCCTACCTCAGCGGAACCCTCAGAGGACCCCTCAGCGGAACCCGCCCCCGGCGCGGCGGCGGCGGCTTCGCGCGCCGCCGCCGCGCCCGGCCCATGCCTCCCCATCCCAGGAACTGACTGGAGCAACGCAGACCATGACCACTGTCGTCACCCCGCGTACCCAGGAACTCCTCGACCAGGGCTACACCCTGCTCGACGGCATCACCACCGACGAACAGGCCGCCGCGGCCCTGCAGGATCTCGGTGCCCTCATACCGCAGTACGACGGGCAGTTGCGCTACCAGGTGAAGGCCGCCCCCGGCTTCGAGGACCGGCGCTACTCCAAGAGCACCAACACCATCCTCGTGCATACCGAGGCACCCGGCTGGAGCCCGCCGCCCCGTTACCTCGCTCTCCACTGCCGGGTCCAGGCACAGTGCGGCAGCGGACAGACCGAACTCGCCGACGCGTACGCCTTCATCGCCTCCCTCAGCGAGGAGGAGCGTCGCACGGTGCAGGGCGAAGCCATCGACTGGGTCGGCCACAACACCGGTGGCACCGGCACCGCCGGAGTGCGCCGCCCCGTGGTGGAGAGCACTCCCGAGGGCCGTGACATCGTCCGGTTCAGCTACAACCTGCTGACAGCCGGCCACTACGACCCTCCGGTGGACGCCGACGTACCCGCCGACGAACTGCCGTTGGGCTCCCTGGGACGCGAACTGGCCGTGCGGGCCGAGACGTTCTTCCGGGACAACAAGGTGTCCGTCCTCATTCCGGAGGACTCCATTCTCGTCTGGGACAACCAGCGGATGCTGCACGCCCGTTCCTCCTACAGCGACGCGCGACGCCACCTGACGCGCTACTGGCTCCAGGAGTCCTGAGCCCCGACCACCCGCGGTGCCGGCAGGCACCGCTCCCCGTGAGGAATGTGATGAACAGCGACACCCCGATCCTTGAAGGCGGCCCCGACGACGCGGTCGGGCAGGAGATCCCGGGCCCCCCGCTCCCCGAGGGCATCCCGACCTTCGACCCGAACGACCCGGTGGAGAACGCGGTGATCCGCCGACTCGTCGGCAACTGGCACCGCCGTGCCACCGTCAAGCGGGAAGAGCCCGACCTCGACGAACTGTTCGACCTGTCACTGGCGGACTACCCCGAACGGATCCTGCCCTTCCGTGACCACCCGACCTTCCGCGGCCTGGACCCGGAGAAGCGGGCCGAACTGCTGAGCTGGGCGTGGATCGCGTACAACCGGCACACCGTCATGGCCGAGCAGAAGGTGGCCAACCCCGCGTTCGCGCTGGTCATGGAGGGGGAGTACCCGGGCCTCACCGGGGAGGCGCTCAACCTGTCGCTGGCCCAGGCGATGGTCGATGAGCAGTACCACACGCTCATGCACCTCAACGCGAGCGCGGTGACCCGCAGGAAGCGGGGGCACGCCATGCCGGACAACGCGCTGCCGCTCTCCCACACCGCGCGCGTCCACCAGGAACTGCGGGACCGGGCGGGAGAGCGCTGGGAGAAGTCCCTGACGACGCTGGCCTTCGCGACGGTCTCGGAGATCTCCATCAACGCGTACCTCGACCTGCTCGCCGAGGACACGACGATCCAGCCCATCAACAGCACGACCGCGAAGCTGCACAACCGCGACGAGTACTGTCACGCGTCCATCTCGCACGTGCTCGCCGAGATGGTCTACCACCACCTCGACACCCGCCAGCGCAGGTACTTCCTGGACATGCTGATGCAGGGTCTCGACGCCTTCGTGGCCAACGACTACACGACCTGGCACCGGATCGTCGACCTCGTCGGCATTGACGGCGGACACGAGATGCTCGCGGACTGCCAGGCCGACGCGGGCCGTGCGCGGCTGGTCCGCGACTACACCGGACTGCACAAGCTGGTGGAGCAGATGGACGTGGCCGACCAGGTGGACTTCGACTGGTCCCGCTCCCACATCGCCCACTGACGCTGCCCCGGCACGCGACCGGTGGCGGGTGCCCCGCCACCGAGGACCCATGAGGATTCCGTGTGAAGACCTACTCCCACGAACGCCTTGCGGCGCTCGCCCGCGACCGCGGGATGTCCGAGGAGTACCTGCGCGACCTGCGGGTCGTCTCCTCCGTCCTGCCCTTCAAGGTGAACGAGTACGTCGCCGACCAGCTCATCGACTGGTCTGCGGCGCCCGACGACCCGATCTTCCGGCTCACCTTCCCGCATCGTGACATGCTCCCGCCGGACGTCTTCGAGAACATCGCGGCCCTCCATGACAGCGAGGCGCCGCGCGACGTCGTGCGCAAGGCCGCCGCCGACGCCCAGGAACTGCTCAACCCCCACCCCGGCGACCAGCTCGAGGCGAATGTGCCGATGCTGGACGGACGCAGGCTCGACGGGCTCCAGCACAAGTACGACGAGACCCTGCTGGTCTTCCCCTCCCAGGGCCAGACCTGCCACGCGTACTGCGGTTACTGCTTCCGCTGGGCCCAGTTCGTGGGGGTGGCCGAACTCCGGCAGGCGCTGCGCTCACCCCAGGACCTCACCGGCTATCTGGCGAACCACCGCGAGGTCACCGACGTCCTCTTCACCGGCGGCGACCCCATGATCATGAAGACCGCGGTGCTGAAGCGCTGGATCGAGCCGCTCCTCGACCCGGCCATGGAGAGCGTGCGCACGCTGCGCTTCGGGACCAAAGCGCTCTCCTACTGGCCGGCCCGCTTCACCAGCGACGCCGACGCGGACGAGCTGCTGCGGCTGCTCGAACGCTGTGTCGCGGCCGGCCGGCACGTCGCGGTCATGGCGCACTTCTCCCACCCGAGGGAGCTGGAGACCCCGGTGGTGCGGGAGGCCATCGCCCGTGTGCGGTCGACCGGTGCGGTGATCCGCGCTCAAGCACCGCTGATCGCTCACGTCAACGACCGCGCGGACGCCTGGTCACGGATGTGGCAGCAGCTCGTGGAGCTCGGCGTGGTGCCGTACTACATGTTCGTCGAGCGGGACACCGGCGCCCGCAGCTACTTCGGTGTGCCGCTCGCCGAGGCGCTGGACATCTACAACAACGCCATCCGCGGCGTCTCCGGGCTTGCCCGCTCCGCCCGGGGCCCGGTGATGTCGGCCTCGCCGGGGAAGGTCCTGCTGGACTCGGTGACCGACGTCGCGGGGGAGCGGGTCTTCTCGCTGCGGCTGCTCCAGGCCCGTGACGCCCGGCTCGTGGGGCGGCAGTTCTTCGCGCGGTACGACCCGAAGGCGGAGTGGTTCGACGACCTCCGCCCCGCGCTGGGCTCCTGGTTCCCCGGGCAGGCGGAACCCGAAGCGTCCCAGCCGCCACCGGCGGGTGGCCGGTGAGGGTCACCGCGCACGAGACCAGCCTGACCCAACGTCACCTCTGGCGCTCCGCGCGGGAGGCCATCCCGGTCACGCGCACGGTCATCGTCGAGGCGGAGCAGGACGGCGTGTCCGGCTACGGCGAGGCGTCCTGCTTCATGACGGACCACTACAACTCCGGCCTGGAGCGCATGCACGCCGACTTGCGGCGAACAGCGCCCCTGCTGACGACGCTCGACGTCTGCGGGCCGGACGGCGACGCCGACATCGTCTGGCAGCGGCTGGCCGCCGAGCTGCCCGACTCCCCGTTCGTGCTCGCGGCACTCGACTCCGCCCTCCACGACCTGCGGGCCCGCCTGCTCGGCGTACCGCTGTGGAAGTCCCTGGGCCTGGACCGGCCGCACGACCTGCGCTCCAGTTACAGCATCGGCCTCGACACCCCCGAGGCGATGGCCGGGAAACTGCGCGAGCGGCCGGGCTGGTGCGCGTACAAGGTCAAGCTCGCGGACCCCGGCGACCTCGGCATCCTGCGCGAACTGCGCCGCCAGACCGACGCACCCTTCCTCATCGACGGCAACTGCGGCTGGGGCCCGGGCCGGCTCGTCCCCGCCCTGCCTCAGCTGCACGACCTGGGAGTGCGGCTGATCGAACAGCCCTACCCCCGCGCGGCCTGGGACGATGCCCGCAGCCTCAAGGAGATCAGCCCGATCCCCGTCATCGCCGACGAGAGCATCACCTCCCCGGCCGACCTGGACGCCTGCGCGGACGCGTTCCACGGCATCAACGTCAAGCCGATGAAGGCGGGTGGCCTCACCCCGGCCCTGGCCATGCTGCGCGCCGCACGGGAACGCGGCCTGATCACCATGCTCGGCTGCATGCCCGAGTCCGCCGCGGGCGTCACGGCCACCGCCCACCTCGGCGGTCTGGTCGACCACCTCGACGTCGACGTGGTCGACCTCCTCGCGGTGGACACCGGACAGGGGCTCGGCCTCGACGCCACCGGCCACGTCGCACTGCCCGACCGCCCGGGCTCCGGATACCTCCCGGACGCCACGGCCCACGGCTGGTACGTGCACCACGTCCCGGCCGAGCGTGCGCACCTCGTACGCCGTCAGGTGCCGGGCTGCGCACCGGCCATGCCGGGCGCCGGCCACCCGCGGGACGAACACCCGCAGGACGCACACCCCGCCACCCGGCACCTCGCGGTGCTGCTCCAGGGCCGTGAGGCGGGCGCCGTCTCCCTGTACGCCGAGGACCCACCGGCCGGCCACGACCTGCCGAACCCGCGCCCCGGCCGCGCCCGGCGCCTGCACGGCATGGCCACCCTCGGCGAGGTCCGCGGCACGGGTGCGGGCAGTGCGCTGCTGCGCACCGCCCTGACCGTCGCGGCCCTGGACGGCGCCGAAACGGTCTGGGGCCACGTCCCCGACGCGGCCCTCGGCTTCTACCGCAAGCACCGTTTCGACGTCCTCGGCCGGCCCCTGGACCTGCCGGGGGCCGGTCCCCATCACTTCGTGCACAGGAGCACCCGTTGACCACCGAAGCCCCGGCCGGGACACCCCGAGCCGAGCCCGCGCCGCCCGCCACGCGCCGCACCATCCACTCACGACAGGCACGAGAACTGGCCCGCGAGGCACTCATCGCGGCGGACCTGCCCCCGGAGCAGGCCGACCAGGTGGCCGAGGCGCTGGTCACCACCTCGCTGCGCGGCATCGACACGCACGGCCTGCGCCTGCTTCCGCAGTACCTCACCGAACTGTCCACCGAAGTGGCCCGCGCGGCGGCCGAGCCGACCGTGGTGCGGGACAAGGGCGCCGGACTGCTTTTGGACGCCGACGGCTCGCTCGGTGTCCTTGCCGGACTGAGGGCCGCACGCCTCGCGGCGGAGCGGGCCGCCCGGTACGGGGTGGCCGCCGTCGGCGTGCGCAACTCCAACCACTTCGGGGCCGCCTCGGTCTACACGCGCACCCTGGCCCGAACGGGCCTGGTGGGCATCGCCGTCACCTCGGCCGCCTCCCGGGTGGCACCGTACGGGGGCGTCGAGCCGCTGTTCGGCACCAACCCCATCAGCGTCGCCGCGGGCGGCGGCGACGAGGAATTCGCCCTGGACATGGCCACCAGCCAGGTCTGCTTCGGCGAGGTGAAGCAGCGCAGGGCCGAAGGGCGCGGCCTGGACGACGGCTGGGCCACCGACAGCGCGGGGCGGCCCACCACGCACCCCGATGAGGCGTACGCGCTCTCGCCGCTCGGCGGATACAAGGGGCAGGGCCTGGCCATGGCCGTCACCCTGCTCGGCGCCGTGCTCACCGGCACCGCACCCGACTGGCGGCTCTCCCAGGTCGGCGAGGGCGGCGCCGGATCGAGCCGCGGCATCGGACACCTCGTACTCGCCCTCGACCCGGGCGCGTTCACCGGCGCGGACGGCTTCGCCACCGGCCTGACGGACCTGCTGACCACGGTGCGCACCGCGACCGCCGCGACGGACCGGCCCGTGCTGGCTCCCGGTGACCCGCAACGCGCCCACGAGCGGCACCGGGAGACCCACGGCATCCCCCTGGACGCGGGCACCGCCGCCGCCCTGGACGAGCTCGCCGCGCGGCTCGGCCTCCCCGGGACCGAGGAGGCGTCCGCGTGATCCTCGTCCTCATCAGCCCCCGCCAGGCCGGGCTCCCGTTCGCCCAGTGGCTGCCGGAGGAGGCGGGCAGGCTCGTCGCGCTCACCGCCGACGGTGCCCCCGTGGGCGAGGGCTTCACGGAGGTCGTCACCGTCCCCGACTACACCGACGACGACGCCGTGCTCACCGCCGCCCGTGAGATGGCCCGCAGACACCGCCCCCGTGCCGTACTGGCGCTGGCCGAGGCCGACGTCGAGCGTGCCGCCCTGCTGCGCCGCGAGCTGGCCCTGCCCGGCCTCGACAGCACCGCGGCCGCCGCGTACCGCGACAAGGTCCTGATGAAGCGGTACGCGAGCGCCGCGGGCCTGCCCGTCCCCGCCTTCGCGCCCGTCGCAGGCGTGGACGACATCACGGACTTCATGGCCGCTCACCCCGGCCGGGTCGTGGTCAAGCCGAGGAGCGGCTCCGGATCGACGGGCGTGCACGTGCTCGACGCACCCGGCCAGGCGGACGCACTGGCCGAGCAGGTGGCGGGCGGCTCGTACGAGGTCGAGGAGTTCATCGACGGGACCCTGCACCACGTGGACGTCTTCCGGGCCGAGGGCGAGCCCGTCGCGGCCGTCGCCTCCCGGTACACCGGTGCCGGGTGTCTGACCCACTGGGAGGACGCCCCGCTCGGCTCGCGCAACCTCGACCCCGCCGACCCGCTCCACGAGCGCCTGGTCCGCGAGACATGGCGACTGATCGACGCGCTGCCGTCGCCGGACACCCTCTGCGCGCACGCGGAGTTCTTCGTCACCGACAGCGGGCGGATCGTGCTGTGCGAAGTGGCCGCCCGGATCGGCGGCGGTCCGATCCCCGCCATGCTCCGCCACATCCTGGGCACCGACCCGCGAGAGCTGTGGGCCCGCGTCGAGTGCGGGCTGCCCGTCGCGCTCGACGCCGTACGCGACCATGCGCGCACCGCCCC
The DNA here is from genome assembly GCF_008642315.1 of Streptomyces venezuelae. Classification (NCBI taxonomy): domain Bacteria; kingdom Bacillati; phylum Actinomycetota; class Actinomycetes; order Kitasatosporales; family Streptomycetaceae; genus Streptomyces; species Streptomyces venezuelae. The sequence goes on along the minus strand of NZ_CP029192.1, from coordinate 580,665 downwards.
CCGCGCCGCCTTCTGCGGCATCCCGCCGAAGCACGGCCGGGTCCTGCGGCTGCCCGAACCGCCGCCCGGCACCACGGACTTCGTCCTCAACACCCGGGTCGGCGACGACTGGAGCGGGGAGCGCTACCGGCTGCGCAAGTCCGGCGACTTCCTCGCCACCTGGGTGCTCACCGACCCCGACCCTGCCGTCCTGGACAGCAGACTCGCCGCCACCGCACGACTGGTCGGCGCGGGCTTCGGCTGGGACGACACCGACTCCGGCCGGTACGACACCGACTCCGGCCGGTACGACAGCGAGCCCGGCCGGTACGACACCGACCCGCCCGCGCCGGTCCCCGCCACCTCGGGCCGCACCGCGGGAGGGGCGCGATGACCACGACGGCGGCCACCGCGCACCACGGTTCGTTCACGGCCCGGCTGCTCCCGCCCAGCCATCACCCGGCACACCACGACGGCACCGGGCACGACGCCACCGAGCAGAACGGTGCCGAGCAGAACGCCACCGGGCAAGGCGGCACCGATCTGATCTGGGACGACGCCCGCTGGCTGCGCTTCACCGCGCGCACCGACCTCCACGAGACGCACTGCCTCCAAGTGCTCGAAGAGGACCGACCGGTGGCCCTGGCCACGCTGCTCGTCACCCACAAGCCCGGCGGGCTGCTCTTCTACGACGCCCCGAGGCTGGCAGGCACCGCCTCACCCATGGCCGAGCCCGAACTCCTCGACGAGGCCGAGCGCGAACAGTGGGACCGCCTCACCGCCTCCCTGCCCGAGGGCCGCGCCGACCACTACCCCTCCCTGGCCCTCGCCACCTTCGGCAACCATCACGGCGTGGCCCACACCCACGGGCGCTCTCCGGAGCAGCGCCGGTCGGTCATGACGGCGCTCCCCGTCCTCCTCCAGCTGATCGCGGACCAACTCGGCTGCCGCAGCACGGCGTTGCTCTACGTGGGTGAGCCCGAGGCAGAGGCGGTGGACGCCGCCGCCATCCACGCCGGCTACCACGCGACGCTCCTCGGCGCCGACGCCGTGCACGAGTTGGGCGCCGACGACTGGGAGCAGTACGTGGCCGGGCTCAGCAGCCGCCGCCGCAGAGGACTGCGCAAAGAGGTCACCGCCTACGAGAACAGCGGCTTCCGCACCGTGGCCACCACCGGACCGGAAGCCCTCGACGACACGGTGACCGCCCTCCAGGTGGCCCACCGGGCGAAGTACGGACTGCCCGGCGGACACGACCGCGTCCGCCGCGACTTCGACGCCCTGCGCGAGGAGATCGGCGACTCGTGCGTCGTCCTCGGCGCCGTCCACGAGGACCGCGTGCTCGGTTTCGCGCTGTACCTCAGGGCGGGCGACGCCCTCTTCCTGCGCACCGTGGGCTTCGCCCCGGAGGCCTCCGGCTGCTACCTCGCCCTCACCTACCACGAGACCGCCCGCTGGGCACTGGAGAACGGCATCCGCCGCATCCACTACGGACTCGCCACCTACGAGGCCAAGTTCCAGCGCGGCTGCGCGCTGCGCCCCCGCTGGGGCTGGTTCGCCTTCCACGGGCCGGACGCCGACGTCTTCCGCCGGCTGCTGGACCTCCAGTCCCGCAGCATCGAACGCCGGCTGGAGCACGTCGGCAGCCCGGCCACCCCGGTCCCCTCCCGAACCCTCCCGCCCTCATCCATCTCTCACGGAGCCGCACGATGAAGCTCACGCCCACCAGCGACATCTGGATGGACGGCAAGTTCGTCCCCTGGGACCAGGCACAGGTTCACGTCCTCACCCCCAGCCTGCACTACGGCTGGGGCGTCTACGAAGGCATCCGCGCCTACCCGACGGAGCGGGGCCCGGCCGTCTTCCGGCTGCGCGAACACCTCCAGCGGCTGCACGACTCGGCGCGCGTCTACCTGATGGACCCCGGCCACAGCGTCGACGAACTCACCGAGGCATGCCTGGAACTGCTGCGCTGCACCGGCCTGGAGAGCGGCTACCTGCGCCCCCTGGTCTACCTCGAATACGGCACCATGGGCGTCGCTCCGCGCCTGGACAGCGCCAGGGTCGCCATCGCGGCCTGGCCCTGGGGCTCGTACCTGGGGGAGAAGGCCGAGCAGGAGGGCTGCCGGCTGATGGTCAGCAGCTGGCAGCGCAACGGCGTGCACGCGGTGCCGCCGCTGGCCAAGGCCACCGGCGCGTACGTCAACTCCGCGCTCGCCAAGGTCGCCGCGATCCGTGCGGGCTACGACGACGCCCTCATGCTCACCCCCGGCGGCCACGTGGCCGAGGCGTCCGCCGCCAACGTCTTCGCCGTACGCGACGGGGTGATCACCACCCCGCCGGTCAGCGACAACATCCTGCCCGGCATCACCAGGGACACCGCCATCACCCTCGCCCGCGACCTCGGCCACGAGGTGCGCGAGCAGAGCCTGACCCGCAGCGAGCTCTACGTCGCCGACGAGGCGTTCCTCACCGGCACCGCCGCCGAGATCGTCCCCATCGCCTCGGTCGACGACCGCCCTGTCACCGAAGCGGGCAGCGGACCGATCACGCGGCAACTGCGCCAGGCGTTCCAGGACGTGGTCCACGGCCGGACGGCCGACCCCCACGGCTGGCTCACCCACCTCTGACCACCCCCGTACGCCTGCTCCCAGCTACTCCCAGCGAGGTCGACCAACATGCCCGAGCACGTCCTGGTCATCGGCAGCGGCCGAGACCTGCCCACCCGGCTGCGCCGCGCCAGGGCCGGCACCCGCACCACCGTCATCTGCCGGCTGGACTACCTCTCCAAACTCCGTGAGACGACGGAACACACCCGGATCGTCGGGGTGAGCCCCGACGCGCCGGACGACGAGTGGATCGCGTTCGCAGAGGCCGTGCACGCCCGGCACCCGTTCACCCGGATCGTGGCCTTCGGCGAGCGGGACCAGGACAAGTGCGCACTCGTCGGCCAGGCGCTGGGCCTGGCCGCGCACTCCCCGCAAACCACCACTCTGGTCTACGACAAACACGCCATGCGGGCCCGGCTGCGCGAAGCCGGCATCGACACCACGGCCTGCGCCCAGGTCTTCGACGTGGAGGAACTTCGGGCGTTCCTCGCCGCGCACGACACCCCCTGCATCGTGAAACCGGGCAACGGCTCCTTCAGCAAGGGCATCTCCCTGGTCCGTGCCGCCGAGGAGGCCGCCGACGCCTTCGCACGGGCCGGCGGCGGACCCGGGGACGCCGACGCCACGCCGGTCCTGGTGGAACAGTTCCATGAGGGCCCGCAGTTCAGCGTCGAGGCGTTCTCCGAGGACGGGGACCACCAGATCGTCGCGATCACCCGCAAGTACTCCGACCCGCTGAACTTCGTCGAACTGGGCCACGTCAGCCCCGCACCCCTCACCCCCGCCCAGGAAAAGCAGATCCACCACTACGTGGAACGAATCCTGGACGCCCTCGGCATCGGGGCCGGCGCCACCCACACCGAAGTCGTCCTCACCGAGAGCGGACCGCAGTTGATCGAGACGCACGTCCGCATGGGCGGCGACGAGATCCCGGCCCTCGCTCACGACGTGACCGGCGTCGACATCGCCGACTGCCTCATCCGCCACACCCTCGGCGAGAAGGTCCTGCCCGGCATCCGCGCCGCCCTGGCCGCACCGCGCACGCCCCGCAGTTCGGCGATCTGGTTCGCCGCGCTGCCCGCCCCCGGAGTGCTCGCGGAGACCACGGGAGTGGACGAGGCCCGCGCGATACCCGGGGTGACCGAAGTGCAGCTGCTGGTTCCGCCGAACGCCACCGTCGACACGCTCCAGTCCTCCACCTCCCGGGTCGCCCACGCCCGCGCGACAGCGCCCAGCGCCGACGAGGCCCTGGCCGCAGCCCGAGAGGCGATCCACCGCCTCACCTTCCACCTGCGCGTGCACGCCGCCGACCAGGGAGCACTGTGACGACCTCACTGCCGCGCCCCGCCACCACCCCCCACCCCCAACGCATCACCCTGGCCGACTTCCACGACGCGGCCCGGGACGTACTGCCCGCCCCCGCCTACGACTACTTGCAGGGCGGCGCGGCGGACGAACGGACCGTGCGCTGGAACGCCGAGGCCTACGAGCGGCTGGCCCTGCTGCCCCGGGTCCTCACCGGCACCGCGGGCGTGGACACGCGCTGCACCCTCTACGGCACGGAACTCCCCGCCCCCGTCCTCCTCGCGCCGACCGCCTCGCACGGCCTGTTCCACCCCGACGCGGAAGCGGCGACCGTGCGGGGCGCCGCCGCGGCGGGAACCCTCACCACGGTGAGCACCTTCTCGACACTGACGCTGGAGGAGATAGGCGCAGCCGCCACCGGACCCTGGTGGTTCCAGCTCTACGTACAAAGGGACAGGGCCCTCACCAAGGACCTGGTGCTCCGGGCCCGCGCGGCAGGCGCCACGGCCTGCGTCGTCACGGTCGACACCCCGGTGACCGGCCTTCGGGAAAGGGACCTGCGCAACGGATTCGCCCTGCCCTCCCACGGCACGCCCGCCAACCTGACCGGCCACGCCGCGAACCCGCCCCGGCACACGGCCGACCCCTCCCACCGCACCATCCACGACCCGCGGATCGACCCCGCCGTCGCCTGGTCCGACCTCGAATGGCTGCGCTCGGTCTCCGGGCTGCCGGTCCTGGCCAAGGGCATCGTGCGCCCCGACGACGCCCGCCGAGCCGCGGAGTCGGGCATCGGCGTCTGGATGTCCAACCACGGGGGCCGCAACCTGGACACCGCGATCGCCCCGCTCGTCACCTTGCCCGCCGTCGCCGAAGCCGTGGCAGGCCGGGTCCCGGTCCTCGTCGACGGAGGCATCCGCCGGGGCACCGACGTGGTGAAGGCACTGGCGCTCGGCGCGGACGCCGTGGCGATCGGCCGCCCGTACGTCTGGAGCCTGGCCGCGGCCGGCGCCGAAGGAGTCGCCGCCGCCCTGGCCGCCCTGCACCGAGAGACCGAACTGGCCCTCACCCTCCTCGGCGCCCCCGACCTGGCGGCCCTGACCCCGGACCTGGTACGCCCGTCCTGGTGATCCGGACGGTACGGCCCGGACCACGCGGTACCGGGCCGTTCGGGTATCCGGCACGGAGGGGGAACCTCGTCGGGGCACGGCGCGGCGCGGACGTGCGTGGCTGTGACAGACCGTCCGCTCGGACTTGCCCAGCACCTGGGCACCAACCGCATACGACCGGAGGCCAGGTGGCGCCGGCGCTCCAGTTCAAGTAGACGCTGGACCGCCGCCGCCCTCTTCGTGTCTCTGGAACCAGGCGACGTGGACCTCGTCATCCAGCACACCATGGATCGATCGGCGATGGCTCCAGCACTCCCTCAACGCGCATATCAACGGACGCGATTCCTACGTACCGATGAAACAGGCTCCGCGTGGACGCACCGCGGGCTGTCCTTCGGGGACGTCAGCCAAACGTGAGCGCGACGTGAGCGGCGACCAACAGGGTGAGGGTCATCAGCGGGGAGCAGCCGCGGTGATGTACCGCGGTCGGTCGCTTCCTCACTCCTCTTTCTCGAAGGCGTGCCCATGGGTGAAAAGGAACTGTCTTGTAGGTCGTTAGCGACGCTCGGGGCTGCGGTGTCGGCGAGCGTTCGGCAACGGGCGTCCCGGCGTTCCAACCTCCCGTTCCACGCCCACGACTTCTGTGCTGGTCAGAGCATGTGTCGGCGTTCCAGCGTCCCGTAGTGGTCGTCATCTGTGGCGGACAGGACGGATCACTGAACAAGCTGCGGTCATCCCAGCCACCCGCTGGACGAACCACTTCCGCACCCTTCAGCACCACGGAGATCCAGTTGCGTTCGAGCCTTGTCGCCCGTTCCGCCTGCTTCGCCCTCACCGCAGTCGCCGCGCCGGCCCTCACCGGCGCCGCGACGGCCGCCGCCACGGCCGACAGCCGCAGCACCGCCGCACCGGCCCGCGTGCCCGACGACCTGACCCCCAGGGGCACCGAGGAGACGCAGGCGGGCGGCCACCTCTTCCTCAACGCCAAGGCCGAGCCCGGCATCTCCAGCTGACGCCTTTTCCGGCTGACCAGCTGTACGGTCTGACCTCTTTCACCAGTTGACCCGCTTCTCCTGTCGGCCTCGGTGAACGCTGCCCTCCCCATAAGCGCTCGGCGGATCGCCCTGCCGTAAATCCCCTCCCTCTGCCTTCCCAGACCCACGCAAGGAACAACACGTGACCATTACGTGGCGAGACCAGACCAGTCAGAAAATCGTTGTGGAAGAGAAAGTCGCTGGACACGACAGCGGCACCTGGACATACCAATTGTCGGATCAATGGTTCGGCATCGTCACGCCAATACGAGGTGTGTGCCAGGTCGAACGTCGCGACGACAACGGTTGGCGACGTACCACGCTCAAACCTGGAGAGGTCTGCTTGGTCGCACCCAACAACCTGATCCGGCTCAGTAAGACACCGCCCAGACTTCTCCCGTTCGAAGTCGTTTACATCCAGCTTTCCACTGAATTCCTTCAGCGGGCACTGGACAGACACACCACCGCTCCTGTCCGTGATGTTTCGGAATTACAGTCACTGCGCGCCTTCGATCCGCATGTCGCATCCATGGCGCAAACACTGCTTCACGCCCGGAAGACAGGTGCAGGAGAGGGCTACGCCCTGAGTGCCGCCCACTACCTGGCCGAATACCTGCTCCATCCCTTCCGTTCCGCATCACCGAGCACGGGAGGTCTCAGCCCGGAACAACTGCTCACACTGCGGGCCTACATGGAGATGCACCTGTCCGAGAACATCACACTCGACCAGTTGGCCAAGGAAGCACGTCTCAGCCGGTACCACTTCCTGCGCCGATTCTCTGCCACCACGGGGAAGACGCCCATGCGGTACTTGACCGGGTTGCGCATCGACGCTGCCCGCCACTTGCTCACAGCGGGCAGCGACCCCATATCCCAGGTCGGCAGGCTCTGTGGTTTCCCGAATCCGGAGAACTTCGCTCGGGTGTTCAGGAAGAACATGGGCTGCTCGCCCTCTGAGTACCGGCAGAGAGGACAACATCCGCCCTCTCCTTGAACGCTCAGGCGATTGCCTCAAAAGTAATCGGAAGGGATGCAAGGAAGCGGAAGTTGATGCTTTCCAGCCACTCGGGCTGGGCCACCTCGCACTTCCAGTTCGTGGTCCGACGCAGCAGCGCCTGCAGTGCGACGTCGATCTCGGTGAGGGCCAGTGAGGCGCCCAGGCAATAGTGGATGCCGTGCCCGAACGACAGGTGATCAGCGGCCGGTCGAGAGACATCCAATGTGTCAGGGTCGGTGTATCGGCGGGGGTCGCGATTCCCTGAACCAAGAACCAGGGTCACCGACTGGCCGGCTCGGATCAGGTGGTCACCGAGGTCGATGTCGGCGAGCGCCTTCCGAGTGGTGAACTGGACCGAACTGTCGTATCTCATCAGTTCGTTCGTGGCAGGGGTGATCAGCTCAGGATCTCTGCGCAGCCGCTGAGTCTGCTCGTCGTTGTTCAACAGGGCGAGGACCGCGTTCCCGATCAGATGCGTGGTGGTCGCCTGCCCCGCGTCGATGAGCAGCAGGAAGTTGGCGAAGACTTCGTCCTCGGTGTAGTCGGCTGCGCGGAGTTGGGGACTGATCATCCGGCTGAAGAAGTCGTCGGCCGTGCCGTTCCGGCGAGCGGTGGCAGTGCGGTCGAAGGACTCCCTCAGCGCCTGTATCCGCGCGTTCTGGGCGTCGGACTGGGTGAAGAACTCATGCAGCAGCCCCTGCCAGCTCTCCAGGAGGTGGGTGGCGTCGGCGGATACACCTGCCAGTTTCGCGATGACGCCACGGCTGAGCGGTTCCGAGAAGTCGTGAATGATGTCCATGCGTCCGCTCGGCAGGACCTTGTCGAGCAGTTCGTCGGCCAACTCCTGGACATGAAAGCGTAGTTCCCGGGTGAGGCGGGGAGAAAGGCTGGGCCTGATCAGTCGGCGCAGCCGGGTGTGATGCGGCGGATCATTGAACAGCATCATGTCCGACAGCGTGCGAGCCAGCAGTTCAATGTCCCCACGGGCCTGTTCGGGGAGGCTCTCGTGGAAATCCGATATTTTGGCTACAGAAAGACGCTTGTCCTTCGAGAGATCGACGATTTCCGGATGGCCGAGCACCGCCCAGGTCTGCATCCAGTCATCCCACTGCACCGGTGATTCGGTACGCAACTCGGTGTAGAACGAGTATGGCTCCGCCGCATGTCCGGGATCGAGGAGGTGGGAAAGATTCGTCGTATGGGGAGTGCGCATGGAAGGTCCCCCAGCATCGGCCTGACAGATTATGAGTAATCTACGGGGTTTAAGTGCTGCACCCGTGATGGGAATATCGAGCAGGCTAGCGATGCCCGCGAGCTGGCGTCAAGTGTCGTCGGCAAAGCGCGGCAGGCGGTTATTGCGCTCTTCTGGACACATGTTGCGCGCCGTCTCGCCAGCCCTTCTTGTGGCGTTGACGCTGAGGTGAGCGGATGTCAGAGTGCATTCTCTCCGGTCTGAGCGGAGTTCAGTGACCGTCCGATGAGCGTGTACTGCTCATGGTGGCCCGCCACTTCTGCCCGTGGGAATGCAGTCTGTTTTCGGGAGTTGAATCGGGCGGCATCAGTCGAGAATTAGTGTGGGAATTTTGATGACCTTGTCAGAACAGAGCTTTGTGTCGAACGCTCCACACGACGAGCTCAGCCCAGTCCATGCAGAAGTGGCCCGGATGGCCGGCAGTGATCCGCAGAGGGTCGCCGTTCGGAGCGGGGGCACCGAGCTGAGCTACGGCGAGCTCGATGCCTGGGCCAGGCGCCTCGCAGCGTTGGTCCGTGCGGCAGGTGCGGGCAGAGGCGAGCGAATCGGTGTGCTCGTCGAACCGTCACACGCGATGATCGCCGCCGTGCTCGGCATCCTGTACGCCGGTGCCGCGTACGTCCCGGCAGACCCGGCCCACCCCGATCAGCGGATCGCCGATGTGTTCGCCGACGCGGGTGTGTCCGCCGTGATCGTCGCAGACGGCACGTCTGACCGACTGACCACGCTCACGTACCCGGTCATTCGAGCGGAGGATGCCCGAGAAGGAGAAGGAGAGGAGATCACTGCGGCGGCAGTCGCCGTGACACTCGATGACGCCGCTTACGTCATCTACACCTCGGGCAGCACCGGCGAACCCAAAGGCGTCCTGGTCGAGCACCGGCAGCTGTCCGCTTCCACTCGGGCACGCCGCGAGGTGTACCCCGGCGCTCCCGTCTTCTTGCTTGTGTCCCCCCTGGCCTTCGATTCCTCGATTGCCGGGGTGTGGGGGACCTTGACCGCGGGCGGATGCCTGGTCGTAGCTGCATCCGACGAGATCCGCGATCCCGAGCGGCTGGCCGACCTGGTGGAACGACGGCAGGTCACCCGGCTGCTCTGTGTGCCGCTGCTCTACAACGCACTGCTGGACGCGGCGGCACGGCAGGGCACGCGGCTGGACGCGCTGGATACGGTGATCGTGGCCGGCGAGGCGCTGACCGAGGCATTGATGGAACGCCATTTCGCGTTGCTCGGCCGCACCGTCGCCCTGGTCAATGAGTACGGCCCGACCGAAGCCACTGTGTGGGCCAGCTTCCGCCGCTATGAGGCCCCTGGGCCGGTATCCATCGGCGGGCCGGTGCCTGGTGTCCGCCTCTACCTGCTGAATGAGCAGCTGGAGCCGGTCCCACGCGGTGTGAGTGGCGAGTTGTTCATCGGCGGGACTGGTGTGGCGCGAGGCTACTTCGGCCGCCCTGAAGCGACTGCCCAGGCCTTCATCGGCGACCCTTTCACCGACGTCGAGGGCGCCAAGATGTACCGCACGGGGGACCTCGCCCGCTGGAACGACGATGGTGAGGTGGAATTCCTCGGCCGCCGCGATCAGCAGGTCAAGATCCGTGGTCATCGGATAGAGCTCGGCGCGGTCGAGGCTCATCTGCGTACCGCACCAGGGGTCAGCGACGCCGTCGTGGTGACGAACACGGAGCGGACCCAGCTCGTCGGGTTCGTCCTGTCGCCTCCTGACAGCTCTCCAGAACTCATCCGCGAGCATGTGGCCCGCAGGCTGCCGCAAGCCATGGTTCCGAACTGGATTCACGTGCTCGATCGGTTTCCTGTGACTGCCAACGGAAAAATCGACCGAAAAAGCCTCAGTGCGCTGGCAGAAACCCATCCGGAATCCCGGACAGAGGATGGAGCCGCCGCCCCCACGGACGACACGACCGGACGGGTGTCCGCCGCGTGGGCCGAGGTACTGAAGCGGAAAGACGTGCCGGTCGAGGTGAACTTCTTCGATCTGGGCGGCCACTCGGTCAAGCTCTTCGAGCTTCAGAACGCCCTCGAGCGACATGCGGGAGTTCGGCTCTCGGTTGTCGCTCTGTTCTCGCACACCACGGTGGCGGCGCAGGCAACGCTGATCCGTGACGGCGTTCCCTCGGACGAGGGTTCGGCTGTGGTCGCGCAAGCGGCATCAACGAGGCGCTCTCGTGCGCTGCGCGCACGGCGCCAGCGTCTTGAGGGAGGGGAGCGGCGGTGACACCCGGAGTACCAGGATCTCATCACCCCGACCCACCTGTTCCGGCACCCGAAGCTCCGTTCCAAGAAGGGCACGACACGATGACGACCGAGGAAGCCGCACAGCACGACCTTGAACAAGCGGTGGCTGTCGTGGGGATGAGCGGACGCTTCCCCGGCGCCCCCGACCTCGACGCCTACTGGGCCAACCTGCGCGACGGCGTCTGCTCGCTGTCCGAGTTCACCGAGAAGGAACTGCTCGCCGACGGGACGGACCTGGCCGAGCTGCGCAATCCCGCGTTCGTCCCGGTACAGGGGTACCTCGCTGACGCGGACCGCTTCGAGGCCGAGCTCTTCGGCTTCAACCGTACCGAGGCGGCCGCCCTGGACCCGCAGCACCGGGTGCTCCTGGAGACCGCCTGGTCGGCGCTGGAGGACGCCGGGTACGCCCCGCTGAGCGCACCGTCCCGCACCGGCGTCTACATGGGCGGCAGTTCGACGGAGCACGCCCTGGCCGCCGAGACGGCCCCGGCGCTCGCCGCGTCGATCGGCGAGATCCAGGTGCGTCTCCTCACCGACCGCGAGTTCCTGGCGCCCTGGATCTCCTACCGGTTGGGTCTGGACGGGCCGAGCATGATGGTCCAGACGGCCTGCTCGTCCTCGCTGACGGCGGTCCATGTCGCCGTCCAGGCCCTGCTGCTCGGCGAGTGCGACACCGCGCTCGCGGGCGGCGTCTCCATCGGCGCCCCGCGCAAGGAGGGCTACGTCTACTACCAGGGCGGGACCTCTTCCCCCGACGGCCGCTGCCGCCCCTTCGACGAGAAGGCGGCCGGCACGGTACCGGGCAGCGGCGTGGGCGTGCTGGTGCTGCGGCGGCTGGAGGACGCGCTCGCCGACGGCGACCCGGTGCGCGCGGTGATCCGGGGCACGGCCGTCACCAACGACGGGGCCGGCAAGGTCGGCTTCACCGCCCCGGGCGTGGACCGGCAGACGGCGGCGATCACCGAGGCGTGGGCCGCGGCGGGGCTGGAGCCTTCGGCGGCGCAGTACGTGGAGGCGCACGGGACCGGGACCGAGCTCGGCGACCGGATCGAACTGGCGGCGGCGAGCGCGGCGTTCACCCCCCGCGCCGGTCTCGACGCCCGCGCCGGTCTCGACGCCCGCGTCGGCATCGACGGCGGCGTCGGCATCGCGCTCGGTTCGGTGAAGTCGAACATCGGGCACGCCGACGCGGCGGCCGGCGTGGCGGCGCTGATCAAGACGGTCCTGATGCTGGAGCACGCCACTCTGGCCCCGACGGTGAACGTCACGAGCCCGATGGCCGCCCTGCGGGACTCGCCGCTGCGGCTGGTGACCGAGACCCGTCCATGGCCGCGCAGGCCGGACCTGCCCCGGCTGGCCGGCGTGACGTCGGTCGGCATGGGCGGCACGAACGTGCACGCGGTGGTTCAGGAGGCACCGGTACGCGAGCCGCACGCGAAAGTCAACGCCCGTCCCACGGTCCTGCCGCTGTCGGCCCGCACTGACCATCAACTCGCCCTCGTGGCAGCACGGTTGGCGGCGCGTCTGCGCGAGGCCGACACACCCGCCCTCGCCGATGTCGCGCACACCCTGCGCACCGGCCGGGTCGGGATGCCCGTGCGTGCCTACGTGGTCGCCGCCGGCGTGCGGGAGGCGTCGGACAAGCTCATGGCGCTGGCCGAGGGCCAACCGGATCCGGTGCGGGACCCGTCGGGGGAGGCGTGGCTGCGCGGGGAGGAGGTGGCATGGCCGGCGCTCGACGGCGAGGTGCGCCGGGTACGGCTCCCGTCGTACCCGTTCGCGGGCGAGAGGTACGGCGCGCTGACGCTGCGCGGCACGGCCGCTCAAGTGCCGGTCGCCCAGGCGTCGGCCGGGAGCGCGGCGCCCGCACTGAGAAGTGAACTGGAGGACAGAGTCACTGAGTTGGTGACCGAGGCGTTGGATCTCGACGGGCCCGCCGGTCTGGAGAAGACGTACCTCGACGCGGGCGGCGACTCGCTGACGTCCGTGCATCTGGCCGGACGGCTCCGCGACGAGCTGGGCATCGACGTACCGATCGAGCTGTTCCTGGAACCGGTCACGCTCAAGGAAATGACGATCCGCATCGTGGAGTTCAAGGAAGGCGGCGAGGGCGTCGGGCACCCTGCTCGCCGAGTTGCGGCCGCGCGGCGGCCCACCTTCGCCTCGGTGCACGGGGAGGGCGCGACCGAGGTCCACGCGAAGGACCTCACCCTCGACAAGTTCCTCGACGCGCACCTCCTCGCCGATGCCCCCGCGCTGCCCCGTGTCGAGCGTGAGCCGCGCACCGTGCTGCTGACCGGCGCGAACGGCTACCTCGGCCGCTTCCTCGCCCTGGAATGGCTGCGCACCCTGGCGCCGGCCGGCGGCCGACTGATCGCCCTGGTGCGCGGCAAGGACGCCGCCGCGGCCCGGCAGCGGCTGGACGCGGCCTTCGACAGCGGCGACCCGGAGCTGGTGCGGACGTACGAGGAACTGGCCGCGGGCCATCTCGACGTCGTGGCGGGTGACATGGCGGAACCGCGACTCGGCCTCGACGAGGCGGCCTGGGACCGGCTGGCCGACGAGGTCGACCTGATCGTCCACGCCGGAGCGTCGGTGAACCACCTCCTGCCCTACCCGTACCTCTTCGACGCCAACGTCGTCGGCACCGCCGAACTCGTCCGACTGGCCCTCACCCGCCGGACGAAGCCGGTCACCTACATCTCCAGCGTCGGGGTCGCCGACTCCTGCCGACCGGCCCTCGACGAGGACACCGACGTCCGCGTCGCCCTACCTGCCCTCAGCGTCGACGACGGCTACGCCAACGGGTACGCGACCAGCAAATGGGCCGGCGAAGTGCTGCTGCATGAGGCGCACGACCTGTGCGGACTGCCGGTCACGGCCTTCCGGTCCAGCATGATCCTGGCGCACAGCCGGTACGGCGGACAGCTCAACGTCACCGACGTGTTCAGCCGCCTCCTGTTCAGCGTGCTCGCCACCGGGATCGCGCCGCGCAGCTTCTACCGCGCGGACGGCGAACGCGCCCACTACGACGGCCTGCCGGTCGACTTCACGGCCGCCGCCATGGTGGCGCTGGGGGGCGGCGGAACCTCTGGAATCCCCTCCGGATATCGGACGTTCAGCCTCGTGAACCCCAACGACGACGGCGTCTCCCTCGACGCCATCGTCGACTGGCTCGCCCAGGACGGCCACGCCATCGAGCGGGTGGACGACTACGCCGAGTGGTACCTGCGGCTCGAGGCTGCGATGCGCGCCCTGCCCCAGGCACAGCGGCAGTACGCGGCGTTGCCCATCCTGCACGGCTACAAGGAGCCCGAGGACCCGGTGACCGGATCCGTCATCCCCTCCGACCGGTTCCGCGCCGCCGTCCGGGCCGGCGCGATCGCCGGGCACGGGGACATCCCGAGCGTCACGCGCGACCTCGTCGCCAAGTACGCCCGGGACCTGAAGAACCTGATGACAGCGGGGCGCCCCTTGGACGGCGGCCACGTCAACCCCTGACGTGCCGCCAGGGACGCGGGGCCGGGGTCGTCCCCCGTCCCCGGCCCCGCGTCAGGACCGGGTCTCCGGTGCGCTCATCGGCCGGGCGTGAACCGTATCGGCAGAGCCTTGATCCCGTATACGGGGGTCAGATCCGGAAACCACTCGATCGCGGTGTCATCGGCGACGGTGTAGTCCGGCATCCGGTCGAACACTTCCTCCAGCATCGCCGTGAACATCTCGCGCACCATGGCCGCGCCCACGCAATAGTGCTGGCCGGCACCGAAAGCGAGGTGGCGGCCGGCGTCGCGGTCGAGGTCGATCCGGTCCGCGTGCGGGAAGACGGAGTCGTCGCGGTTCGCCGCGGCCCACCCGAGCAGCATCTGCTCACCCCGGGCGATGCGCTGCCCGCCGAGCTCGACGTCCTCGGCGGCAATCCGGCCCGTGCCTTGAACGGGCGAGACCCACCGCAGGAACTCGTCCACGGCGGTGCGGATCATCGAGCGGTCGGACATCAGCCGGGACCGCATTTCGGGTTGCTGGGCGAGGGTACGGAGCGCGATCGCCGTCACACTCGACGTCGGATGGATGCCGAGCAGCAGCAAATACATCATCGAGATGATGTCGTCGTCCGGTATCGGTGCTCCGTCCACCTCACTGGCCGCCAGGTGCCCGAGCAACCCCCGCTTGTCGCCGTCCCGTTGGGTGTCGAGTGCCTCCACCAGTTCCAGGCAGATCAGTTGCGCGCATTCGCGGGCCGTAGCCGGATCATGGGGAGCGGCGAAAAGCGCCCGGTAGAGCAGCGAGTCGATGTCGAACCACCGCTCCTCCGGCAGTCCGATGTCCCGCATGGTCAGAATGCTGGGCAGCTTCTCGGTCATCGCCAGAACGATGTCGCACTCGCCGCGCTCGATCACCTCGTCGATACAGGCCGCCGCCAACTGCCGGACCTCGCCGGCACGTGCGGCGACCTGCTTCGGGGAATAGAAAACGGAGATCAGCTTGCGGTACTTCAGGCACTCCGGCGAGTCAAGTTCCAGCGGTATCATCCGGTTGCTCTGCCCGAGTGAGGGAATGGTCACCCCCTGCACCGTGCCGTCCGCCCTGTCCTGCGCGGTCTGGAAGGTCCGGGCCTCGCGGGCCGCCGAGGAGACCTCCTGGTGGCCGGTCGTGACCCAATATCCGTCCCAGGCGCGGCTCCACTGCACCGGGCAGGATTCGCGGAGTTTCGCGTAGGTCGGAAACGGGTCGACGGCTATCGCCGGGTCGTGGCTGTCGTAGTCGAAACCTGCTCGCATGTCCACCAAGGAAATCACCTTCGCTGTCACGGAGTTTGCTCGGAATAGCGCTCCGAAACCCTAACAGTCGAATCGGCGACGGCAGATGACGCAGCAATATTGATCGAACATCGGGCAACGATCGACAACAGCCTATTCTGGGCCTCCGGAATTAGCCTCGATTCTTCGGCGGGGTTTGGTGGTTGGCCTTTGGTAGTTGGGTTTGGTAGTTGGGGCTTGCCGGAGGTGAGTCGTGGCTTCGCTGGGGCCCGTCAGGCCGTGGTGGGCAGCGCGTTCTCCAGGAGGGTCTCTGCCGCTGTCCGCGCGTGCCGGCCGTAGTTCGACTCGCCCAGCACCATGGCGCGGCTGGCGGCCCCGTCCGCGAGGGTCACGAGTTGCTCGGCGAGGACGGCGGGCTCGCGGCAGCCCAGTTCCGTCACCAGGTCGGTCACCAGCCGCACCATCAGCAGTTTCTGTTCGCGCGCGTAGGAGTGGACCGCATTTCGTGGGTCGGGGAACTCCGCGGCGGCGTCGATGAACGGGCATCCGCGCACGGGATCCGTGCCGGTCGGGGGCGGGTCGAACAGCGCGAGGATCCGCTCCTTGGCGGGGATGTCCTCGCGTGCCAGCACGCCCTCCAGGGTGCGTCCCGTCGAGGAGAGGTCCTTGAGATGAGCGAGGACCAGCTCGTCCTTGGTCCTGAAGTGCGCGTAGAGGGTGCGCTTGGACACCGGCGCCCGCTCCGCGATCTGCTCCATGCCGGTCGCGTTGATCCCCTGCGCCGCGAACAGTCCGGCCGCGGCGGCCAGGATGCGCTCCCGCCCTCCGCGCCCCGGCCGTCGAGACGCCGTCGTCGTCGTGGTCATGACGTAAGTATACGTTCCCGTTTACTTCGGAGGAGTCGGCTGGCTATAGTGCCGCCTCAAGTAAACGATCACGTTTACTTTGCCGATCCTGAGGAGAGTTCCATGAGCGGACCGGTCCGCACCCGGACACGCATGAGTGAGGCACCCACCGGCGGGACACAGTCGAGCGGGACACAGCCGGGCGGGACGCGAACGTCGGAGTACGCAGAGCAGCTGATCCGCGGGCGCCGCGCGACCCGCGCATTCCGTCCCGACCCGGTACCCGAGGACATCCTGCGCGAGGTCTTCTCCCTGGCCGGCGCCGCGCCGTCCAATTCCAACGCGCAGCCGTGGCGGGTCGAGGTGGTCGGTGGCGCACGGCGAGACCGTCTCGCCGACGCCCTGCGCACGGCCCACGCCGAGCGACGCGTCACGGCCGACTACCCGTACTCCGAGGAGATGTACGGCCCCGTACACCGGGAACGGCGGGCCGCGTTCGGTGCCGGTCTGTACGGAGCGCTGGGCATCGGCCCCGACGACCACCCGGCTCGAGCGGCCTACGACGCGGAGAGCCTGGGCTTCTACGGAGCGCCCCATGCCGCGTTCCTGTTCGTCACCGGCGACGGCGGGCCGCGACTTGCCGCCGACGCCGGCGCCTACCTGCAGACGCTGCTGCTGGCCATGACCGGCTACGGCGTGGCCAGTTGCCCGCAGGGCCTGCTCAGCTTCTATGCCGACACCGTCCGCGACCAACTCGGAGTGGACGAGGGGAAGCTGCTCGTGGGGATCTCCTTCGGCTACGCCGACGAGAGCGCGCCGGTGAATCGGGTCGCGGCCGGCCGGGCGGACCTGGCGGCGACCACCACATTCCACGCCTAGAGTCCACCCGACGCATGGGCAGCAACGCAGATCCCGCAGCGGGCAATATCTGTCAACTCCCCATATCGGGGAGGACATACATTGCTCCGCAGAAGACCTCACCCCCTCGATCTGTTCGGCCCGGGAGTTTGAGGAATCACAGTCATTGGACCAGAAACGCGAGATCGGCATTTCTGCCGAACTGAATCTACTTACCTCTTGTGATCTCTGTATGGGGTCGCGGTTGCAGGGTCGCGAGGACAAGGTTCTGGAGAACGATGAATTTTGATGGGGCATTGCTCGAAGACTGGATGCGCGACCACTATCATGACGCTGCGATAGACATCGGGTCGAGTGGAGTTCTTGACTACTCCCTCGGACAGGTGCGAGAACTCGCCGGCATCGAGCCCGGTGATCTGGACGAGATCGTCTTCCGGGACAGCCCGTGCCTGGGCCGGGACGACCTGCGCGAGGCCATCGCCTCGCGCTGGGGGGACGGCGACGCGCACAAGGTGATGCTCACGCACGGCGGCAGCGAGGCCATCTACGTCGCGCTCCAGACCCTCCTCGAACCAGGCGACCAAGTCGTCGCCCTGCACCCGGCCTACCACTCGCACGTTTCCGTCGCGGAGTCCATGGGGTGCGAAGTCCTGCGCTGGCAGCTGCGCGAGGAGGACAAGTTCCGGCCTGACGTGGAGGAACTCGCGAGGATCGTCACCGCGCGCACCAAGGTTATTGTGGTCAACTTTCCGCACAACCCGACCGGCGCGACACTCGACCTTCCTGGTTTCCGGCGACTGCTGGAGATTGCTGACAGTGTTGACGCCCATCTCCTGTGGGACGGCGCTTTCACGGACCTGGTCTACGACGACGCACCGCTGCCGGACCCCGGACTGACCTATCCGCGCACCGTGTCGATCGGAACCTTTTCAAAGGCCTTTGGTCTGCCCGGCATGCGATTCGGATGGTGCATGGCCGACCCGGAGCTGCTGCGGGCGATGACCAACCTGCGCGACCGCATCACCCTCAGCCTCTCCCCGCTTCTCGAGTACATAGCGCTGCGCGTCGTACAGCGTGCGGACGTGTTCATCGCTCCCCGGCTGCAGAACGCCAAGGCAAATCGGCGCCTGTTGGCCGATTGGGCCGCGCGGCACGAGGACCATGTCGACCTTCCGCTGCCCCTGGGCGGAGTGACGGCGTTCCCGCGACTGCGCCCGTGGCGGGACACGACCGAGCTGTGCCGGCGGCTGGGGGAGACCAGCAACGTACTGCTCGTCCCCGGCCGGGCATTCGACCACCCGTGCCGCGTCCGGCTCGGTTTCGGCGGCGATCGCGGCCAACTGAGCAAAGGCCTGGACATTTTGGGCGCTGAGTTCGCCGCAAGTCTCCAACCGTGAGCCAAGTCTCCAACCCTGAGGCGAGCCTCCAACCCTGAGGCGGAAAGGAACCCTGACGAACATGCAGAGCATCGAACTCTCAGACATCGAGCTGAAGACAGTCAACGAAGTACTCACTTCGCTCACGGCCAAGTTCCAGTCGGTCAGTGACCCGGAGTTCGTCCGGCAGTGCGCGGTGTACGCACACGAACTGCCGCAGCGACTGCGGGCCGAGTTGAACGCGTTCCGCCTGGAGGCGTCCGGTGGCGTGCTGTCCATCCGCGGCTTCCGGATCGACGACGTCGCCGTCGGGCCCACTCCCGAGCACTGGCGCACCCATGTCGGCCGGGCGTCCACGCTCCCCGCGGAGGTGTACTTCATGCTCTGCGCGTCCCTGTTGGGCGACCCCATCGCCTGGGCGACACAGCAGGACGGCCGGATCATGCACGACATCTTCCCGATCAAGGGTCACGAGAACGAGCAGCTCGGCTCGGGCAGCGAAGAACTGCTGACCTGGCACACCGAGGAGGCCTTCCACCCCCTGCGGGCCGACTACCTCGGCCTGGCCTGCCTGCGCAACCACGACCGGGTGGCGACGACCTTCGCCTCGGTCGACGACCTCGAGCTCACTGATGAGATCAGGGACCTGCTCGGTCAGGAGCGGTACCCGATCAAGCCCGACCGCTCGCATCTGCCGCACCACGACGAAGACAGCCGGGAGATGTCGACGCGCGAACGCGAGCTGCTCTCGCGCAGCTACGAATGGATCATGGCCAAGGACAGCGTGCCCGACCGCGTCGCCATCCTCTTCGGCGACCGCGACGCACCCTACCTGCGCATCGATCCATTCTTCATGGAGGACGCATACGCCGACCCGGACAGCGCCCGCGCAATGAAGGCCATCGTCGCGGAAGTCGACCGCAACATACGGGATTACGTGCTCGAACCGGGTGAACTGATCTTCCTGGACAACTACAAGATCGTGCACGGCAGGGTGCCGTTCACGGCCCGCTTCGACGGCACGGACCGCTGGCTCAAGAGGCTGAACGTGGCGCGCGACCTGCGCAAGTCGCGCGATCGCAGAACCAGCCACGACGCGCGAGTGATCCATTGACGACCCACAGCGCCTCGGCCCACGGGGCCGGACGGACCGTACCCGGAAACGACTGGGAGACGTCAATGTCGACTGCCCAAGACTCCGCGACGCAACCAAAAGACAGCCAGGACCGCCGCGTTGACCTGGATTTCCCCCTTTCCCTGGCACAGGAGCGGATCTGGGTCTCCGAGCAGCTCGCCGATGCCGGCTCGCACTACGGAGCCCCGGTCGTGTTCGCCCTGCGCGGCGAGCTGGACCCCGGGCTGCTCGAGGTGGCTCTGACCCAGATCGTTGAACGGCACGAAGTGCTGCACTCCGTGGTGTCCGTCGCCTCTGGCTCGCCCCGGTTCGTCGTCGCCCCTGCCCGCCCCGTAAGGCTCGATCAACAGGATGTGGCCTCTGAGCAGGAGATGACCGAGCGGGTGAGCGCCGCGACGGAAGCTCCGTTCGACCTCTTGCACGGACCGCTCGTGCGGTTCGGCTTGTACCGCCTCGGTCCCGCGGATCACCGCCTGCTGGTGGACATACATCACCTGATCTTCGACGGTGTCTCGGCCGGCGTGTTGGTCCAGGAACTCGCCGAACTTCTTGCCGCGGGGGCCGAGGGCCGCACACCCGAGCTCCCCGTGCTGCCTGTCGCCTACGGGCAGTACGCCGTCGCGGAACGTCGCTCGCTCGCCGAGGGCCTGTTGGACAGTCAGATCGAGCACTGGTGCACCCAGCTCAGGGACGCGCCCCTCGCGCTTGAACTGCCCACCGACTACCGGCGTCCCGCACGCATGAGCTTCCATGGCGCCAGCCACTCCTTCACCTTGCCGGCTTCGCTGGGCGTCGAACTCGCGGAGGCGGCCCGCCGCTGGAGCGTCACCCCCTACGTGGTCATGCTCGCCGGCTGGGCCGCCGTTCTCGGCCGGTACGCAGGCCAAGAGGACATGCTGGTGGGCACCCCCATGGCCGGTCGGACCGAGCCGGGCACCGAAGACATGATCGGCATGTTCGTCAATGTCCTGGCCCTCCGGGTACGCCCGGAGCGAGACCAGACCTTCCTCGGCCTGGTCAACCAGGTACGCCGGGCTTCCATCGAAGGTCTCGTCCACCAGGAAGCGCCGATCGAGAAGGTCATCGAGCGACTTCGTCCGCCACGCGACCCGAGCCGCAATCCGCTGTTCCAGACGGCGTTCGTCTACGACGAGGCGCTTGAGGAGTCCCTGCACGTCGCGGGAGTGACGATCGAGGGCGCCGCACCGCCACCGCGCACGGCCAGCAAACTCGACCTGAGTATCGAGGTCGTCGAGCGGGACGGCCGACTCGAAGCGGAAATCGAGTACGCGACCGACCTGTTCGGGCCGGAGACGATCCGCCGCATCGCCACGCACTACACCACCTTCCTCGCCAACGCGGTCCGCTCGCCGAACCGGCCGCTGTGCGAGATTCCACTGGCCTCGCAGGAGGAGCACGCTCTGCTGGTGACGCGGCAGAGCGGGGACGGCGCATCGTACGATCCCGTCGTCCTGCCCTCGCTCTTCGAGGCCCAGGTCGCGCGGCGCCCCGACGCCTGCGCGGTCTCCTGCGGCGACTTGCGGTGGAGCTACCGGCAACTCAACGAGCGGGCCAACCGGCTTGCCCGAGCTCTGATCGCCCGCGGAACGGGACCCGAGGAGCTGGTGGGGGTCGCGTTGCCCAGCGGCCCACTCCTCGTCCTGGCCCTCCTCGCGATCAGCAAGGCGGGTGCCGCGTTCCTCCCGCTCGACCCGGCCTACCCGGCCCAGCGGATCGAGTACATCGTCGGCGACGCGCGTCCCGCCCTGCTGCTGACCGATGCCGCCGGCGCCACGGCCCAGCCCTGGACGACGCCGATCCTGATCCTCGACGAACAGCAGACCGGGTGTGATGCGGGCACGGACGCATCGAACCTCTCCGACGCACAGCGGTCGCACCCCCTCACCCTCGCGCACCCGGCGTACATCATCTACACCTCCGGTTCGACCGGGAGACCCAAGGGTGTGGCGGTCACTCACGAGGGCCTCGCCGGGCTCTCCGGCGCGCAGATCGAGGCATTCGGCGTACGGTCCGACAGCAGGGTCCTGCAATTCGCCAGTCCGAGTTTCGACGCCTCCGTCTCGGAGCTCTGCATGGCCCTGCTCAGCGGGGCCACGGCGGTGTTCGTCCCCGGCCTGCACGATTTCGTCGGGGGCTCGTTCGAAGCAGTGCTCGTCCGAGAGACCGTGACGCACGTGACCCTGCCGCCGTCAGTACTCGCCTCGCTCTCCCCCGACGAGGATCTGCCCGGGGACCTGACGATCGTGGTTGCGGGGGAGAGCCTGACCGCCGACCTCGCCGCACGCTGGTCCGGGCGTTGCAGTGTGTTCAACGCCTACGGACCTACCGAGGCCACGGTGTGCGCGACGCTGATCGGCCCGCTGACGGGGAACGAGGGGAACGAGCCGCCTCCCATCGGCCGGCCGATCGCCGGCACCCAGATCTTCGTCCTGGACGAGGCCCTGCGGCCGCTGCCGGTGGGCGTGGCGGGCGAGCTGTACCTCGGCGGCGCCGGGCTGGCTCGCGGATATCTCAGCCGACCCGACCTCACTGCGGCCGGTTTCGTCGCCTGTCCCTTCGGTCCGGCCGGGGGACGGATGTATCGCACCGGAGATCGGGCCCGCTGGCGTGACGACGGCAATCTCGAGTTCGTCGGGCGCCGGGACGACCAGGTCAAGATGAACGGCTTCCGGATCGAGCTCGGCGAGATCGAGAACGTGATCGCAGCACACCCAGAGGTGGAACAGACCGCCGTGGTGGTGCGCGAGGACAGGCCGGGGCTGCGGCAAGTCGTCGCCTACGTAGTGGCCGAGGCGCCCGACGAGGAGATCCTCGCCCACGCCGCGTCACGGTTGCCCGGGTACATGGTCCCGTCTGCCGTGGTGCGCCTGCAGAACCTGCCGTTGACCACGAACGGCAAGGTGGACCGGCGCAACCTGCCTGCGCCGGACGACCGTACGTCCGTCCCCGATCGCAGCCCGGGCACCGCGCGCGAGCAGCAACTGTGCAAGCTGATCTGCGAGGTTCTGGACCTCGATGCGGTCGGCGTGGACGAGAGCTTCTTCGAACTCGGCGGCCAGTCTCTGCACGCGGTGCGTCTGCTGAGCCGGATCCGCGGTGTCATGGGCGTGGAGATCGGTATCAAGGCCCTGTTCCAGGCGCCCACCGCGGCGTTGCTCGCGGCGCAGATCGACTCCGGTCAGATCGCCGTCATCACTCGGCCGGCACTCGTCCCGAGCCATCAACGGCAGAGCGCCGTGTGGGACCAGTCATGATCCCTCTGTCGTTCGGGCAGCTCGGACTGTGGTTCATCCATCAGATGAATCCGGGCAACTCGATGTACACCATGCAGCTCGCTTGGCGGCTGACGGGGCAGCTGGACCGCACAGCCCTTGAGGAGGCATTGCGGGACGTCGTGCAGCGACATGAATCGCTTCGCACGGTGATCCGGGACGGTGCGGGCGGGCCGCACCAGGTCGTCCTGGACATCTCGGAGTACGCGGTGAGCCTTGAGTACGAGGAGCTTGCCGAGGCAGAGCTGTATCCGGCGATGTACGAGGCCTCGGAGCACCCGTTCGACCTTGTGCGCGACCTGCCCCTCAAGGCATGGCTGTTCGCACTGGGGCCGCAGGAGCACGTGCTGCTCATATCGATGCATCACATCGTCAGCGATGGCTGGTCGCTCGGACCGCTCACGCGGGACCTCGCCCGGGCCTATGCGGCACGGCGCCGTGGCGGCGAGCCGAACTGGCCGCCGCTGCCTGTCCAGTACGCCGACTACGCACTCTGGCAGAGGCGTTTGCTGGGCAGCGAGGAGGACCCGGACAGCCTGGCGTCGCGACAGCTCACGCACTGGCGCTCGGTGCTCGACGGCATTCCCCAGGAACTGCGGTTGCCGGCGGATCACCCGCGCCCACCGGTGTCCGACTTCGCCGGGGGCACGATCGAGTTCACCCTCGACGCCGATCTGCATACGGCACTGGCCGAGGTCGCCCGTGCCGAGAACGCGACCATGTTCATGGTGTTGCAGGCCGGGTTTGCGGCGCTCCTGAGCAAGCTCGGTGCGGGCGCCGACATTCCGATCGGCTCACCCGTGGCCGGCCGCATGGATGACGCGCTGACCGATCTCGTCGGGTACTTCGTCAACATGCTGGTGTTCCGCGTGGACGTCTCCGGCGACCCGAGTCTGCGGGACCTGGTCAAGCGGGTCCAGGCCGTCGCCCTTGATGCCTACGACAACCAGGACATCCCCTTCGATCACCTGGTCAGGGAACTCAACCCTGCCCGCTCGCGGACCCGGCACCCGCTTTTCCAGGTCATGTTGACCCTGGCGGACAACACCGACGCCGGGCTCGAGTTCGACGGATTGACCGATGTGCCCTTGGACATCGACGCCGGCAGCTCGATGTTCGACTTGGCGTTGAGCCTGCGGGAGAACTTCGGCCTGGACAAGGAGCCGGCGGGGATGGATGCGCTCCTGGAGTACCAGCTCGACCTGTTCGAACCGGAGACCGCACAGCACGTGGCCGACGGTTACCGGCGAATGCTGGCCGCTCTTGCCGCGGACCCGGATGTGCCGATCAGCACGGTCGACGTGCCACGCATATCGAGTTGAGCGGTCGCTGACGAATTTCGACGACTTACCTATGGGAGTGAAAGCAGTGGCGAATCCGTTCGAGGACCAAGACGGTGTGTACCTGGTGCTGGTCAACGCTGAGGGACAGCACTCGTTGTGGCCCGCCGCCATCACCGTGCCCAACGGCTGGACCGTGGTGCACGGCGAATCCGGGCGAGAGGACTGCCTGGCGTACGTGAAACGGAACTGGACGGACATGCGGCCCAAGTCCCTGGTCGAGGCGACAACCTCTTGAGCACCCCTCGGACCTGAATCCAGCACGCGCGGAAAGAGACGCAATGAGCGATGTAGAGGTCTCCGAAAAAATAAGGCGCCGAAGCAAACGCAGAAGGCTGCTGACCAACCGAAACTTCACCTGCCTATTGGCCGCCCGTCTCGGCTCCAGCATGGCCAACGGCTTCCTGCCGGTCGCGGAGAGCTTCGGCATCCTCCACACCACTGGTTCTGCGAGTGACCTCGGCCTCGTCCTCGGAGTTCAGGCGGCGGTCTCGCTCGCCTTGTCGCTGTTCGCCGGCGTCGCGGCGGACCGCTTTCCGCGTGCCGCTCTGCTCGTCGTCTCGTCGATCGTACGCCTGACCGCGGCGGCGACCTTGGCGATAGGGCTCCTCACCGATACCGCGACCCTCGCCTGGTTCTTCGCTCTGGCCGTCGTATACGGCGGCGCTGACGCGCTGTTCGGCCCGGCCAGCATGGCGATCATGCCGGACATCGTTGCGCGAGAAGACCTGGACGAAGCCAACGCGCTAGTCGGCGCCTTTTCCTCACTGGCTTGGACGGTGGCCCCTGCGGCGGCAGGATTCGTCGTGGCGGCATATGGTTCGGGAGCCGCCTTCCTGGTGGAGAGCGTGCTGATGGCTGTCATCACCCTCTGCCTCGTGTTCGCCAAGATCCCCGCCCGGCGCGAAGCCGAACCGGATCACGAAGGCGGGACGGTCACGCAGCTGAAGCAAGGCTGGCAGGAGTTTCGAAAGCGCCCCTGGCTCTGGCTGCTCACCTTGCAGTGGACGTTGTTCTCGATGGTCCTGCTGGCCCCCCTCGCGGTCCTCGGCCCGCTGGTGGCCGACACCCATCTGGGCGGTCCCGCGGCCTGGGGTGTCATCGGCACCTGCATGACCATCGGCGTGCTCTGCGCGGAGTTCACCTCCTCGCGGATCAAGCCGAAGCGACCGGTGGTCTTCATAGCGTGGCTGCCACCGCTGATCGTCTTCGAGGCGGTGGCCCTGGGCTCCGGCGTGCCGACGGTGGTGGTGGCGGGTGCCGCGGTGCTCTCCGGCTGCGCGATCGGCCTGCAAGGAGTGTTCTTCCAGACCCTCATGCAGCGAGCCGTACCGAGCAAGGTACTCGGCCGGGTGGCCGC
This sequence comes from Streptomyces venezuelae, assembly GCF_008642315.1. Lineage (NCBI taxonomy): Bacteria > Bacillati > Actinomycetota > Actinomycetes > Kitasatosporales > Streptomycetaceae > Streptomyces > Streptomyces venezuelae. The sequence continues at coordinate 555,163 of NZ_CP029192.1, read as the reverse complement.
CTTCGACCTGATGGCCTCGGAGATCGCCCAGCCGGTCGGCTTCGCCGTGGCCGGCCCCCTGGGCATCCTGTTCGGCCTGCGCCCGGTGCTGGTGGGCTGTGCCGTGGTCGCGGTGGTGGGCACGGCACTGTTCGCCCTTGCCCTGTCCAAGGTCGAGCCGCCGGAGCTACAGGTGCAGGACGAACCGCACGTACCGGACAGCGGCAGTGAGGCGACAGTCGGCTGAGCGGTGCTCGACCCGAGCGGTACTCGACTGCGGACAAGCCTTGACGAAGCCGGACCACCGCGGCACGAAGGAGCCAGGAAGATGATCTACAAGGACAGATTGGCCATACCCGGTCCGACCCCGCTGCCGCCCGCGGTCATCGCGGCGGCGACGCATCCCATGGTCGACGAGCGCACCGAGGACTTCGCTCGCGTCTTCACACGCATCATCGACGGGCTCAGGCAGGTGCTCGGTACCGCGGGAGACGTGCTGGTCTTCACGTCAAGCACCACCGGTGCGTTCGAGAGCGCGGTGCAAAACCTCTTCGGTCCAGGGGACAAGGTCCTCGTGGTGGACAACGGTGCCTTTGGCAGGCGCTGGGTGGAACTGTGCCGCGCTTACGGCCTCGAGACCGTCGTGCTCGACGTCGCACCGGGTCGTGAGCCGGACCCTGCCGTCGTCGAGGCCTGTCTGGAGGCCGACGCGCAGATCGTCGCCGCGATCGTCGTGCACTGCGAGACCTCCACAGGCGTCGTCACCGACCTTGAGGCCTTCGGGCGAGCGACGCGCAACGTGCTGACGATCGTGGACTCGGCCTCCGGGGTCGGCGGCTGCGACATACAGGCCGACGCGTGGGGGTTGGACGTCGTGGTCAGCGGGACCCAGAAGGCGCTGATGGCGCCGCCGGGGGTCTCTTTCGTCTCGGTCAGTGAGCGCGCCTGGCGCCGGCACGCCGAGGCCAGGCATCCGCGGTTCTATTTCGACTGGACCATCACGCGTGACGGCCTGAACCACTCCATCCCGCGTACCCCCTGGACGCCGGCGATCGGCGTGCTGCTCCAGTTGTCCGCGGCGCTGGAACAGGTACTCGCCGAAGGCATGGAGCGGCGTCAGCGGCGGCATGCGGAGCTCGGCCGGATGGCCAGAGCGGGCTTGCGCGGCCTCGGACTCCGGCTGCTGACCCCAGAAGTGGCGCGCAACGGCATCGTGACGGCCGCGTTCACACCACCCGGAGTGGGCGCGCAATCTGTCGTCGATGCGGTGGTCGAGCACACAGGTGTCCAGCTGACCACCGGCAACGGAGAACTGGCGGACCAAGTCGTGCGAATCGGTCACTGCGGCCATGTCGACCCGCTCGACCTGGTCACCGCGCTGGCCGCACTCGAGACCGGGCTCGCGGCCCTCGGCGCCCCGGTGCTGCCGGGCAGTGGCGTCACACCCGTTCTGAAGCTGATGTCAGAGCAGGCTGTCGCCGCCGCAGGCCCCTTGACGTCGATGTCGTCCAACCCTGAGGAGTCTGCCGCGTGAACGCCGACGTTCGATCAGCGCGCGACGACGCGCCGAAGCTCATCCCGAGCCTGCTCGAGCAGCATGCGAGGGTGACGCCGCACGCCCCCGCCACCGAGGATGCACAGCGGGCGCTGACCTACGCCGAACTCGCCGCCGAAGCCGAGCACATGGCGGCGCGCCTGGTGGAGGCGGGAGTGTTTCCCGGAGATCGCGTCGGCGTCATGATGCGTCACTCCGTCGACCTGCTGGTCGCGATCCTCGGCGTGCTGCGTGCGGGAGCGGCCTACGTGCCCATCGACCCGGACTACCCCGACCAGCGCAAGAGTTTCCTCGCCGAGGACTCCGGCATCAAGATTCTCCTCGTGGACGCAGCGCATGAGGGGCCGACCAGCCTGCCCGTCACCACGCTTGCCCCGGACCGAGGGCGCTCGGCTCCCCGTCCGGGTGCCCCCGCAGCCGCACCGGACGATCTGGCCTGCGTGATCTACACCTCGGGCTCCACCGGAGCGCCCAAAGGCGTCATGATCACCCACCTGGGCCTGGCGAACCTCGCGGCCGCCGCGAGTGCCGAGTTCGGCATGGGGCCGCGTGACCGCTACCTGATGCTGGCCGCTGCCGCGTTCTCCGCCTCACTCGAGGAGCTGTTCCCCCCACTCGTGCAGGGCGGGACAAGCGTGTTCCCGGCCGACCGGGTCGCGCTCTCCCCGGTGGAGGCCCTGCTCGACTTCCTCACCGCGCACGACGTCACGCTGCTGGAGATGCAGACCGCGCACTGGCACCTGCTGGTCCACCACCTCGTGGACACCGGCGGGGCACTGCCCCCGTCCCTGCGCACGGTCGTCATGGGCGGAGACCGCGTCATGCCCGAAGCCGTCCAGCAGTGGAACCGCTTCCGCCTTCCGCTGGTGCATGTCTACGGGCCGACCGAGACCACCGCGACCGCGTCGTACTGGAGCGTGCCGCCCGGCCAGACACCCAAGGACGGGGTGCTGTCCATAGGCGATGCCATCGACGGAACCCGCATGTACGTCGTCGACGAGCGGCTCGAACTCGTTCCCGCCGATACCGAGGGCGAGCTGCTCATCGGTGGTGACTCACTGGCACGCGGTTACCTGGGCAGGCCGGACGTCACCGCGGCGAAGTTCGTCGCAGACCGCTACTCGGGGATTCCGGGGGCCAGGTTGTACCGCACCGGCGACCGGGTACGCCGTCTTCCCGACGGTCGGCTGCAATTCCTCGGACGCGGCGACCAGCAAGTCAAGGTACGTGGCTATCGCGTCGAACCGGGCGAGATCGAGGCCGCGCTCGACCGGCACCCGGCGGTGCGCCAAGCCTTGGTCACGACCGGTCGGGACACGTCGGGTGAGCAGCGTCTGATCGGCTACGTGACTGCCGATCCGGACAAGGTGAGCGCCGGTGAGCTGCGTTCCTTCCTCGCCGACGAACTGCCGACCCATCTGATCCCCTCAGCGCTGATCCGGCTGGACGAGTTTCCGCTGACGACGCATCGGAAGATCGACCACGCGATGCTTCCGCAGCCGCCGAAGCGCCGGCCCGACCTGCCCACCGAGTTCGTGCCGCCGACAGGTGACATCGAGCGGCGCATCGGCGCCACCGCGGCGGAGCTCCTGGGCCTCGACGAGATCGGTGTGCTCGACAACCTGCTTGACCTGGGCGGGGATTCGCTGTTCATGTTGCGGCTGATCAGCTGGATCCGCAAACACTTGGGCATCAGCCTAGGTCCGCGCGAGGTCTTCGGCGCGTATACGGTACGCGGAGTGGCCGCGCTGGCCGGCGCGACGGCGGACGTCACGGCGGTGGGCAAGCCGGGCAGTGGCCGGTGACCATGCTTCCCGACCTGCCCGTGGCAGTGCTTCCGCAGCCGGCGCCCGCCGATCTCCTGACAGCACTGCACGATTCAGGCGTACGACTGGCTCCGCTGGACCAAGCCCAGGGCCTGATCTGGACCGGCGAGCAGCCCTCGGAGCTGGCAGCCGCACTGGAGCGCGCGCCGTCGGTGCGCTGGGTCCAGCTGGCGAGCAGCGGCGTCGAAAGCTACCTGCCGCTCATGGATCAGCGGATCCGCTGGAGCCGGGCCGTGGGGGTCCAGTCCGAGCTGGTGGCCGAACACGCCCTCATGCTCGCGCTGACCGTGCTGCGTCAGGGCGCTGCCTCCGTGCGGGCCGGCGCCTGGCTGCCGCGCCCCGCCATCGGGCTGACGAACGCCGAGGTCCTTGTGGTGGGCGGCGGCGGGGTCGCCCGGGCACTGCTCGCACTGCTGCGCCCGTTCAAGGTCCGCCCCAAGGTGGTGTGCCGCAGCGGCGCCCCGATCGCGGGCGCCGAGGTCGGCACGCCCGATCGCCTCGACACATGGCTGCCCGAGGCCCGTGTGGTCTTCCTCGCGGCGCCGCTGACCGCGGACACGGCCGGGCTGATCGACACGGTCAGACTCAGGTCCATGCGTCGGGACGCGTGCCTGGTGAACGTGGCGCGCGGTGGGCTCGTCGTCACGGATGACCTCGTGCGTGCGCTGACCTCCGGATGGATCGCCGGCGCCGGCCTGGACGTCACCGACCCCGAGCCGCTCCCTCCGGAACACCCGCTGTGGTCCCTCCCCACCTGTGTGATCACCGCGCACTGCGCGGGCGATCTGGACCACGCACTCGGACCCTTCGTCGACCTGGTCCGGCGCAACATTCGTCGACTGGCGGACGGCCTCGAGCCGATCGGCCTGGTCGACCGGGAACTCGGTTACTAGCCGACTGTCAGGAAGAGCGGATCACGATGACCGAGTCAACCACCACTCCGCAGGCCACGCACCCGACCGGAGCACCCATGGGCAACCGACAGACCGAGAGGCTCTCCCTCCTCCAGGAACAGATCTGGATCGCCGAACAACTCGCTCCGGGCCGCAGCGTCTACGGCATACCCATGGTGATCCGTCTGCACGGCGCGTTGGACACGGAACTCGCCGCGCGCTGCGTGACCGAGATCGTGCGCCGGCATGAAGTGCTGCGCTCCCGGGTGGGCGAGGAGAACGGTGAGCTGTACCTCGTCACAGATCCGCCGCAGCCCTTCGCGCTGCCCGTGCTCGACTTCCGCTCCCGGCCCGACGAATGGCGTGTGTTCGTCGAGACCGCCGCTCGCGAGCCCTTCGACCTCGTGCACGGCCCACTGCTGCGGGCTGCCGCGCTACGTCTCGAGGATGACGCATACGCGCTGTTCCTCAACGTGCACCACATCGTCGCGGACGGCTGGTCGCTGCGTCTGTTCTGGACCGAGTTCACCGCGCTCTACACCGCATGGCACGCGGGCGATGAGCCCGAGCTGCCCGACCTCACCCTGCAGTACCGCGACTTCGCGGCCGAACAGCGGGGCATCACCGAGGACGGCGGGTACGACGACGCGCTCGACGCGTGGGCCCGGGAACTGTCCGGTGCGACGACGACCCTCGCACTGCCGGTCGATCACAGTTCAGGAGCGTCCCGGGAGTACCGGGGAGACGAGTTCACGACCGTGGTGCCGGAGCAGCTCCGGGCCGATGCCTACGCCTGCGCCAAGCGGCTCGGGGTGACGCCGTTCGCGATGCTCGGCGGTGTCTGGGGCGTGCTGCTGGCCCGCTATACCCGTCAGGACGACCTGCTGATCGGAACGCCTCTGGCCGGCCGGACCCGGCCCGAGTACCAGTCGCTCATCGGTCTTTTCGCCAACACCATGCCGTTGCGACTGCGGCTGGACGCGAACGTGTCCTTCGCCTCGCTGGTCCGCGAACTCCAGCTGAGTACCTTCGACGCGCTCTCCTCACAAGACGCGCCTCTCACCGAGCTCGTCAAACGGGTCGACTCCCAACGCACCTCGCATGAGACCCCGCTCTTCCAGACGGCGTACTCCTTCGAGCAGTCCACGGAGTTCGAGGCCACGCTGCCGGGCTGCGCGGTGACGGAGCTGTACGAGTTGTCCAACGGCGGGGCCCGGCTCCGTATCGGTCTCGGCGCCGTGGACGCGCTGGGGGAGCTGAGCCTTCAGTTCGAGTACGACAGGGAGCTGTTCGACCCGGGCACCATCGAGGCCATGGCCGAGAGCTACCTGACGCTGCTCGGCGAGGTCGCGTCCCGTCCCGAACTCCCGCTGGGAGCGCTTCGCACGTCGACCGACGCCGCGCCCGATCGGGAGCTGACCGGACGGCCCGTGCCGGGGGACGAACCGGCCACCCTGCACGCACTGTTCGAGCGACGGGTCCGACAGAGCCCGGATGCGCCGGCGATCGAGCGCGAAGACGGTACGCAGGTCAGTTACGCACAGCTCAACAGCCAGGCCAACCGGCTGGCTCGGCACCTGCGTCAGCTGGGCCTTCGTACGGGCGAGCGGGTGGCGCTCGCCCTGCCCCACGGCTCCTCCTGGCCGTCTGCCGTACTCGCCGTGCTGAAGGCGGGCGGGGCCTACGTCCCTGTGGCTCCGGACGCGCCCGGCAGCCGCAAGGCCCACGTCCTCGCCGAGACCGCGCCCCGCGTGGTGCTCACGGTCGTGGACTTCGCCAAGGACATCGCCGAGGACTTTGCAGGGGATTTGGCCGGGGCCCGGCATGTGATCGCCCTCGACGATCCGGCGGTTGCTTCCTCGATCGAGGCCCAGACAGGTGAAGACCTCGAGGAGATCGCAGTGACAGGCCGTCAGGTCGCGTACGTCCCGTTCACCTCCGGCTCGACGGGAGTACCCAAGGGCACCCTCGTCACCCACGTCAACCTGACTGCGTTCACCCGTGCCGCGGTGGACACGTTCGATCTGGGCCCGCAAGACAGGATGCTGCAGCTCGCCGCGATGACCTTCGACGTACATGTCGAGGAGTTCTTCCCGACCTGGCTGGCCGGTGGCTGCGTCGTCTTCTTCGACGGCGTGCTCGGCCGGACCGGCCCGGAGCAACTGCTGCACGTCCTCGGAGAACGCGAGATCACCATGTGTGAACTCCCCACCGCCTACTGGATCGAAGTGGTACGCCTGATCGACCCGGCCGTTGTCCCCGTTCCGCACACCATGCGGCGAGTGCTGGTCGGCGGCGAACGCGCGCCGATCGAGGTCTACCAGCGCTGGTTGGACTTCGGGATTCCGCTCACCAACGTCTATGGGCTCACCGAAACGGCGGTGACCAGCACGACCTACCAGCCTGGGCCCGACTTCGACCGCGAGGCGCTGCCGATCGGACGGCCCATGCCGCACGCCGCCGTCTACGTGCTCGACGCTTTGCTCGCACCGGTGGGACGCGGCGTGCCGGGGGAGATCTACCTGGCCGGCCCCGGCGTCTGCGACGGCTTTCTCAACCGGCCCGAGCAGACTGCCGAGCGCTTCTTGGGGGACCCCTACGCGACCGAGCCGGGCGCACGTATGTATCGCACCGGCGACCAAGGCCGCTGGACCACCGAAGGTGACCTCGAATTCCTCGGGCGCGTGGACCGTCAGCTCAAACTGCGCGGCCACCGGGTCGAACTCGCCGAGATCGAATCCGTACTCGACAGCCATCCGGACGTGGCGCGCAGCCTGGTCGTGCCTCGGCGCACCGAGGCCGACCCAGCGGCCGAGCTCGAGCTGATCGCGTTCCTGATCGGGGCGTACGCCGACGAGGCGACAGTCGCGGCGTACGTTCGTACCCAGCTTCCCCCGCATCTGGTTCCGGCCCACATCTCAGTAGTTGAACGGTTCCCGCTCACCTCGCACGGCAAGGTCGACCAAGCAGCCCTGCTCGCGCTGCGGAGCCCCGAGAGTGTCGCACCCGAGGAAGCGCAGGGCAGCGAGCTCGAAGCCAAGGTCGCGGAGGTCTACTGTGCGGTACTCAAAGTGCCGACGATCGACCTGCGGACGGACATCTTCGCGCTGGGTTTCCACTCCCTGGCCGCGCTGCGCCTCGTTTCCCGCCTCAAGAGCGTGTTCACGGTGCAAGTCCCGATTGCCGAGTTCTTCGGGGACTCCTCAGTCACCAACGCCGCCCGACTGATCGTGGCGGCGGGGGCCGACCAGCCAGTCGGCTGACTGCGCGGCTCTTGAGCGCCCGTGTGCGTTGCGGGACAGCTCCGGACGTCGTTGCGGTTGCCGCCGGTCAGGGACACCGCGAGTGGGTTGCCGTGGAGGTACGTCGGGGGTTGCAGCCGTTCTCGGCTGTACCGCGAGAGTTGACACCAGACTGCACCGCCCGGTTGACGCTCCTCGGCTGTGAACGTCCTAAGTTGCTGACCGCACCGGGGCACAACCGCCCGCAGCACGAGTCCGGCCCCGGGCCAAGAGTCACGAAAGGAAGTCAGTCCATGAATCCACGCAAGAGTCTCTCTCTGGCCACCGCCGCGGTAGCCCTGGGCGCCGGCCTCGCCTTGGCCGCGCCCACCGCACAGGCCCACACCACGCCGAGGGGCCCGCAGCCCGCGTCCGTCGCGGACAGCGCTGCGGGATCGACCGCGGCGGCCTGCCCGAATCCACTGCACACGTACGAGTACGGACGCTACACAGGCGGATACAAGGCGTTCTGCAAGTCGGACATGAAGCTGTCCGACAACAAGTACAACAACGGGCACAAAGTCAACGACAACCTCCGCTCGGTGAAGAACCTCACCCGGGGCTGCTACTGGACGCTGTGGACGAACTACTACAACCGCGGATCCAACTGGACCTTCCACCCCTGGACATGGTCGAGCGATCTGAAGGACACCCGCGTGAAGTACAAGACGAGCTCGCTGTACAAGTCGTGCCCCTGACCCCAGAGCCGACTGCGCGACCGCACCGCACGAGGTGAACCCACACGTTCGCCGGGGGCACGGCACCATCTGCCGCCCCCGCCTCAACGGGAGCTGATGACCATGCACAAGCGTATGGCGACCGCAGCTGTCTGCACGCTGCTGCTCGCCGTGGGCTGTGCCGGCCCCCCGGCGAGCGACGGCGCCCGCCCATCGGGCCCGCCGCCCGCGCCCGGCCGGGAGGTCCGCGCCCTCGTCCTGCCCCTCGACGCCTACCAGTTGGACGGCCGCAATGCTGCCCTTGTCGCCACGGCGCAGGAGAAGTTGACCACTTCATGTATGGCGCGTCAGGGACTCGACTGGCCTGAAGTCCCGCACCCGGCAACGAAAACATGGCCGAACCGCGGCCGATACGGCCTGGCCGAACCTGCAGTGGCGGCACGTTACGGCTACCGCCCCATCCCCGACCGGGCTTCTGCGGCCGCAGAACAGCTGATGGGACGACGGGACGCAGGCCTCACGGCACAGCAGAACAAGGCCGCCTACGGTGCCGACGGTCAATCGGGCTGCGCGGCGCGCGCCCAGCAAGAGCTGATGCGCGATGTACCGAAGGTGAACTCCGACCTGGTGAACGAAGCGTCCCTGACCGCATACAAGAAGTCCCAGCAAGCACCTGCCGTCCGGAAAGTGTTCGCCGCATGGCGGGCCTGCATGCGGAGCCGCGGCCATGACTACGTCGATCCGATGGCTCCGAACGACGATCCCCGGTGGACGGGAGAACACCCCACCCACGCAGAGACCGCCACAGCCCAGGACGACGTCGAATGCAAGCTCAAGGCACACGTCGTACCCGTGTGGTGGCGCGCTGACGCCGCCCTGCAACGCCAGACGATCAAGGATCACGCGGAACGTTTCCAACGGATCGGCGACGCCCGGGACCGCTACCTGAAGAATGCACAGCGCCACAGCTCGTCGATGAAGCAGTAGGCGTTGGTCACCTCGCGAACTGAACCGCGCCGCCGCCCGGGGCCCTCCCTGGGCGGCACCTGACCGTGGACATGGCCGAGAACGGACCGCAGTTATCCGGCCACATTGTGGATGTTCCTGTATGCGTATAGCGCAACGGCGACGTGAACTGAACGAATTCTGCGGCTTTTACTGCCGTTTTCGCCGCTGACGGGAGGGGCTAGTTCCATCCGGTGTAGTACGGATGTTCGGGGGAAGCGCACCGCGACCTGTGGGGATCGTGTGGCAACTTGTGTGCGCCTCGTGACCGCTGGGGTCTGCGAGATATGTCTTCCTGTGGGGGGAAGCCTTGATGCAACGCACCATTGGTGCGCGTGTTTCGCGTGCCCGAAAGAGAACGAGCCTCGCCACGGCAGCAGCCCTGACCACCGGCGCCCTGACCCTGTCCCTGCTGCCGGCCGCGGGCGCCTCCGCCGCCGACGACCCGGGCTCGGCCTGGGGCAAGGACGCGCCGACCTTCACGATGCCCGCCGTGAAGGTCGGCGCGAACAAGCCCGGCGCACCGCAGGCCGAACGCAGCCCATCGAGCGAGGTCGCAGCCTGGCGCGCCCAGCAGAAGAAGCGCGCCGCAAGTGGCGAGGCCGCGACCGCGCGCGCCGCCCGGGCGACTGCCGACACCTACGTCCCCGAAGGTCAGGGCGATGTGCCGTGGCACCGGATCAGCAACTTCGCGATCACGGACGCGCTGACCGCCCGAATCGACTACTCCACCGGCAACCTGATGCTGACCGCGACTGACTTCTCCATCGCCGGCGTCGGTCAGGAACTGACCCTGGCGCGCACCTACAACTCTCTGGACGCGCCGTGGGGCAAGGTCTCCCAGCGATGGTGGCAGCAGTACGAGCGCTACCTGCAGCCCCTCGACGACGAGGTCGTCCTCTACGACGCCTCCGGCGACACCCTGCGCTTCAAGAAGGCCGCCGACGGCTCCTACACCACGCCCAAGGGCTACTCCAAGGAGCTGAAGAAGAACGCCGACGGCACCTACACGGTCACCAACTGGAAGTCGCACACCAAGGACACCTACAACGAGCACGGCACCCTGACCAAGGTCACAGACAAGAACAAGGGCACCATCACCGTCACCCAGCACGACGAGGGCAGCGAGCACAAGGGCTTCAAGCTGACCGAGACCCGCTCGGGCCGCTGGATCGACCTGGTCAAGACCGACGCCTCACAGTGGCAGGCGAAGGACAACTCCGGTCGCACGGCCGTCTTCGACCTCGACCCGGACGGCAACCTGCACAAAACCACCGACGCCGAAGGCAAGACCACCACCTTCGGCTACGACTCCTCCCGCCGCCTGGAGAAAATCACCACCGCCGAGGGCCGCGTCACCGTCTTCACCTACGACAGCGCCAACCGCGTCACCTCCATGCTGCGCGCCACCGACTTCAACGGCTCCGGCCACACCGGCCCGACATGGACCTACCAATACGACACCACCTCGCCCACGGCCGCCGGAACGACGAAGGTCACCGACCCCGAAGAACACGTGACACGCTATGAGCACGATGGTGACGGTGAAGTCGAAAAGGTCACCGATGCGTTGGACCACAAGCGGTCCACGAAGTACGACGCGAACCACAATGTGGACACGGCCACGGACGCGATGGGTACCGGCACCACGCCCGGCAACGTGTCCGACTACGGATTCAACACCCGCAACAACCTGGAGACGGTGAAGTCGCCCACCGGCGGAAAGTCGACGACCAGCTGGCAGACAATTGCCGGCGGCGACAAGCCCAAGGATTCCACCAACGCCGACGGCGAGAAGACGTCCTTCACCTACGACACGGCCGGCAACACCAAGTCGGTGGCGCAGTCCGGCACCGGCGGCGGCAACGTCTCGTACACCTACAACCCCGCCAGCCCCGACTGCGGCGGCTTCGAGGGCCAACGGTGCACGGCCCAGACGAAGATGTCGTCCACGAAGACGGTGAAGACGTCCTTCAGGTACGACGACAAGGGCAACCTGGTGAAGGTGACCCCGCCCAAGCCGCTGGGTGAAACCACTTACACCTACGACGCGTTGGGCCGCACCGAGACCCTCACCGACGGCCGCGGCATCAAGAAGGTCTTCACCTACGACCACCTGGACCGCATCAAGACCGTCTCCACCACCAACGACACGGTCCGCTACCACTACGACGGCGACGGCAACCTCCGCCAGCGCGACGACTCCACCGGCACCGTGAAGTACGAGTTCGACCCGCTCCAGCGTGAGACGATCCGCACCCTCCAGGACGGTTCCCAGACCCTGCTCGCCTACACGCCCGCAGGTAACGTCGACTACTACAAGGACCCGGCCGGCACCACCGACTACACGTGGAACGAGGTCAACAAACTCAAGGAGTTCAAGGACCCGCAGGGCAAGACCACCACGTACACGTACAACAACAACGACGTCCGCACCCAGACCACCTACCCCGGCGGTACCGTCCAGAAGGTCGACGTCGACAACTCCAGCCGCCCCAAGAACATCAAGGCGACCTCCGCCAAGGGCACCCTGGTCGACCTCACCTACACCTACGGCTACGGCACCGACGGCAAGACCGACGGCGACAAAATCCGCACCACAACAGACGCCGTGACCGGCATGAAGACCAACTACACCTACGACGGCGCAGGCCGCTTCTCCTACGCCGCCGAGAAGAAGGGCTCCACCCTCAACGAGTCCTGGCAGTACTGCTACGACCTGGCCGGCAACCTCACCAGCCAGGGCACCGCCGAAGGCTGCCCGCGCGGCACGACGTACACCATCAACGACGCCCAGCAGATCACCGCCAAGAACGGCACCTCGACGAACTGGTCCTACGACGCCGAAGGCCACGAGACCGCAGGCGCGTCCACGCCGGAGGGCACCCGAACGGGCGAGCAGTGGTCGGATCACAGTCAGCTGACCTCGCTCACGGTGGGCGGTGCCACCTACGAAGGCCGCTACGGTTCCACCGACCAGAGTGAGCGCGTCAAGCTGGGCGACACCTACTTCCACAACGGTCCGTTCGGCCTGTCGGCGACTTCAACTGCCGGTGCGGACACGGGCTTCAACCGGGAGCCTGGGGGCACGTTGAACTCCATGACCCGGGACGGGAAGACGTACTTCTACCTCACCGACGCGCTCGGTTCCGTCGTCGCGGTCACGGACGAGACGGGCGAGAAGGTCAACTCCTACTCCTACAGCCCGCGCGGCGTGCAGCGGTCGACCACCTCGGAGAAGGCCACGCAGCCTTACCGGTTCGCAGGCGGCTACCAGGACCCGACGGGCCTGTATCACTTCGCGGCCCGCTATTACGACCCCAACATTGGGCGCTTCACCCAGCGTGACCCCTCCGGGCAGGAGAAGAACCCCTACCTCTACGCCGAGGGGGACCCCGTCAACCGCATTGACCCGACCGGTCTCTTCAGCTTCAAGGACCTCGGCATCGACACGCTGATCGGCACGATCGGTGGTGCCGTAACCGGGTGTGTCGGTGGAGCGGTTACGGCCGGGATCGTCGGATCGGCGGCAGGGCCCGGCGGAACAACCGTGGGTGCGCTGGGGGGATGCGCTGTGGGAGCTGCCGCAGGCGGCTCCGCCGGTGCGGCCGGAGGGGTCGTCACATCAACTCTGAACCAGCTGCTGAAATAGCCTGATAGAAGGAAGGCGGAGGCCGAGAATGAGCGCACTCACCGCTGTTCTGGTCGGTGCGGTTATGGGGCTCGTTGTCGGCCCAGTGACCGTACTGCTCGTGATCAGGGCCCGCAAAAGACGCTGAGTCGGCGTGAATGCGCGGTGGACGATCTGCCCGACGGCGGAAGTGCAGTACAGCACGTCCACGCCGGGCACCGGACGCTCCTGGGAATCGCCGCCCCCGACCGGCCGTAATCAGCCCCGGTCGGAGTCCTCGGCCGCCACACCAGCGGCCGAGGACTTCACCGTGAGTGCTCCCACCGCCGCGGTCTTGACCTCGCCCGGGTCGAGGTCGGCCATTCGCCGTCTCGTCAACCCTCAGCGGCCCAGCCTGTGTCGGACGTCGCCCCGGCTGGCCGCGCCCACCTCGATGCGGTTCTCGTCGAGGCCGTTGACGATCCGCAGGCAGCCGCTGGCGAAGACAAACTCCACTGCCACGGCTCCTGCCGCCAGGCCACGGTCAGTTGGCTGCCATGTGCGGAGCGTGACTTCGCACAACTCCTGACCGACGAACGGTTCGAGGTGTTCACCGCTGTGAGACCACTGGGGCGTGAGCTCGAAGCACTCCCACCCAATGATGGGCGCCGCGGTGTCGATCGTGTCCCAGCCGATCGAGAGTTCGTCGAGCTTCCAGTGGCAGACCTCCACCTGGATACCGTCGAAGTCCAACACCACCGGGCAGTCGGCGAACCATTCCCCGTCCTCGGCGAACCGCACCAGCGCGAATCCTGTCAACCGCCTGCCGGCGAGCCGCGCCAAGCGTGCTCCGTGCGCCTGCCGAATCGAGTCGACCCCGATCCGGAAGGACGGCTCGAAACCAGGGATCCCCATGTTCACAGCAGTGAGTCCTGGGCGGACAGTTCTTCGGCCAGTTCCATGCAGCGCAGGCGGGCCGCGGAGAAGTCGTAGGGCATCTTGCCCGTGGCCTCGAAGGCGCTCATGGAATCAGCATCCCGTCGGCGAGATTTGACGTCGGCGTGGCCGACGCCCTCATCCGCATCATCATTCTCAGTGGCAGGATGCAACGCGTCCCAGGCGTCGAAGAGGGCATCGTCGTCCTTGTCAAGGCCGGACTTCTCGATGACGGCATGCAGGGAGTTCTCGAAGGCGTGCCGTTCGACGGCCACTTGGGCCACCCGTGGATCATCGACGGCGATGCCGTCGTCGAGTGCCTCCTCGGCGGCCTCGATGCGGTCGGACTCCTCCCGCAGAGCGGGATGCGTGGCCAGGACGACGAAGCGAGTGGCCTGGACGGCCGCGCCGAGCGGGCCGAAGACCCGCTCCGTGACCAGGAGACTGTCCAGGTCAGCCTGGTGCAGGGAACCCTCGGGCAGGTCCTTGAGGCGTTCGGTGACAAAGTCGGAGAGCAGGCCCATCCGGGTGCCCTCGGCGCGCATCCGCCGCACGGCGGTCCGTTGCCGTCGCAATTGTGCCTCCTGCTCGGCGAGAGTTGCCTCCAACTGCTCCAGGACACCCGCGACACCGTCTTCGCAGTCCGCACCAGCGGAAGCCGTGCCGGTGGTGAAGGCGTCGCGGATGTCGTCCAGGGCGATCCCGGCGTCGGCCATCTTGCGAATCCACAGCAGGCGGATCATGTCCTCGTAGCCGTAGCGCCGACGGCCGTCGCCACCCCGCTCGGGCTCGGGGAGCAGGCCGATCTCGTGGTAGTGGCGAATCGCTCGTGGCGTGGTGCCGGCGAAGGCGGCCGCGTCCCCGATCTTGACCTCGCGGGGTGGCATGAAGGACGGACGCATGGGCCGAGGCCTTTCCTCAAAAGAATCGGGACGTGGGTCCACCGGACCACATGCCGCTACGGAAGGTGCAACCCCACCACCCATGGGCTGCTGCTCGTCCACCCGGCCGGACGATGACATCAGCTGGCCAGGACGCCGTTGGTGCTGACGCTCGTGCGCTCGCCGTAGACCTGCTCGTGCCGCCCGGTCGGCTCCATGTCCGTCTCGTCGACGTTCTCCGACTCGTCCTGGCCCTCGACGAGCACGGAGTAGTACCACGTTCTTCGGGCGGGGGCAGTGTCGTAGTCGTACTCCGGCGTGCCGACAGTCACCTCGGCGCCGGCCAGACCGAGCCGTCGGGTGTCGGGGGAGTCCCGTACGAGCACGACGTCCCCCGTTCTGAAGCGTGGAGCGGCAGCCGCTTCCATCTCGCCGGCCAGGGCGCCGTACACCGCAGGGTGCAGGAATACCCCGCCGTTGACCGGCCGTTCCCACTCGTCGTTCCAGGTCGAGTCGGCGTTCCGGGTGAAGCCGAGAGCCCGCATGCAGTCGGGCGCGGAGCCGTCCGGCGTGAGGTCTATCTCGTAGTGCAACATCTCGGGAGTGCGGTGGAACGGCCCCCGAGCATGCACGATCACCGTGCCGTGCGGCGCGAGTGCGGTGCGAAGGTGTTCGGTCAGTTCCGCCTCCTCCTGAGGCGTGGCTTCGGCCCAAAGGGCCAGCCAGACGAGTCGGTAGGGCGCCAGGGGGACCGGCTGCCCGCCTCTGCCGGAAAGATCATCATGAGTCATGGGACCGGTCTACCTCACGGCACTCAGCACTCGTGGCCCGGGCGCGGGTGACCGCGTCAGCCGTCGGCATTCCTGATGACACGTCTAGGGCCTGTGTCGGAAGTCCCGCTTGCCCCGCGACGCCCGGCACGCACTCCCCCACGCCTGAAGGGCGCGGGGGACCCCCAGCGGCGTTGTCGGGTCGCCCCGATACAACCAGTATCGGGGCGACCCTCCGCCTTGCGATCGCACGCACCGGACGCCGCGGGGCCCGCCCTCCGGGCGGACGACGGGACTCCCGACACAGGCCCTAGGGCCTGTCGCCGAGCCTGGTCAGCGCCGCCACGACCGGGGCCGGATCCTGCGGCCCCATGTGGGGCGTCGTGGGGAAGTCCCGGACTCGGAAGGGGTTGTCGGGGGTCCGTTCGTCCGCCAGGTGGATCATGAGGTCCTGGAGCGCCGGGGGAAGGAGGCGGTCCGCGCCGAAGCGCAGATACGTGCGCGGGATCCGGCCCCAGGTCGCGGTCTCGCCGACGGCGTGGTCGTCGTTCACGTCGATGGTCTCGTCCGGCTGGAGCCCCGCGAGGACGCGCAGGAAGTCGGCCTCCGCGTGGTCCGCGCAGAACATCTCCTTGAACACCGCGAGATCCTCGGGGTCCTGGCTGCGGAAATTGAGGCGCAGCACCCCGAGTTCCCGCGGAACGCCGACGACCTGCCCGGCGGGCACGATCGCGGTGGCGGCCTCCGGCGTGGCCATGACGGCGTCGATGCTCGGCACGCCGGGGCTGAAGCAGCACGCCGACATATAGACCAGGTGCGCGAGGAGCTCGGGCACGGCGTTCGCCACCCGGCTGACGGAGCAGCCGCCCATGCTGTGGCCGACGAGCACAACCCGCCCCCTCGGTGCGGACCGCGCTGCCCGGCGTACCGCACCGGTGACGCGCCGCTCGAAGTCGTCCAGACCGATCCCGGCGAGCGGCGACGGCTCGGTCGCGAGCGCGTGCAGGTCCTGGGTCTGGTACGCGGTGGGCAGATGAGCCTCCGTGCCGTGCCACGGCTGGTCCACCGCGACGACATGGTGCCCGCGCAGGGCCAGTTCGCGGGCGATCGGCGCCCAGAAGGCCCCCGAGCTGTGACTGCCGTGCACCAGTACGTAGGCGGTCATGACCGTGAACGTAGGGGGTGGGGCGGTGGCGGGGCAACAGGGTTTGGGCTGGGGCGCGGGGCGTCGGGAGCCGTACGACGGGTGCCCGGGTGCCCGGGGGCCCGGATGCCCGGATGCCCGGGCGCGGGGGCTTCCGTTCGACCACAGGGGGGCGGGGGGAACCCGCGGTCACATACCGAGGTGACCTGCCGGGGACGCGGGCCCTTTGCGTGTTCTAACCGCAGTACGTGTCCTTGCCCGGCCGCTCGCCCGTCGCCAGGAAATGGGTGACGACCCGGTCGCCGCACGCGTTTCCGTTGTCCAGGTAGGAGTCGTGGCCCGTGGAGTTCACGACCACCATCCTGGCCCGTTCGCCGAGGGCCCCGCGCATCTTGCGGGCGCCGGCCAGCGGCGTCGCGGGGTCGCGTTCGTTCTGTACGAGGAGGACGTTGGAAGGGCCGTCGTCCGTGATGCGGACGGGGGCCTCCTTGGGGCGGTACGGCCAGGCCGCGCACAGCATCGCGTTGCGCGGCATGCCCGCGGTGAGCGGGAACGCGGCGCGGCTCGCGGCGACTCCCTTCGCGTACACGGCGGCCGATTTCGGCCATGCGATGTCGTTGCAGAGCGTCCCGGCCCCGACGGCCACGGAGTTCTGCAGAATCGCCGCAGGCGGGGACGGGGGCGCGGGCGGCGTCCTGCCGTCCCGGGCGGCCCGGATGAGCTCGGCCAGCCGGGAGAAGTCGTCGGGGTCGTAGAGCGCGGTCAGCACGGACTGGCGCAGGACGTCGCCGTTCAGCTCCGCCGGGTTCGCGCCCGGCCACGGGATCGGGGCGCGGTCGAGGCGGGCGGCGAGCCCGAGCACCAGGGCGCGAACCTCGGCCGGAGTCCCGGCGAGGCGATCGGGGGTGCCGGGAGCGGAGGCCCACGCGGCGAACTCGGGGAAGGTGTCCTCCACGCCCTGCTCGTGCGCGGCCAGCCAGCCCCTGCCGACCCGCTTCGGGTCGGGGTCGTCGACGCTGTCGAGGACGACGCGGTCGGTGCGGTGCGGGAACAACTGCCCGTAGACGGCGGTCGCATACGTCCCGTACGACACTGCCCACACGGAGAGCTTGCGCTCGCCGAGGGCCGCCCGGACGAGGTCGAGGTCACGGGCGTTGTTCGCGGTGCTGATGTGGCGGATCAGGTCGCCGCCGTTGTGCGCGCAGGCGGCGGACATGCGGCGCGCGGTCTCCATGGTGGCGGTGACCGATCCGTCGGCTGCGGGCCAGGGCCGCTGCTTCGACGTGCCGAGGTCGGCGGGGTCGAAGCCGCAGTCGACGGGGGCGGAGCGGCCCATGCCGCGCGGGTCGATGCCGATGAGGTCGTAGCGGTCGCGGATCTCCTGGGGGAGTCGCTGCCCCTTGCCGGACGGGTTGTCCAGTCCTGAGCCGCCGGGGCCTCCGGGCGCGAGGAGCAGTACGCCCCGGCGGGTCGACGGGTTCTCGGCGGCGATACGGGAGATGGCGATGGTGGTCCGCGCGCCCTCAGGGTCGGCGTAGTCGACGGGGACCTCGACGGTGGCGCACTCCTGCCGCGCGTCGAGCTTCCGGCCCCCGCCGCCAGCCTCGGCGCACGGTCTCCAGTCGAGGGACGTCCTGCCGGTGGCGGCCGTGGCCGTTGTGGTCGAGAGGGCGGCCGATGCGGGGGAGGGCGAGGCAGCCGCGGTGGCGGGCGGGACGAGGCCGCCGAGGACGCCGAGGACGGTGGCGGGGGCGGTGAGCAGGAGCGCGGTGTGGTGGCGCTTGGGCTTCGTCATACGAGGATCCTGGCCCGGCCGCCACACCCGTCACATCCTCCCGACGGGCCGCACGGGGGCGGGGTTTACCCCGGTGCGCCCCCCTAGGGGCTCACTGCCCATCCTTGAACCTCGACCGCGTCCCGACGCCGACTCATGAGCCAGGACACGGGTCGGTTCCCCACGTTTGTGTGTCCAGGACCAGGGCGGCGACCTCGTCGGCCGATGCCTGATCGTGATCCACGGGCGCACAACCCAGTACGGACCGCGGCGGTCTGAATGGCGCCGGAGGAGGGCTCTCCGGCGCCATTCGGTACAGAGATACCGAGGTACAGAGATCGGAGATCAGGTGGGCAAGAAAATCTGGAGAGCTGCCGTAGCCGGTGGTGCGGCGGCGGTCCTCACGGGCCTGGCCGCGGTGCCGGCCGGGGCGGCCGAGGGCGGGGTCTCCTTCACCCGCGTCCAGGTGAACGGCGGCAAGCCGATCGTGATCGGGGTGTCCAAGGAGGTCGCTGCGCCCACCTCCTTCCGGATGACGACCACCCACAAGTGGAAGTGGCCGGCGGTTTTCCTGTACCGCGGCAATACGCAGGAGCGACTGTGGCACGCCATCGAGGGGAGCGACTGCCACGAGGTGAGCCGGGGCGTCTGCGACTTCGACGAGACGATGTACTTCGACCCCAGCGTGTGGGACATGCGCAACAGCGAGGCCGGAGCCTGGAAGGTCGCGGCCGAGGTGTCCTTCAAGGGCGGCGGCGGTGACACGGACGACAAGGGCATGACCGTCTACGTCAAGCGCAACTCCCGCCTGACTGTGAACGCTGCGCCCGAGCCGGTGGCCAAGGGCAAGACCATCACCGTGACCGGCAAGGTCACGCGGGCCAACTGGGAGACGAGGAAGTACGTCTCCTACGGGAGCCGCCTGGTGAGCCTGCAGTTCAAGCCCAGCGGAGCCACCTCCTACACCACGGTGAAGAAGGTGCACGCCAACGGCTCGGGTGACCTCAGGACGACTGTGAAGGCGTCCAAGACGGGCTCGTGGCGCTGGGCGTACTACGGCAACACCACGACCGGAGCGTCGACGTCGGCCGCGGACAACGTGGTGGTGCGGTAGGAACCCGCCTTCCCGACCCTGAAGTCGACGCAAGCGGGCGGCACCCGCCCAGGTGCCGCCCGCTTGCGTCGAACACCGGTGTATCGAGCGTGCGGCGCGGGGCACGGAGCGCACTGTCACAGTAAATCCGCCTCGGTTCTGCTGAGTTCAGCTGCCCGGGACTGTTTGAGTGGCTGAACATGCGAGACACGCAGGACGAAGAGTGCCGGGGCAAGCGGGCGGTCGTGAAGTGAGTTTGACGCCAGCGACATTCAGGGGGCCCACATGTCGTCCACGCCACCTCCCTCGCGCGACGAACCGCCTGAGTCTGGCCCAGGGGCAGCTGGCAGAGGTGAGGCCTACGGAGGGGATGGAACGGGCGACACTCGGCCGAAGTACAGAGCCTGGTTCGTCAAGAACAAGGGCTTACGAGTCAGTGAAGCCACGGTCCGCGTCACCGTCTTCCCCATCCACAAGGGCACGGTGGTCATCCAGAACATGCGGATCACGAACCTTTCCTACCGAGCCACTCGATACGGCGGAACTGCTGTCATTCCTCCACCTTTCGGCGACAGCGGGGGCGAAGGCCTTCCTACGGCAGTCGCCCTCGACCTCACGGAGCCCAACCCGAGGCCGTGGAAGAACTATGGGCGGGTGTCCACCGAAAAGCCTGAGGGTGCATGGACACTCTCCGGGAACGCCTTCGCCAAGGCCATCTACCTCGATGGTGGTGAAGACTTCGACGCCAGAGCGTTCGACCTCTCCTTCTTCACCAAGGACAAGGACTAGGCCGTGTGTCGAAAGTAGATCTTGGGCTGTGAATGATCACGGTTCATGGGTCGGGGAGATCTCACGGACGAGCAGTGGGCGGTGCTGGAGCCGTTGTTGCCGAAGGGCACGAAAGCGGGGCGGCCGCCCGTCTGGTCCCGTCGGCGGTTGATCGACGGCATACTCTTTCGGGTCCGGACCGGTGGTCCGTGGCGGGATGTGCCCGTGGAGTACGGGCCGTGGGGCCGGGTCTACGACCTGTTCCGTCGGTGGCAGCGTAACGGCACCTGGCATCGGATCCTGACCCGGCTGCAGTCCCTGGCCGACACGAAGGGGGCCATCACGTGGGACCTGAGCGTCGACTCCACGGTGTGCCGCGCCCATCTGCACGCGGCCGGGGCCCGCAAGCAGGGTGACCTGCAGAAGGAACCGCCGGGCGGTGTGTTCACCGAGCCCGATGACCAAGGACTGGGACGCTCACGCGGCGGGTTCACCACCAAGCTGCACCTGGCCGTCGAACAGGGCCAGAAGCCCATGGTGATCGTGATCACGGCCGGGCAGCGCGGCGACTCGCCGCAGTTCGGACCGGTGCTGGAAAAAGTCCGCGTGCCCCGCATCGGGCCGGGCCGGCCACGCGTTCGCCCTAACCGTGTGCCGTCCGACAGAGCCTACGCCTCCCGCAAGAACCGTGCCTACCTGCGGCACCGAGGAATCCGATGCACCATCTCCGACAAGGCTGACCAGGCACGCAACCGGCAGAAGCTCAGCTCGCGCGGCGGTCGGCCTCCGCGTTTCGACCCGGCCGACTACTGCGAGCGCCATGCGGTCGAGTGCGGGATCAACCGTCTCAAGCGACATCGCGCGGTCGCCACGAGATACGACAAGCTTACCGTCCGCCATGAGGCCATCGTGCTGGTCGCGGCCATCGGAGAGTGGCTGCGACCAGCACCCTGGCGCCCCTTGCCCACACAGGCTGGCCGACTCAGACGAGGTGCTTGCTGAAGAACTCGACCAGCTTGGCGACGGCAGGAGTCACGTACTCATCGCGGTCGTACAGGTCGACGTGGGTGGCGCCCTCGACGAGGAACAGTTCGGCGTTGCCGGGGCTGTCGGCAACGGCCTTCTCGGAGAACCGGCGGGTCACCGCGTCGGTACCGGCGATCATGAGCAGCGGGCGAGGCGCGATCTTGGCGACGTCGGCGAAGGAGTCGAACTGGTCGAGGAGGTCCGCGCTGCGCACGACCATGTCGCCGGTGGAGCGCGGGTGCCTGCCACGAGGCGTCTTGTAGTAGTCGACGAACTCGGCCGTCGGGGCAGGGGTGTCGGCGTCAGCCGTCTCCGGCAGCACGGCGAACGTCGCCGCGGGCTCGCCGGCGGCCTCGGCGCTGCGGAGGTTCCCGGAGTTCGCCACCATCCTCTGCCAGCCCTCGGGGTCGGCACCGCGGAAGAAGCTGGGAACATCCGTCCCGGACACACCGGCCACAGCCTTCATCCGGTGGTCGGTCTGAGCGGCGTGGGGCACGTAGGCGCCGGAGCCGCACACGCCCATCACACCGATGCGGTCGGGATCGATCTCGGGGCGGGTGGTGAGGTAGGAGACCGCCGCACGGAAGTCCTCGGCACGCTGGAAGGGGTCCTCCAGAGCGCGGGGCATGCCCTGGGACTCGCCCTGAAAGGCGGCGTCGAAGGTCAGGACGGCAAATCCCTCGTTGACCAGGCGTGTCGCGTACGCCGCCGGCGCCTGCTCCTTGACACCGGTCGTGGGGTGGCCGACGACGATGGCGGCTAGCCGTCCGTCGACCCCGTTGGGGAGGTACAGGTGGCCGGCGAGCTGCAGGCCGTTGGTCGGGAAGCGGACGTCAGTCCTCATGTTCTGCTCCTGCGGGATGAGGGTGGCCGGCGATCTGCGGGCCTTGCCCACTGTCCGGCCGATGGCCCGGCGCAGGAAGGTCGCGTTGCTTCCTAGGAAGGATCTTTCCCAGGCAGGGCCTTCTCCCCGGTGCCATGCTGAGGGAATGACTGGTTCCGCCCACCTTCGTGAGCTCGGTGAGTTCCTCAAACACCGCCGTGGTCAACTCACACCCGCGCAGGTGGGGCTCCCTGAGCGCGCGCACACTCAGCGCCGAGTGCAAGGGCTGCGCCGCGAGGAGGTGGCCGAGCTCGCCGCGATCAGCACCGACTACTACGTACGCATCGAACAGGGCCGACTCGCACCGTCACCGCCGGTGCTCGACTCCCTCGCGCGGGAGCTGCGGCTCAACGGTGACCAGAGGACGTACGTGGAAGGACTGGTCGCCCAGGCCGCACGGGCCGGGCACCGCAAGACGCCGCGTCGGTCCGCCCGCCCCACAGCACACCAGCACCTGACCCGCCTGCTCACCCAGCTCACCGGCACACCCGCCATCGTCTTCGGCCCGCGACTCGACATCCTCGCGTGGAACCCGCTGGCGGCGGAGCTGCTGTGCGACTTCGCAACCGTGCCCGAGCCCGAGCGCAACTACGTCCGCATGGTCTTCACCGACCCGGTGATGCGCGACATCTACCCGGATTGGGAGGACGTGGCCCGCACCTGCGTAGAGGTCCTGCGCATGGAGGCCGGAACGAACCCGACCGACCCGGCCCTTACCGCCCTCGTGGGCGAGCTGGCCGTCGCAGACCAGCACTTCCGGGCCTGGTGGGCCGAGCACCGCGTCGCACACCAGGACTTCGGCAGCAAACGCATCTCGCACCCCACCGTCGGCGAACTCACCCTCGACTGGGACACTTTCCGCTACGCGGGGGCCCCGGAACAGCAGCTCGTGCTCTGGTCGGCCGAACCGGGCACCTCGGACGCGCAACGACTGGCCGCTCTGACCCGCAGAACGGCCCAGAGCCCGTGACCTTCCTGAGCGTCACTGCAACTGAAACGTTCGAGGAGCGATGGGCCAGCGCCACTTACGAAACAGGCCCTAAGGGGACCACGCACTCCCGATCGGCCACCGGCCTTGCTCAAGGGGGCGTTCCTGTCAGCGCAGGGGCGAGGAGAGTGAGCAAGGCGCTGCTGTTCGGTTTCACCATGCCTTACAGGGTTCACTGGCCCCGACCACCTCATCCGCATTGCCCACGTCGCGCGTAAAGGGTGACGCGCGGCCCGCGGTTCGGCACCGTTCGGCACTTCTCGAAGTGGCTCCGGATGACGCTGAGTTTCGCCGCCTCCCGGTCGTCCGACCCGGCTGCCCCGCCGGACGGGTCGGTGACGAAGACGATGCGCGGCTCCGCGGCCATACGGTCGCGGATGACACGGGCGGAAGCCTCGACGCCGTACAAGGTGTGCGAGGCGTCCGGGCCGCTGTCCAGAGCGATGTCACGCAGCCCCGCCACGGTGCCGGGAGTCGGCAGCACCCACATTCGGTGGTGCCGCGGCAGGTACACCACCGCGTCCCCGGGGCGGCCCGCCTCCCGTACGGCCGGTGCCGTGGCGGCGGCGTCGGCCACCGCGGATAGGACCTGCGGCACGGCAAGGAGCAGGCGCCACCGACGGTCCGTGGCATCTCCGTCGCGGCGGGCCGGGCCGCGGACGCCGTGTGCGCGCGGGCGCGCGGCGGACTGACCCGGCAGGAGTGGCGGACGCATCTGCCGGACTTTCCGTACCGCCGGACCTGTTGACGGCACACCTGTGCGGAGCCCCGATGGCCGGCCAAAAGGCGTCGACCTCGCTCGCCGGCCCATGCCAAGATTCAAAGGTGGAACAGACCGACGTCACGCGCGCGATCGCGGCCGCGATCTCGGTCGCCGCCTCGCTCGACCTGGCGGCCAACGATGCAACCGTTCTGCACAACTCGAACAAGCTGGCCCTGCGGCTGACGCCGTGCGGCGTTTTCGCCAGGGTCGCTCCCGTGGGAGAAGAGGTCGCACAGTTCGAAGTCGAGCTCGCGCAGAGGCTCATCGAGGTCGGAGGCCCGGTGTGTCCCTTGGAGCCTCGGGTGGACCCGCGCGTGTACACGCGTGATGGTTTCGCAGTGACGCTGTGGACCTACTACGAGCCCGTGACACCGCACATCGCACCAGTCGACTACGCCAAGGCGCTTGAGCAACTGCACGTCGGCATGTGCGAGGTCGATGTACCGAGCCCGAGGTTCACGGACCGGATCACAGCGGCGGAAGAAGTGGTCGCCTCCCGGGATCGCTCGCCGGGGCTCGCCGGCCAGGACCGTGTGTTCCTCAGCCGTAGACTCGCGAGTCTACGGCTCGCGATCGACGACCGCGGCGCCGTGGAACAGCTGCTCCACGGCGAGCCGCACCCGGGCAATGTGCTCAGCACGAAGAACGGCCCGTTGTTCATCGACCTTGAGACGTGCTGCCGCGGCCCCGTCGAGTTCGACCTCGCCCATGCTCCCGAGGCGGTCTGCGCGCACTACCCGAACCTTGACCAAGGCCTGCTGGACGATTGCCGGCAGCTCGTCGTCGCGATGGTCGCCGCGTGGCGATGGGAGTTCGGCGACCAGTTTCCGAATGGGAAGCGGTTCGGGGTGGAGCTCCTGCGCTTGCTGCGAGAGGGTCCTCCTTGGCCGACGCTCGACACGGTGGTGAGCACGATCGCCATGCCGGGCGAACTCAGCTGATCGCTGCGTTCGCTGACCACGGCAAGCAGCCCCCGGCGTCGATGGCGGCCCGAGGGCTGCTCCGGCCGCGGCTTCAGTTACGTACCACGGGCCGATTACGCCGGACGGGTAGCGGCAGCGGTAGTGGGGGACGGCCGTGACCAGGGCGCGTCCTGGCTCTGCGCGACGCCGGCGAGGAGTGTGCGGATACTGTCGGCGGCCCGGGTGAAGCGGACGACTTTCTCCCCCGGCGCGAATTCCTCCCCGGCGTGGATGCACAGGGTGAACAGGACTCGCTGGAGCTGGTGCAGCAGCGGTACCGGTACCGGAAGGACGGGGTGGGCGGCGAAGTCGGTTCTTGCTTGGGTGAGCGCCTCGTGCAGGGCATGGGAATCCGTGCACTTCTTGGCGATGCCGTACTCGAGGAGGCTGCACGCCTCGGTGATCAAACTGGTCGGCGCGGGGACTAGGCGCGGGGTACTGGTCATGGTTCACGGGTAGTCGCACCGCGCACGGACGGCAACTCGTCGAACGGCCGCCGTAGGTGGGCCTTGCGCCGGATTGGCCAGGACTGACTCCGGTCTGTAGTTCGACATCACCCCGTCGCCGCCCGCCCGAGGGCCCGTACTTGCCCCTACCCCTACCCCTGGCCCTATTCAGGCCTCGGGGACGGACCA
The DNA here is from genome assembly GCF_008642315.1 of Streptomyces venezuelae. Taxonomy (NCBI): domain Bacteria; kingdom Bacillati; phylum Actinomycetota; class Actinomycetes; order Kitasatosporales; family Streptomycetaceae; genus Streptomyces; species Streptomyces venezuelae. The sequence continues at coordinate 529,714 of NZ_CP029192.1, read as the reverse complement.
CTTCCTTGCGTCACCCGAGGTAAAACCCCGCCCGAGGAGCACTTTCGGCCGATGTTGGGACTGAATAAACGTTACGGCCGCCCCGAGGGTAGAGGCTGGGTGCGGGGAGTGAAGCAGATCCGGATGAATGGATTGCCTCAGGGGTAGGCAGTGGAAACGATCGAAGGGGAGAGCATGTCTTTCAAAAACATCTTCGAGAGCGGCGGGAGTGAAGCCAGGTCCGCCGAAGAGTCCGCGCGAAAGGTGTACGAAAACATCCCGGGCGCCCGGCCCGAACGAGAGGGGGTCGATCCGGAATTGTACGACGGAATTCCGGAGGTCGAGCGCGACCCGAAGCTTGTGCGTGAGACCTCGCCCGAGGCGCTCCGCATCATGAACGGCTTTCTGTCCCCGCTGTTCAAGAAGACCGGGTCGGCGGCCGCCGCACAGCAAGCCACCTGCGAGGATCCCGCATCGACGACCGGCATGGCGTCGTCGACCGAGAGCGAGACGTTCAAGAAGGTGAAGGTGGCGATCAGGGACGAGGACCGGCCGGAGGTCAAAGGTGAGGACCTGCCGAAGATGAGTGAGGAGGAGATGGAAGAAAGGAGAAGGAAGAACTCCGAAGAGGCCGCGAAAGTCGAACGGACCGACGCCTATCCGAGCAAGGGGAGGGCCGACGGCTCACAGCAAGAGGGTGCGTGACCCGTCACATCGTTGAGTTCCGCGGGAAAGGGAGGGCCCAAGGGAATGGGCGATGCCAAAAAGAACAACGTGAGTACGGCGCACCTCGGCGAGCGGTACATGCGCCACCCGCTGACCGGCAGGAACCTGAAAGAGCTCGACGTCGCCGCAAAAGCCCCCGCGATCCTGGAGCGGGACAAGGAGAAATTGAAGCGGAAGGCCGAGAAGAAGTCGCCGAACGGCGAGGACCGGTACGTCCATCCCATCGGGTTCTCCCTGAACAAGGGGCGGTTCCAGGGATTCCCCGAGGGGGAGGCCACGGCGCACGAGCGCGGCTGGACGGCCTACATGACGGTGGGTGTGCCGCTCGTCGAAGAGCGGGCCGACATCGCGCAGCCCCCTCCCGACGTGATCTCCAAGCAGACCTACGTCAACCGGACCGATCCGGTCCCCACGAAGTGGTCGCACACGGTCGAGTTCTCGATCTCGAACACGATCAGCTGGTCGCTCCAGGGACAGGTGCAACTCACCTTCGGCGCGAAGGTCACCGCCTCGCTGCAGCAGCAACTGCAGAAGACCATGTCGGCCAACCAGTCGCAGAAGACCACCCTGAAGAACAGCAAGGACAACCAGGGCGTCGACTCCGAGTCGCAGTCGCAGGCGACCAGTACGACCACGGCCACGAGCACGGCCACCGGCACCGGCGAGCTGTCGGCGCAGCTGATGCTGGGGATCACCGCGTCGGTCAGCGGCTCGCTGACCACCGCGTTCAAGACGTCGTCCACGCTCAGCGGTGAGGTCGGCAGCCGGGTGGACGTCCTCGCCACGCAGCGGCGCCAGGTGCGGAGGTTCGACTACGAATTCCCCATCTCCTTCGGCGGGTGGGTCGCGCTGTACTACCCCGAGCCCGTGGAGGTCAAAGAGACGCAGCCGGAGGGCCCGCAGACCAAGGAACCGGCCTGTGCCAAGGTCATCGCGTGGAAACTGGGCGAGACCGGCGGGGGCGAGGACACCTTCGACCTGACCGACGAGGGAAGGCCGTTCCTGCAGCGGGGGGAGGCCGAGGTCGTCTCCACCCTCGCCGGGGTCCACGAGGTCTTCGAGCTGGAGAAGCTCGAGTTCGACAACAAGATGCATCCTCTGCACAAGAGCGGCGGCGCACAGCAGGCGAGCTCCCCCAAGCCTCCCGTGACGCTCGTCGACGGGCTGGGCACGGCCGACGGCCTTGCGCTGGACAGGGCGAACCGGAAGGCGTACGTCACCGATCGGTACAACAGCGGCAGGCTGTTGAAGGTGGATCTCGCCGGCGGCGACGGCGACGGCATCGAATGGGTCCAGGTGACGCCTGGCGAGGTCAACGACGTGGCGCTGGATCTGCCCGGCGGCCGGGCGTACATCACCGACTACAGCGCCAGGCGCCTGTTCACGGTGGACCTGGCCGACCGCTCCGCCCCTCCGGTCACGGTCGCCGAGGGCATGTACGCCTACGGCGTCGCCCTGGACCTGCCGGGTGGGAGGGCCTACGTGACCGATGTGGAGCACGGCCGGTTGATCGAGTACGACCTGGAGGACCTGAAGGACCGGAACGGCGGCCCGGCGCAGCAGCGGCGCACCTGGAACGTGCCCCGGGCCGCCGGGGTGGCGCTGGCCGAAGGCAGGGCGTACGTCGGTCAGTACGACCGCGACGGGCTGTACGAGGTCGACCTGACGGCGGACGGCGTCGCCCCTCGTACCGTGGCCACGCGCCTGGGGTGCAGCGTCCGCGTGGCGCTGGACGAGGCGGGCCACGCGTACGTCTGTGACTCGGCCGGCGGCAAGGTCCACGAGGTCGTCGTCGCCGACGGCGAGGACAAGGGCCATCAACGGGTGGTGGCCGACCGGTTGGGCAGCGTCAGCGGCATCGACGTGGATCGCGACGAGGGCCTGATCTATGTGAGCAACCGCCAGGGGAAGCTGCTGCGGATCTCCGGTGTACTGCGCGGCGCCCCGACACTCGCGTAGCGACACACCGGCCCGCGGGGCGATTCGCTGCGGCCCCCGTGGGCCGTTTGGAGCCGTGTCGACGTCGACGTACTCGGCGTCGACCCCGGCAACAAACAGACCGCGGTCGTGGCGCCCGCAAGCAACCGTGCGTCGCTTCGGATGGGCTCATCGGATGGGCTCAGGTGACGACGGTGTACGTGACCGAGCGCTGCTGCTTGTGGCGCTGGATGCGTGCCTTCGCGACCAGGGATTCCAGGGTGTTCCGCACCACCTGCGGCGTCGGGTTGCGGCTCGGGTGCTTCTCCCGGAGCTCGGCGCCCAGTTCCCTGGCGGAACGGGGCTCGTGGTGGCCCGCGAGCAGATCGAGGAGCAGATCACCGAGCAGCGGCTGGTCAGCCTTCTGCTTCGCGTCGCTCTTCGCCTTCGCGACCGAACCCCTCACGACCGAACCCCGCGTCGACGAACCCTTTGTCCTCGGGATCGTGGGCTCACCCTGCGCCTGCTCCGGCAGACGGGACGCATCCGCGAAGCCCTCGTACCGCTCGGCGAGGCTGAGGATGTCCGTCAGCAGGGCTTCCTCCTGCTTCAGCTGGTCGATCCGCTGCGCGAGCTCCTCCTGTCGCCTGCGGTTCTCTTCCAGATCCGACGCGACCTGTTCCACGTACCGCGATCGGAGCTTCGCGGCTGACTGGCTGCTCACAACCGTTCACTCCCTCGAAATGTATGTTGCTCCACGAATGTTGCTGCGCATGGTACCCATGCCGAGCGTGCCCGTGCAGGTGTGTGTCAGCGGTGAGGGGGTTTGTCGAACGTGTGAGCCTGTGGTGGCAGCGTGAACGTGCCCCGCTCCAATCCTGACGATCCGTCATCTTGCCTTGATTCTTCCGCCCGTTGGCTGTCCAAAAAGCACACACGTCAACAACGTCACCCTCTGAAGTGGTTACGATGCTGCCCACCCGGCAGCGTTCACACGTATGTGACCGACATATGTGACTGGCCGGCCCATCCACTTCACTTGCCTCGGACGCCGGGGCAGGAAAGAGAGACGGACAGTTGTCCATACGTACGCCGGGGCCCAGATCCCGGCACAGACCCAGCCCCTGGCGGGCGGGTGCGACGGTGGGTGCGATGGCGCAGGCCCTGTGCGTGGCGCTGCTCGCGTCGCTCATCACCCTGCTCGCACCGCCCGTACCGGCGGCGGCGCTCGAAGACGTCGACGCGTCGGCCCTCACGTTCAACATGCAGGGCGGGACCCGTTGGCCGCACGTCAGGCAGAGCCTGATCAAGGACGCCGAGGTCGTGGCCCTGCAGGAGGCCACCACCGCTCCTCAGGACTTCAGCAGGACCGAGGAGATCACCAACAACCTCAGCGACACGTCCCAGACCCCGACCGGGCTTCCCAGCATGAAGTACCGCCTCTTCGCGCAGAAGTGGGGAAAGCCCGGTCGAGGTGACCCGGGTGTGCTGCTCTACCTGGACATCCTCGGCAAGGACGACTGGGGCGCCGGGAACGGCACCGACATCGACCCGGACACGCAGAACAACAGCCAGAAGTCCATGGCGATCTGGCTGCGCGACGCGCCCGCGAAGCTCAGCGACCTCAGGGACCGTGTCAAGATCCTCCCCGCCGAGAGCACGGGCAACAGGTGGATCCGATCCCGGCCGGCTTTCGGTGTGAAGGTCGGCGCCACCTGGTACTTCGACATCCACGCCGCGTCGATCCGGTCCGGCGACACACCCAACCCGCACACCGTCGCCCTGATCGACACGATCTCGCAGACGATGTCCGGCGAGCGGTGGCGGGCTCTGGGGGACTTCAACAGTTCGGCGGCCCCCACCCGCGGCAGGTTCCCCGACACGTTCTACGCGACGCGGAACGGCTCCCCAGACGGCACGCCCATCGCGACCCAGCTCTCCGGATTCTCGCTGGACTACATGATCGCGAGCGATCAGCTCAAGAACCTCAACGTGACCACCAACTCCCGCAACGGAGGCTCCGACCACTGGCCGGTGCGGTTCGCCCGGGCGGGGAACACCGCGTGCACCAGCGACTGGGGCCACGCCACGGGCTACAACCTCGACAGTGCCCGGCGCTCGGCACGTGCCGCCGGGGACGCATGCGGCGTGCCGTCCGCGGTGGTCTCGATGGGGGACAGCTACATCTCCGGCGAGGCGGGCCGCTGGGCCGGCAACGCCGCCGCCTCCGCCAACGGCTCGGCGTGGGGCACCGACCGCGCCGCGGTCAACTGCAACGGTGAAGAGTCCGTCTGCGACCACGATCCGTCCAAGGTGTATGGCGACACCGGGTACAACAAGGGGAAGGACGCCTGCGACCGGTCCGACTCCGCCGAGATCAGAGGGCTGAAGATCGACGACGTACCGGTGGAGCGGCGCTTCAACATCGCGTGCTCCGGTGCGACGACGGACAACCTCACCACGACCGGCTTCAAGGGGCAGCGGCCCCAGATCGACGATCTGCGGGACATCGCCAAGAGCAACGAGGTGCGACTGGTCGTGGTCTCGGCCGGCGGCAACGACCTGAAGTTCGCCGACATCCTCCAGGACTGCGCGAAGGCCTACTTCTACCCCTCCCTCTTCAACAAGGGCTGCCGCGGCGCCAAGGAGAAGGAGTTCGCCGACGGCCTCGCCCCCGCGCGGGCCAAGGTCGTGAAGTCGGTCGAGGCGATCCGGAAGGTACTCGAAGAGGCGGGCCAGGAAGACGGCTCGTACCAGATCGTGCTCCAGTCCTACCCCAACCCCCTGCCGCTCGGCCGCGACTTCCGTGACCCGGAGAACGCGCCCATACCGCCGGCCAACTACAGCCGGTACCTGAGCGGCGGATGCCCGTTCCTGGACGCGGACAGCGACTGGGCCCACACCTCCGTCGTCCCCCGGATCAGCGCCATGCTCCGCGGCGCCGCGAACGAAGCCGGCGTCTCCTTCCTGGACCTCCAGGACGCGTTCGCCGGTCACGAGCTGTGCAGCAGGACGACGCAGCAGGCCAAGTCCTCCCACACGCTCTCCGCCCCGCTCGCCGCCGAGCACGCCGAATGGGTGCGGTGGGTTCCGTACCTGGTCGACGGCCTCAAGGACCTTCCGTGGGCGGCCCAGGGCGACCAGCAGGAAGCCATCCACCCCAACCACCACGGCCAGGCCGCCCTGTCCTCCTGCCTCACACAGATCGTGGCGAAGCTCGGCGGATCCCCGGTGACCTCCGCCTGCAAGGGCAAGGCGTCCACGCCTCCCGGCTCCGTCGACGGGAGCGTCGAGAACAACAGCAAGGTGCTCAGCAGGAGCAACCGCCGAGCCCCCGTGCCCGGACTGCCGGACTGGAGCCGGGCCGGCTACCGCGCCGGTGAGGTCCTGCCGGGCGGCGCCGCCCACAACCCCGACTCCACCTGCCACATCACACCCTCCGCGCTCGACGAGCGGTTCAAGGTGAAGGCCGACGACGGGCAGGACGACACGGCGGGGCTGCAGAGGGCCATCGACCAGATCCGCACCTCCTGCACACCCGGCGCCGGGCCCGACCGCCTCTCGGTCATCGAACTGCCCAAGGGCAGGCTCGACGTCAGCAAGCAGCTCGCCGTGGACGCCTCCTACCTCGTCATCCGAGGACAGGGGTCCGACCCCGACAGCGGCTCACGGATCGTCTTCCGCCCCGACGAGAACACCCGCTACGACACCCTGACCGCGAAGGGCGAGCGCTGGGACCAGGGCGCGATGTCCCACAAGTGTGAGTTCACGACGGGCAACAACGTCGGTACGGGCGGCTGGATCTGGCCGGGACGCGGACTGTTCCGCGTACAGACCCGGGAGGCCGCCGAGAAGTACGCCAGGATCTGCGGCTTCCCCGACAAGATCCCGGAGAACCGCCGTGACATCTTCGAGGGATCGATCAACCAGCACTGGGAGTCGGGTGTCGCCGTGGGCGGCACATCGGCCGACGCCAAGTACGCCGCACGCCAGGGCGACCGGGTCATCCAGCTGAACTCCAAGGCGAAGATGGACGCCTTCAAGCCGGGCGGCGACCTGTGGGTGGGCGCGGCCAACAGCCTGAAGTTCTACCAGGCCCAGCAGGTCGCCGGAGCCGCGGCGGACGACGGACGGCTGGAGAACCTGCACATGCGCCAGCAGGTGTTCACCATCACCGCCGTGGACGCGGGACAGCGCACCGTCACCATCGACAAACCGCTGGAGTTCGACGTTCCGGTCGACTCCACGTCCGACGGCTCCCCGCCGCTCGGAGTGGGCGGCAAGCCCTACGCCAGCAAGGTCACCGCGCTGAAGATGATCACGGACGTGGGCTTCGAGAACTTCTCCTTCACGGAGGACATCAACGGCCTGCCGAAGCTGCGTGGCGGCACGTACCAGGTCAGTCCGGCCGACGCGGTCCACAACTACGGCAACATGGCACCCGAGTACGCCATGCACGGCATCGTCTTCAAGTGGGCCGCCGACTCCTGGGTGCGCGGTGTCCGCGCCGACATGACCGGATCGCATCCGGTCGTCACCGAGGTGGCACGGAACATCCAGATCGAGGACAACGTCTTCGACGGCGCCTGGAACAAGGGCAAGGGCGGCAACGGCTACCTGCGCGGATCGCGCGTATGGGACTCCCTCTACGCCTTCAACACCAGCCGCAACCTGCGCCACTTCACCTTCCAGTGGTCGGCCTCGGGCAACGTCGCCATCGGCAACGACTTCGACTCCGACCTGAACCTGCACGGCGGCTGGGAGCGCCGCAACCTCTTCGAGAACAACACCGTGCGCGTGCCCCACAACCACTCGTCCGGCGCGTGCGAGACCAACTGCGGCGGTGAAGGCGGCGCGGGGGACGAGGGCACCTGGTGGCCGATCTACTGGGCCGCGGGCAGCAAGGGCATCGGCTGGTCCGGCTCCACCGGACCGCAGAACGTCTTCTTCCGCAACAACCTGACCAAACAGACGACTCCAGGAGGCCCCTTCGAGCCCTACCGGCCCTACGCCGACACCTCCAGGGTGTACCAGTTCGGCTCGGCCGACGGTGACGCGAGCACCTTCCAGCACCTGAAGGGCTCCGGCGGCCCCATCCAGGACTGGGCGAACAACGAGCGCAACGACTACACCCGGGGCGACGGCGTCAACGCCTCCCGGGCCGACGCCGGACGCTCCCTGTTCCTGCGGGACTACGGCTCCTGAGAACCGGCCCCCGAACGCGAGCGCCCGTTCCCGGTGAACCGAAGGTAACCGGGAACGGGCGCTCCGCGCAGCCCCACCACTCAGCCGATGCGGTAGCGCACCGGAAGGGAGAGCACGCCGCGGATGATGCCGGAACCGATCCAGTCGAGGGAGTCCAGCGGGGCGGCCGCCTCCAGTTCGGGCACGCGGGACAGCAGCGTGCGCAGGGCGATCGTCGCCTCGAGACGGGCGAGCGACGCGCCCAGGCAGTAGTGGATGCCGTGCCCGAAGGACAGGTGGCGAGGGGCGTGCCTGGTCACGTCGAGAGCGGCCGGGACCTCGCCGCCGTCCGCCTGCGGGGCGTCGTGACCCGCGGAGCCGAGCGCGACGACGACCATGCTTCCCCGGGGGATCGGCGCCCCGCCCAGTTCGAGGTCCCGCGCGGCGTAGCGACTCGTCGAGCGTTCGACGGACGTGTCGTGCCGCAGGAACTCCTCCACCGCGCCGGGCACCAGCTCGGGCCGCTCGCGCAGCAGCCGCAGCTGCTCGGGGTGGCGCAGCAGGGCCAGCACGGAGTTGCCGAGCAGGTGCACTGTGCTCTCGTGGCCCGCGACGACCAGCATCATCGCCGTGCCGACCAGCTCCTCCTCGGAGAGGCGGCCGTCCTCCTGGTCGCGCACGGCCACCAACGCGGACAGCAGATCGTCCTGGGGGTGGCGGCGCTTGTCCGCGACCAGCTCCGCGAGGAGGCCGTGCAGCGCGGCCAGCGCCGGGCGATGCTCGGGGGAGGCCACTTGCAGCGCCTGCCCCGACCAGCGGCGGAAGTCCAGGTGATGGCGGCGCGGGATGCCGAGGAGCTCCGCGATGACGGTGGCGGGCAGCGGGGCGTTGAACGCCTCCACGAGGTCGATCTCGCCCGACGGCGGCATCGCGTCGATCAGGTCGTGGGCGATCCGCTCGATGCGCGGAGCCATGTCGGCCGTACGGCGCGGCGTGAAGGCGGCCGCCGCCAGCCGGCGCAGGCGGCCGTGCTCGGGCGGGTCGGCCTCCATCATCTGCGCGCCGAGCCCGACCGAGGGCTGATGGAGTACGTAGCCCGCGGCGGCCAGGGCCTCGGCGGCGGGCGTGGCGTCCTTGAGCAGGGCGGGATGAGTCAGGGCCTCCCTGGCCAGGTCGTAGCCGACGACGAGCCAGCCCTTCAGACCCAGGTGGAACTCGGCCGGGTGGAGGGGGCCGAGCTCCCGCAGCTCGGCGTACCGCGCGGGTGAGTCAGCCTTGAAGGCCGGATCGATGACGACCGTGGGGAGCTGGGACGGGCACTGCTCGTGAAGGCTCATGGGGCGTCTTCCGTTTCGGCTGAGCGCCGGTGCCCTGCCTGGTACGGACACCGTCGCACGGCGGTCGGATGGTCGTGGTGAGAACGGCCGAAGGGCTCTTCCGGATCCGGCTCGGTCGGCCTGCGTGCTTCCGAGCGAGCCCGGCCGCACTCATGCGGAGGGCGACCGCGGCCCGTCGAGCAGTTCCTCGCGGAAGCCGTCCCAGTCCAGACCGGCCGTCTCCGCCTCGGCGGGTACGGCCGCGTGGGTGGCGTCGAGCCATGCCGTCAGAGGCGTCGTGGGAAGTTCGAACAGGGCTTCCACACTCGGTGATTCGATGAGCTTCCCACGGAGGTGTTCACCGGCCGCCGAGAAGAGCCGCGGTGGTGTCGTCCCAGTCGACCCCGGCGAGCTCCTGCCCTTCGGGCACGAGCTCGTAGGTGTGCTCCAGCCAGTCCGCCAGCGGTGGAGCCGGCAGCACGAACAGGGCCGCCATGTCACCTGAGGCGAGCTGCAGCCGGACGGTCGCCCGGCCCGCCACGTCCGACGGCCAGAGCTGGGCGTCACCGAGTCCGCTGCGCGAACGCAGCCCCTGCCGCAGTACGTCACGCCCGATGCGCCACACCACGCACGGGCCGCCCTGGACGCCGAACTCCACGCGCACGGCCAAGGGCGCCCCCGGGTCGAACCCGAACTCGGCCCTGACCGGCTGACGGGCGGAGACGTCAAGCACCCGCTCGACATGGAGGACCAGCGGAGGGCAGCTGCGCGGTGCCGTGCGTCCGGCCTGTACACCTGGTCGGTAGCCGCTCATGACGTGTGGGTCCTCCCCTGGGGCGGAAGCTGGCCCGACCCACTCTCGTCGCCCGCGGCGCACCGCACGTACGTAAGTTGACCGTCTCCCTCCGCGTGCCGTCACGGGCGACCGACCAGGGCCGCGCGAGGCAGGAGGCGGCAACATTGAGTCATTCGACTGTCGCCTCCGAAGCATGTCTGAACGAACCTTGAACGGTCGCCGCTGTGCCGGTGCCGGACAGTCGCCACGCTCGAAGGAGCCAGTCGTGAAACGTACTCCCGTCGTGTTCATCCACGGCGCGTGGCTGCACGCGCTGTCCTGGGAGCCATGGGCCGAGCGCTTCGCGAGTCAGGGCTTCCTCACCTGCGTGCCCGGATGGCCGGGGGAGGCCGCGTTCGTACGGGACACGTGTGAGCCGGCGGACCTGCTCGGCCGCGTCGGCCTTGACGCGCTCACCGACCATTACGCCCGGATCGTGCGGTCGTTCGACATCCCGCCGGTGCTCATCGGACACTCGGTCGGCGGGCTCATCGCCCAGCACCTCGTCACCTCCGACGTGGGCGGCGCCGCGGTGGCCATCGCCCCCGCCCCGGTCAACGGCGTGCCGCTGCCGCCGCCCCCCGCCCTGCCGCCCGCCGACCGCACCGGCTCCACCGAGCGGTTGGTGACCCTGGCGCCGGAGCAGTTCCATCGGATGGTCGCGAACACCCTCACGCCGGAGGAGTCCCGACTGCTCCACGAGCGCTATGCGATGCCGGCACCGCTCCGCCTGCTCACCGACCTCGGGTACGGGGGAGAGGACCCCAGCCCATGGGCCGTCGCGGACGTGTCCAACGCGGCGCGTGGCCCGCTCCTGCTGGTCTCGGGGCAGGAGGACAGGGTCGTACCGGACTCCGCCACCCGCGCGGTGTACAAGCAGTACGGCGACACCGCCGCGGTGACCGACCTGAAGCAGTTCGCCGACCGCGCCCATTCGCTCGTCGTCGACAGCGGCTGGCGCCTCGTCGCCGACTACGTGCTCGGCTGGCTGAACCAACGGGGCATCCGGCCCCGCCCGCCGCGGAGCTGAGCACCGGGCGCAGTCATGCGTCCCGCTCCTCGGGCAGGCGCCCCAGGGCATCGCGCAGTGCGGCGCGCGAGGTGATGCCGAGTTTCGGGAAGACCCGGTAGAGGTGTGAGCTGACGGTGCGCGGAGACAGGTGCATGCGTGCGCCGATCTCCTTGTTGGTCAGCCCGCCGGCGGCGAGATCCGCGATCCGGCGTTCCTGCCATGTCAGCTCGGCGAGGTGTGCCGAGGAGGCGGCGACGGCCGTGCCGGTGGCACGGAGCTCCGCTCGCGCCCGCTCGGCCCAGGGGAGCGTGCCGAGGCGCTCGAAGGCCTCGGCGGCGCGGGTCAGGGGGAGGCGGGCCGCCTTGCGCCCCTGGGTCTGACGCAGCCGGACTCCGTCCGCGAGCCGTATGCGGGCGAGTTCGAAGGGGAACGTGGCTGCGGCGGGGTGATTCTCGGCGCGCCGGAACATGTCGTCGGCCTCGGCGGAATCGGTCGCGGTCATGGCGAGCGCGCCGTGGGTGAGCAGGGCGAGCCGGGGGGAGACGTCGGGGAGTCCGGCCTGCTGGGCGGCCAGGGCGTGGCGGCGGGCCTGTTCCGTACGACCGGTGTGCAGGGCTGCTTCCACGAGGTCGAGGAGGGTGCGGGAGGCCTGGTGGGCGTAGGGGGTGAAGGTGCCGGGGGGTGTGATGCCGATGGCGTGGAGGTATGCCGCTTCGTAGTCGCCGTCGGTGAGGGCGGCGGTGGTGCCGATGGCGTCGGCGAGCTGGGTGAGGAAGCCGACGCCGCGGGGACGGGCCCAGGTGTCGACGGTGACCTGGAGTTCTCGCGCGTGTGCGGTCCTGCCGCGAAGGGCGGCGAGCAGGCCGAGATACGCACGGGTCTGATGGGCGAACAGCGCGTGGCCGTGCGACGTCGTCAGGTCCAGGCTGCGCAGACCCGTCCGCTCGGCGTCGTCCCACTCGCCCACTGCCATCTGGTCGAGCATGATCAGGTGCAGCATGGTCATGCCCGATGCCACGGCCCCGGTCTCCACCTCGCGGTCGACGATGCGCTGGAGGTGCGGCCGGTACGCTCCGAGAGTGTCCACGTGGTACGCGGCGACGCACAGGCGGGTGATCTCCCACGGCTCACGTGTGTGGAGGTCGGCCATGGCGAGCTCCACCCGCTCGCGCACGCCCGCCCCGCGACAGACCACGTCACCCCAAGCATCCTCGTATATACGGGAGTTCGCGGCCATGCGATCGCCCAGGGAGCCGAGCACCTCGTGCGCCCGCTGCCATGACGACCCGTCACTCGCGTACTGGCTGACGGCCAGGAGCAGGTTGACCAACCGGTTCAGCACCTCGTCCGGTTCCCGCACACCGCCGTCACGGATGTTCTCGATCGCCGCCAGGACGTGGCGCCGCGAGGACCGCACATCGCCGTCCTCGTACAGTGCGACGTACGCCGAGGTGACCACTGAGGCCGGCGACTCACTTCTGCCCGCCGCCGCGTCGGAGCCGACCAGTTGCTGCGCCCGGCCGAGAAGACCGGCGTGCCCGGCGACGAACGCGGCGCTGCCCAGCCGCCGTGACCGCTCCTCGCGACTCTCGCTCAGCTCCGCCGCCCTGGTCAGCCAGGACACCGCGGCGAGCGAACCGCCCCGCAGGGTGGCGGATTCGGCCGCGGCCTCGAGCACGGCCGCGACCTGCTCGTCGGGGTCGATAGTCGAAGCCGCCAGGTGCACGGCGCGCCGTTCGACGTCGTCGCGGTGCACCCGCGCGAGGACGGCATGGGCCGCGCGCCGTTCGTTGGGGGTCGCCCTCTGGACGACCGTCGAGCGCACCAGCGGATGCCGGAAGACGAAGTCACCGCTGAGCGGGTCCACGTCGAGAAGACCGCAGGCAGCCGCCTCGTCGGCGTCCATCATGCGGTAGCGCGCGCCGCGGGCGGGCCCGGTCGCCGTGCCCGCCCCGACGCCGTCCAGGGCGCCCCGCAGCAGTTCCGCGCGTACGGCGCCGTCGAGGGCCTCGATGCGGGCGCCGTACACGTGCTGAAGGCGCAGGGGCAGGGGGACACCGGTGTATCCGGCTAATTCCTGCCGACCGTCGGCCGTCCGGCCGCTGCGCAGCACATGCGGCGGGAGTTCCAGCAGGGCCAGCGGGTTGCCCTGCGCCTCGTCGAGGATCAACCGGCGGACCCGCGGGGCGAGACCGGGACTGCGCAGGTCCAGAAGGTGTTCGGCAGCCTTCTCCGGCAGGGTGGTGACGGGCAGTTGGGGCAGGGCGGCCGTGTCGAAGCCGGAGGGTACGTCCGAGCGCAGGCCGACGACGAACCTGACCGAGCTGCCGGTGAGCCGTCGCCCCACGAACCCGCACACCTCGGTGCTGGAGGTGTCGAACCACTGCCCGTCGTCCAGCACGAGCAGGAGAGGCTGCCGGGACGCCGCGAGCGAGAGCAGGTCGAGGACGGCGATGCCGAGTGTCATCACCGACGGCGGCGGGCCTTCGCTCCTGCCGAAGACGACGTCGAAGACCTTCCGGGGGCTGTCGTCGAGTCGGTCGATGGAGGGGAGCAGAGGATACAGGAACTGGTGCAGGCCGGCATACGGCAGTTCCGACTCCGCTTCGACGCCGGTCGCCCTGACCACCCGGTGATCCGCGCGCGAGGCGAGTTCGGCGACGTGGTCGAGCAGAGCGCTCTTGCCCACACCTGTGTCACCGCGCAGGACGAGGGACCGTCCTCCGGCGGCCGTCAGGAACCCGGCCAACACCCCCTGCTCCCGCTCGCGCCCGACTATCGCCCCGTCGATCGACTCCATCGCCCCACTTCCTGTCCGATGAGATGGCGCACGTCGTCGCCCTCCTGCGTCCCGCCCCTGCCGAAGACCGCGCCCGGGCCCGCCCGGCGGGGAAGCGGACACGCCGAGCCACCTCCGGAAACACGTCGAGTCGTCGGGACACGTGTTGACGGAGGCCGCTGTTTCGTCACCTCGGCCCGAGACCGTGGAGCAGGGTGTCGACCACGACGTCGGCCGCCTGCCCGGCACTCAGCTCGGGGTTGTGCCGTGACACCAGGTGCATGAGCTGGGGCAGCAGTGCGCTCGCCCATCCGTCGGGTTGGTCGCGGCGCAGGAGGCCCTCGTCGGTGGCCCGTTGCAGGAACACGTCCACCTCCTGAGCGGAGGCGTTCCTGCGGCGGCGGACGGCATCGTCGGTCAGCATGCGCGTCAGGTCGACGGGCCAGGTGCGGTTGACGGTGATGATGTTCTCGACGTAACGGTGCAGGGCGACCGCCACGGGGGCCTCGCGCAGCCGGGCATCGTCGATGGCGTGCTCGATGGCCGCGAGACGGGCTTCGTAGATGGCGGTGAGAAGATCTTCGCGAGAGGCGAAGCGCCGGTAGACCGTGCGCCGGTCCACACCGGCCTCCGTCGCGATGCTCGCGATGCTCGCGCCGGGATCGGTGGCGAGCATGCGGGCTCCGGTGGTCAGAACGGCTTCCAGATTGCGTGCTGCGTCGGCTCTCACCGCACCGAGTCTAGTCACGTTTGGTGCGGCTGACGCGGCTAATGCCTCGTGGGAGTGCACGTCACGTACATAACTGCCGCAGCCTCGTGGCTTCTGGGTGGAGGTGACGGTCCGCCTAGAGGTGACGATCGGCGTCGACGACCGCGTGGGCGAAGGCGGTGGGTGCTTCCTGCGGCAGGTTGTGCCCGATGTCCGCGACGGTGCGGTGCTCGTACGGCCCGGTGAAGTGTTTCCGGTAGCTCGAACCCTCGCCGGGCGGAGTGAAGGGATCGAGAGCCGCGTCGAGGGTGATGGTGGGGACGTGGATGGAGGGCTGGGCGGCGAGCAGCTTCTCGTAGCGGTCGTAGCGGGGTTCCCCCTCGACGAGGCCGATGCGCCACCGGTAGTTGAAGAGGACGATGGCGGCGTAGTCCGGGTTGCGGAAGGCCTCGGCGGTACGCGCGAAGGTGGCGTCGTCGAAGTCCCAGTTGGGGGAGACGAGGCTCCACACGTAGCGGCAGAACGCGATGCGGTCGTCCACGTTCTCCATGGTTCTTTTGCCGCGCTCGGTGGCGAAGTACCACTGGTACCACCAGTTGTGCTCGACGCCCGGGGCGGCGGGCTCCAACTGCGCCTTGACGTCGGTGATGAGGTAACCGCTCGCGGAGACGAGGGCCTTGACGCGGTCGGGCCACAGGGCGGCGATGATGTCGGCGGTGCGCGATCCCCAGTCGAACCCGGCGAGCACTGCCTTATCGATCTTTAGGGCGTCCATCAGGGCGACGATGTCGAGGGCGACGGCGGACTGTTCGGCGGTACGAGGGGTTCGGCTGGAGAGGAACCGGGTGCCGCCGTGTCCGCGCAGGTAGGGAACGATGACGCGGTAGCCGAGGCAGGCGAGGAGCGGGGCGACGTCGACGAAGCTGTGGATGTCGTAGGGCCAGCCGTGCAGGCACAGGACGACCGGGCCGTGGGCGGGCCCGGCCTCGGCGTAGTGGATGTCGAGGACTCCCGCTTTGACGTGCTTCATTCTGGCGAACTCGGTGTGGGTGCCGGGTGCGACGGTGGGCGGGGCGGGCGCGGCGGGCGTGGTGGTGGAGGGGGCGTGGCCGGGGCCGCTGCCGGGGCCTTCGCCGTGCCGGGGCGAGGCGGTCGCGGCGAACGCCTGGGTCTGCAGACCGGTACCGGCCAGCGAAACGGCAGCCGCTCCGGTGCCCAGCCCCGCGACCTTGCTGCAGGTACGCCTGTCGAACATGTGAACTCCTCTGTCATGCCTGCCCGGTGAGCCGACCGTGCGCTTCGGCGTGGTGACACTCGCACAGGGAGCGTCACCGGTCAAGGTGGTGACGCGTGTGCCATGTGGCGGCGCGGGAGGGGAAGAGTGGCGTGGGGCGGGGAGTGGCGGCGAGGGGGTGGGTGCGAGGCCGGTTGATTGCGAATCGTGTGACGGCGCGGAGGCGTGATCGTTTGCAGCGTATGAATTCCATGAAGCGTGCCCTCGTAGCCGTATCGCTCGCCGTCGCGTCCGTCGCGTCGGCGGCCCCCGCCCTCGCGACCGAGGTGAATCCTCCACAGGGCGGCACCCTCGACCAGGGCGCGGGCCGGTCCAACAACGTGCTGATCGGGGAGGAGTCCGGCACGGTCCAGCAGGTGGCGTCGTCCGCGGTCGAAACGCTGCACGACGCCCTGAACTAACCGCCCCAAACCGTGCCCCCGGGACCGGGAGGCGTACCCCCTTGGGCCCGCACCTCCAAGTCGTCGCGCGCGACGCCTGTAGCCACCTTGATGTATACCTAACACGCGCAAGCGCTACACTGGTGTGACATTTAGAACTGGCTGCGATGCGCCGCCGACATCACGGGAAGAGGGGCGCCACATGATCACCTACACCCGGCTCTTCATCGGAGGCCACTGGGTCGAGCCGAGCGACCCGAAGCTTCTCGACATCGCCTCGCCGCACGACCGATCGGTGATCGGCCGTGCGGTTCAGGCGCAGCCGGCGGATATGGACAGGGCGGTGTCCGCGGCGCGGGCGTCCTTCGAGGCGGGCGTGTGGCGACTGACTCCGCCGCGCGAGCGGATAGCGGCGCTCCGGCGATTCAACGCGCTCCGTGAGGAGAACGCCGAGCGCGTCGCCGAACTGATCTCGCTGGAAAGCGGTTCGGCCGGCTGGTTCACCCGCGCCGGCCAGCCCGGCCTGAGCCGCCAGGCGAACGCCTACCTGAAGGCGGCGGAGGAGTTCGGCTGGGAGGAGAATCTCGTTCCCACCGCCCCCGCGCCCCCGGCGCGCAGCGTGGTGCGCCGTGAGGCGGTCGGCGTCGTGGCAGCGGTGATCCCTTGGAACTCGCCGTTCTCCTCCGCCACTTCGAAAATCATCCCGGCCCTGTTGGCGGGCAACTCCGTCGTCCTCAAGGTGTCCCCGGAGAACTCGCTGAGCATGGGCTTCCTCGCCGAGCTCCTCGATCGGTCGGGACTGCCCGATGGGGTCATCAGCGTGCTGCCGGCGGACCGTGCGACCAGCGAGTACTTGGTGTCGCACGAGGACGTCGACAAGATCGCCTTCACCGGTTCCACGCGGGCGGGCCGCCGTATCGCCTCGATCGCGGGCGAGCAGCTCAAGCGGGTCAGCCTGGAGCTGGGCGGCAAGTCCGCGACGATCATCCTCCCCGATGCCGACATCGAACAGGCAGTGGCGGGCGTCAAGTTCGGCTCCCTGCTCAACAACGGCCAGTCGTGCATCGCCCAGACCAGGATCCTGGCGCCGCGCAGCCGTTACGACGAGGTCGTGGCCGCGGTGGCGAAACTGGTCGAGTCGCTCCAGGTCGGCGACCCGAACGATCCCGATACCTTCATCGGCCCCATGATCAGCCCCGCCCAGCAGGAGCGCGTACGGGACTACATCCGGCTCGGCATCGAGGAGGGTGCCCGCCTGGTCACCGGTGGGCCGCGGCTCCCCGAGGGCCTGGAAGGGGGCAACTACGTGACCCCTACGGTCTTCGCCGACGTCGACAACTCCATGCGCATCGCACAGGAGGAGATCTTCGGTCCGGTCCTGGTCGTCATCGCATACGAGGACGAGGACGACGCCGTCCGTATCGCCAACGACTCCGAGTACGGCCTCTCCGGCGGCATCTGGTCCTCCGACGAGAAGCACGCGCTGTCGGTCGCCCGCCGCATCCGCACCGGCACGGTCACGGTGAACGGCGCCTCCATCGGCTTCGACGGTCCGTTCGGCGGCTTCAAGGCGAGCGGTATCGGCCGGGAGTACGGGGCGGTGGGCCTCGGAACCTACACCGAGTACAAGACCATCACGGTGTGAGACGGCGGTGACATGGGCCGCCGATCGAGAATCGTCACTGCCTTGACTGGTGACGAATAGTGGTTGCCGTGTCAGCCTGAAGGATCGCGGAAGTACTACTCCCGGCCGGGGGCGGGACTGGTCCACCTGCAAGACCTCGTCTGGAGGGCTGTCACGACTCCAGAAGAGGTGGTCCGAGTCGGCGACGGAACCATGTGGCCTGTTCAACTCGCTTTCCAAAGGCAGATGGTGCCGATGACGGCCTGCGGGGCGGGCAGCACCAGGGATGCGGCAAGCCATCGGCGGATCCGCCACCGGTACGCGATCGGCACGAAGACGTTCGCCGTAAGGATCGCCAGCAGCATCATGCCGCCGAGCACGGCAGCGCCACACCAGATCACGAACCCGGTATCCGTGTCCGGGCAGTCCGGGGTCGTATTTGCCGTCGGGGCGGCCAGGGAGCCGCAACCGCTGTAAGTGGTCGCGGACTTGATGGCCAGAAAGAGCGGCAGCAGGCCGGGGGATGCCGAGCAGCAGATTGACGAGGACCGGTGTTCCGCGCCCGGGTTCGGGACGCTGGAGGGCTGCCGGCGGCTTTCGAGTTTTCGCCTTGAATCGTCTGCGGGTGCGTTCGGTGCTCGGCATGTGTTTCATCACGCCTGGCACAGTCGGTGGGTTCCCGCTGCGTGCGCGATTGGCTCAGACCTTGCTGCTGAAGCGCCATTCCTAGATCCGCAGTGGGGACGTTCCGACTGCTGGTGCAGGAAGTCGTTGGTGGCGAGGCCACAGGCACTACGCGCCCTTGCGCGCCGTCTGCCGCCCCTTGCCCGTGCACTCCTTCGGTGAGGCGGCCGATTCGGTGTAGGCGGTGATGAGTTTATGCATGTCGGATTCGGTTGCGTCGTCATGGGTGACTCGCACCGACGCGAAGAGCTTGTCCTTGAGTGCGCCCTGGTTCGGGCGGTCCACGATGCCCACGGCTCCCGTGTTTGAGTAGATGTAGCGGTGGTCCTTCGTCATTTGGTCGAACGGATCGACGGCGATCGCGTCCTCCGCGACGCGTTGCAACCAATCCGCAGAAAGCCACCCATGGATCGGGGTCACGGGCGCGGGAAGCGGGCGCGCGGGGCGTCGATGCAGGTGTCCCGGGACGTGGGTCCGCCGAACCGAAGACGGTCGTAGGCCGTGAACGCCGGTTCCAGCGTGTCGAGTTCGTCGACCAGTGCGTGCAGCCGCTCAGACCACCGTGCTGAACCGGCATCCGGCTCGTTCGCTGCGGCGCTGATCGCGGTCGTCAGGCAATCTTTGCGCTGAATGGCGGCCGGGGTCACCGAGTGCAGGCACACGTACTGTCCGCTGAGATACGCATTCCACTCCGCCTTCCCGGTGATCGGGTCGGCCCAGTGAGCGGTGAACCACGCTTCGAGCAGCTCTACGCCGCCAGCTTCGTCAGCGAGAGCGAACAGGTCGGCCGGCACCATCTCGGCACCGTCGGAGCGCAGATATCCCGGAAGCGGCAGATGCTGCCCCAGCATCAGCCGGCGGACCGCATCGGCATCGCGGCCACGAATTGCGCACAGTTCCTCCAGGGCAACGAACTGCGCGCTGACGTATGCGTCATCGGTATCGGTCATCGGATGGTCGCCGTTGACTTCGCGGAATCGCTCGGCGAGCTGCTGCTTCAGATCTGTCTCCGACATAGGGTCGCCTCCGGCGTTCACCAGCGCGGGCATCTCCCGCACAGGACTCGGCACGCTACCGGCCGGACGGTTCGGCACTCACCGAACCATCGATGGAACCACGACAGCACAAGGGCACCTCACCCTCGCTCCGCCCACCGATCCACAGCTCTTGACCATTACTCTCCCGCCCACCGACCACACCCGTCTGTTGCTCAGCGGCAACAACGGCTGCAGCACGGCCCACTCTGCGTCAGCCAGATCCCCCGACGTCATGGTCAGAAGAACGCGCTACCTGATCGAAGAGACACGCCCTAGTTGTCGCGCCAGCCGTGGCAACGCAGTTGTGTCCGCCGTCCACATGTGCGGAGTCACGTCAGTTCACACGTATCTACTGCTAACGTGTGACACGTATTCACACGTAGTGGCTCCCCGCTTCGACTGGAAAGTGGAACTCCATGACTCTCAACTCGTTCAGGCTGAAGACCGCTGCGGCTGCAGCGGCGAGCGCAGTTGCCGGTGCGGCGCTGCTCTTCGCCGCGGCGCCCGCCTCCGCGGCCAACGCACCGTACGACGGCTGCCCCGCATGGGCGCTGTGCCTCTATCAGAACGGTGGCGGAACGGGTTCGAAGGTCATCGTGACGCCCCCGTCGGCGGGCGGTAACACCAAGATCGTGAGACTCACGAACACCCATTTCCTGAACGGGGAGTTGGCCGACAACCAGACTTCGTCCTGGCTGAACAACTCGCAGTGCCAGATAGAGTTCTGGGACGACCCCAACGGAGAGATGCACCCGTCCGACCTGGACTTCGCGTCGTCCTGGAGTTGGGGCCGGAAGGCCGACTACGGCTTCGGGACCTCGCAGTCGTACAACAACGACAGGCTCTCCTCCCTCCGGTTCTACTGCCCGTGAGCTAGCCGCCTCGCAACAACCCCGCCCCCAGCTCAGGATCGCGAGCCGGGGGCGTAAGCGTGTTGTTGCGCAGTTCAGTTGGCGGAGGAGGTCTCCGGCTGGGGTGCGGCGGACTGTTCCGTCGGGGTCGCCGAGGTGTAGAAGACCGACGAGCCCTGCTTGGTGCGTTGCACGCGGCCCTTGGCCACCAAGCCCTCCACCGTGGTGCGCACGACGGTCGTCTTGACGGTGCGGTCGGGGAGAGCCTGGGCGAGTGCGGTGGTGATTTCGGCGGCCGAGCGCGGTTCGTTCTGCTGGACGAGGTGGTCGTCGATCAGTTCGACGAGGGTCGGCCCAGCCTTGGGTGAGGGAGACGGCTTCGTCTGCGTCTCCGCCTCGGCCTTCGGCGCGTTCGGCGTCGGCTTGTCCTTGGTTGCTACGGCCTTCTTCGACCGGGTCGGACGGGAGTTGCTATTGCTTGTCCGGGGGGCCGGGACCGCCTTCTGCGGGCGGGAGGGCTGCTGCTTGGTCTTGCCTGTCGCAGGGCCGGGAGAGCCCAGCGCCTGCTGCATGCTCAGCAGCACCGCGTGGTCGTTCTCGAGTGCCTGCAACTGCTCCTGCAGCGCCGCGACCTCGGCTCCGATGCGCTCTTGTTCCTTGCGGTTGGTCTCCAGGTCCGCGGCGACTCGGGCGGCGTACTGAGCCTGCACTCCGGGGGTTTCCGGCTGAGCGTCTGTCATTGAGGTGACCTCTTCGTGTGGGGACGTAGGTGTGCGGGGAGGAGGACCGAGCGGGTGGGGGACCGAGCGGTGAGGAATCGTGCGGATGGTGGGTGTGCTCGGGGTCGAGCACGCGGACGTGGGGCGCGTTCGAGAGTGTCTCTCTCGAGACTGGCTGCCCACATGTAACGCAAGCAACTCATGTGTGGTCAGTGAAGAATACGGGCTCATGTCCGCGGGGGAGAGCCTGCGGGCAAGGAGTTTTGGACGGGCGAGGGGTTTTGGATGGGTCGGGACACTGTCCGTCGCATTGGTCGCGGGACTGTCCGGCACCCAAGTCCTGCACCCAGGTCCCTGTACCCAAGCCCCGGCACCCAAGGCCTCACCCCGCTGGCGAAGGACGCGGTGAACCGTTCGGGTGCGCGGGAACAACCGGCGCGGCCGACGCTGTTGATCGAGAGGGGAGCCAGGCTTTCTCGGGAGCGTGGTGCTCCACCCGTTCCCTCATGTCGAACCTTGTTCACTTTCTGTTGGAGGACTGATTCATGGCTGACCGGCCCTTGACGCTCATGGCGGTGCACGCCCACCCCGACGACGAGGCCACCGGAACCGGAGGGGTCCTCGCGCGCTATGCGGCCGAGGGGATTCGTACGGTTCTGGTGACCTGTACCGACGGCGGTTGCGGCGACGGGCCCGGGGGTGTGAAGCCGGGCGACCCGGGCCACGATCCCGCGGCCGTCGCCGCGATGCGTCGGCAGGAGCTCGTGGCGAGCTGCGAGGCCCTGAAGATCAGCGACCTCGAGATGTTGGACTACGCCGACTCCGGGATGATGGGCTGGTCCAGCAACGACGCTCCGGGGTCCTTCTGGCGGACCCCCGTCGAGGAAGGCGCCACCCGGCTCGCGGACCTCATGCGTCGCTACCGGCCCGACGTGGTCGTCACCTACGACGAGAACGGCTTCTACGGCCACCCCGACCACATCCAGGCCAACCGCATCACGATGGCGGCGCTCGAGATGACCGACCTGACACCCAAGGTCTACTGGACGGCGATGCCCCGCTCCGCGATGCAGCAGTTCGGGGAGATCATGCGCGAATTCGGCGAGGACATGCCGGAGCCGGACCCTGCCGAGGCCGCCGCGCTGGCCGAGATCGGCCTGCCCGACGACGAGATCACCACATGGGTGGACACGACCGCGTTCAGCGGTCAGAAGTTCGACGCGCTGGCCGCGCACGCCAGTCAGGGCGAGAACATCTTCTTCCTCAGGATGGGCAAGGAGAGGTTCGGCGAGCTCATGGGCCTGGAAACCTTCGTCCGCGTCCAGGACGCCACGGACGCGCCCGTCCCCGAGGACGATCTCTTCGCCGGACTGCGCTGAGGGTCCTGCGCAGCGACGCCGCCTCCGTGGACGCCCCTGCCACCCGACAGAAGCGGTGCGGAAAGTGTCGGGTGGCCGGGGGCCGCGGCGCCGCACGATGGGGGCATGGACGACACGACCTTGGTATCCCGGTTTCTCCGCGACGGCTTCGTGAAGGTGGAAGGTGCCGTCGCGCCGCGCGTGGCTGCGGACTGCGCGCGGCTGCTGTGGCGGGAGACGGGCTGCGACCCGGACGACCCGTCGACATGGACGCAGCCCGTGCACTGGGTGGGCGGCATGGCGCAGGGCCCGTTCGCCGCGGCGCCCAATTCGCCGTACCTGCAGCACGCGTACGACCTGCTCGTCGGCGCGGGGCGCTGGGAGCCGCGCTACTCACTGGGTACGTTCCCGCTGCGCTTCCCCCACGAGGACGAGCCGGACGACGCCGGCTGGCACATCGAGGGCAGCTATCTCCCCGAGGGAGAGAGTTGGTACTTCACGAATCTCCGCTCCCGGGGCCGGGCGCTGCTGATGCTGTTCCTGTTCAGCGAGGTAGGTGAGGAGGACGCCCCGACCCGCATCCGGGTCGGTTCCCACCTCGACGTACCGAACGTCTTGGAGAGGTACGGGGAGGACGGGGCCAGTGGGCTGACACTCGCGCCCGATTTGGTTGCGGCGTCCGACCACCGGCCCATCGCCCTGGCCACCGGGGCACCGGGCGACGTCTTCCTGTGCCATCCGTTCCTGGTGCACGCGGCGCAACCGCACCACGGCACGCGGCCCCGCTTCATGGCCCAGCCCCCGCTGCTGCCGGCCGCCCCGTACGAACTGGAGCGGGCCGACAAGGCGTACTCACCCGTGGAGATCGCGATCCGCCGGGGACTGGGACGTGACACCCCCGGCCCGGACGGGGCCGAGTGATGCCCCAGCTCCAGCCTCAGCCCTAGCCCCGGCCTCAGCCTCCGCCCCAACCAACCCCCGTGGCCGGTCGTGTGGCGCTGCCCAGCCGCGCGTGCGGCACAGGCGCAGCGGGGATGCGGGTCATGACTCCTCCCGCGGCTCCGTGCGGTAGTCGAAGTACGCCCACGCGGAGATCGCCACGACTGCCACCGCAACCATCACCAGGGCCTGCACGGCGGTCGGCGCGCCGCGCGTGAGGAAGCCGGCCCCGCCCGTCGCCAACGCGCCCACCAGCATCACCATGCGACTCGCGAGGTACTGCTGCGGGTCGGCGCCGGCGCTGCCGTCCCGCTCCGCGAACAGCCCCTTCGCCGCCGCCTTCACCGGCCGCTGCGCACCCCGGCGCCGTTTCGCCCGATACTCGAGGCCGAAGCCCACCGCCAGATAGAGCGCGAGGATCCCGATCACCATGGCCCAGTCGCCCGGGCTGTCCAGGCTGCTCCCGCGCGCCAGCACTGTGTCCGCGTCAGCAGGACTCATCACAGCACCCCGTTCTTCCGTAGCGGACGGGCCCCTCGACCCGACCTGCGCAGGAATTTCAACTACCCCGCATCTGGCCCTAGTTGCCTAGTTGCCTGGTGGTCCTGTGGTCGTCAGGATCTCCGTCGCTCGGCGCGCGGCGAGATAGCCCGCTATCTTGAAGGCCAGTTCGTGAGAGCCGAACGTATCCGCGCGCGCCCGCCGCAGCACCACACGCGTGGCGAGGACGACTCCGCACTCGGGTGCGCTCAGGAATTCCTCGACGCCCGCGGCGGCAGCGGCGAAGAAGCGTGGCAGGTCATCGGCCGGTTCGTACGCCACCTTCAGGCCTGGGTCCACCCCGAAGGCGAAGCCGTCGGCCGCGGGTTCGAAGTCCACCTCGATCTCCGCGAAGTGCGGGGCGCAGTTCTCCTTCTTGTGCAGCACACGGACGCCACGTATCGGATACGGCGGAAAACGGGGCGGCGTCGACGTCATGCCGGAACGCTACCTCGGTCCGACACGTCCGCTTCCGGCGTCGACGGCACCCCATTCCACTGCCCAGCTCTCAGCCCGTCGGCCGACGCCGGCCCTCAGGCCGAGGGGGTCGACGGACCCGCCGCCGGGCAGAGAGTGAGAGGACCTGGCCATTCCTGACGGAACGTGGCCACACTTGACGGTCAGGACGTCACCCGTCAGGAGTTGGTCCCACCATGCCGGAGCGCACCCAGGCGCCCACATCCACACCCGCATCCCTGTCCACGCCCACCCCCATATCCGTACCCGGCCCTGATCCCGGGCTCTTCGGGCCGGCGTCCGTGACCTGGCAGGCGCACGCCGACCCGATGATGTGGGTCGCCGGGATCAGGGCCCTCTACCTCCAGGCCCTGCACCCCCGCGCCGTCCGCGGCGTCATGGAGAACTCCGACTTCCGCAAGGACGCCTGGGGCCGTCTCATGCGTACCGCCAACTTCGTGGGCACGACCACCTACGGGACGACCGAGGTGGCCGAGAAGGCGGGCGCCCGGGTGCGGAAGATCCACACCAAGCTCGGGGCCACCGACCCCGAGACGGGGGAGCGGTACGGCGTCGACGAGCCGGAGCTGCTGCTCTGGGTGCACTGCGCGGAGATCGACTCCTACCTCCACGTCGTACGCCGCTCGGGCTTCCGCCTCACCGACGCGCTGGCCGACCGGTACGTCGACGAGCACCGGCAGAGCGCCCGCCTCGTGGGCCTCGACCCCGTCGACGTACCGGCATCGACGCGTGAACTCGCCGCGTACTTCGAGGAGGTGCGGCCGCGGCTCGCCGCCGGGTCCGACGCGCGCGCCGTCGACGACTTCCTCCAGCGCCCGCCGACGCACGCCCTGCTCGTTCCGGCGCGCGAACTGCTGTGGAGGCGTGTGGCGAACCTGGCGTACGCCTCCCTGCCGCCGTACGCCCACGAGCTGTACGGCAGAGCGGCCCCGCCACCCGCCACCGTGACCCGCCGCCTCGCCCTCACCGGCACCCTCCTGCGCGCCGTCCCCAACCGTGTGCGCTGGCAACTCCCGCCCAAACACATCCTGCGTGCCGTGGCCCGGCTCGGCCCCGGCACCCGCCCGGCCCCGTACAAACTCGACAGACGGAACGCCATACTGGACGGGGCGGGGAGGGCGCGGCGAGGCAACGGGGGCGACAACACGAGATGGCGGACACCAGGCTGATCCAGAGCCGCTACCGGCTCCTGGATCTGATCGGGCGCGGCGGCATGGGCGAGGTCTGGCGGGCCCGCGACGAGTCGCTGGGCCGCCAGGTCGCGGTCAAATGCCTCAAGCCGATGGGACCCCAGCACGACCAGGCGTTCACGGGCGTGCTGCGCGAGCGGTTCCGGCGTGAGGCACGCGTCGCGGCCGCGCTCCAGCACCGGGGCGTCACCGTCGTCCACGACTTCGGCGAGCACGACGGCGTCCTGTACCTGGTGATGGAACTCCTCGACGGACGCAACCTCAGCCAGCTCATGGAGGACAACAAACAGCACCCCCTGCCCGTCGAGGACGTCGTGGACATCGCCGACCAGGTCGCGGGCGCCCTCGCGTACACCCACGAACAGGGCATCGTGCACCGCGACCTGAAGCCCGCGAACATCATGCGGCTCGCCGACGGCACGGTGAAGATCTGCGACTTCGGCATCGCCCGCCTCGGCGCCGACATCGGCTTCACCTCCCGCCTGACCGGCACGGGCATCGCGATGGGCACCCCGCACTACATGTCGCCCGAGCAGATCAGCGGCGACCCCGTCGACCAGCGCAGCGACCTCTACTCCTTCGGATGCGTGCTGTACGAGATCGCCACCGGCGCCCCGCCCTTCGACATGGAGGACGCCTGGGCGGTCCTGGTCGGCCACCGCGACACGACACCCGAGCCGCCCCGCAGACACCGCGACGAACTGCCCGCGTACTTCGACCGCATCGTCCTCGACCTGCTCGCCAAGGAGCCCAAGGGGCGACCGCACGACGCGCGGGAGCTGGGCCGCCGCATCGCGGCGGGACGCACCTCGATCACCTACGTCCCCACGGTCGCGACGCCACCCGTCCGCCGCGCCGAACCGCTGCCCGGCCACGGGGCGCGCCTGCCCTCCTGGACCCGGGGCATGACCACCGGGCACAAGGCCGGCGGCGCAGCCGTGCTGCGCACCACTCCGCCCGACGCGGCCGCGGGCCTGACCGGCGAGTGGATCCCGCGCATCGACGCGCGCCGCGCCGCGGACCCCCGGCCCACCGAGCGCCCCACACCCCCGCCCGAGCTGGTGGCCACCCTCACCAACCGCCACAACGCCGGACTCAGCCTCGGCCGGCTCGGCCGCTGGGCGGAGGCGGGCGAGGTGCACCGCTCGGTCGCCGCCGAACGCGAGCACGCCCTGGGCCCCGACCACCCCGATACCCTCGCCAGCCGGTACGAGGTCGGCTTCACGCTCAGCCGCACCGGCCGCGCCTCCGACGCCCTGCGCGAGTACACGCGCGTCGCGCAGGGCAGGGAGCGCACGCTCGGCCCCGAACACCCGGAGACGCTCGCCGCGCGCCAGGAGATGGCGTACGTGCTGGGCCAGCTCGGACGGCACTTCGAGGCCCACCAGACGTACACCTCGGTGCTCGCCGTCCGCGAGCGCACGGCGGGCACCGACCATCCGGACACGCTGCGCTGCCGCCACAACCTCGCGTACAACCTGAGCCGCCTCGGCCGCCTGGAGGACTCCTACCGGCTCGCCGAGGAAGTGGCCGCGGCCCGCGCGCGTGTCCTCGGCCCGGCGCACCCCGACACGCTGGTCACACGCTACGAAGTCGCCTACGCACTCGGCCAGTTGGGTCGCTGGACGGAGGCTCTCCAAACCTACCGGGAGGTCGCCGACGCCCGCGTACGGGCGCTGGGGCCCGACCACCCCGACACGCTCACCGCCCGCTACGAGGTCGGCATCAGCCTGGGCCGGCTCGGCCGCAGCAACGAGGCCCTCGACCTCTACCGCCACCTCATCGACGACCGCACCCGCGTCAACGGCCCCGCCGACCCCGAGACGCTCAGGGCCCGCCACGGGCTCGGCGTGAACCTGGGGCGGCTCGGCCGCTGGGAGGAGGCGCTCGCGGAGGCCCGCGACGTGTGCGCCATCCGCGAACGGGTGCTGGGCCCCGACCACCCCGACACCCTCGTCAGCCGCCGCGAGGTCGCGGTCGGCCTAGGCTGGCTCGGCCGCTGGACCGACGCGCTCGCGGAGTACCGCAGGGTGGCCACGTCCCGCGAACGGGTGCTGGGCCCCGACCACCCCGACACCCTCGCCAGCCACAACGACGAGGCCCACTGCCTGGAACAGCTGGGGCGGGGGGCGGAGGCGGTCGAGGTGTATCGGAGGGTGGCTGTGGTGCGGCAGAGGGGGGCGGGTGGGGGGCGGTGAGGGCAGGGATCCCCGGTGCTCCCAGGAGCTGCTGCCGAGCTTGCCGCGCGCTCGTGTCAGGTCGTCCGGGTCGCGGAGGCTTCTGTGGCTTCTGCGGGCTCTGCGGGCTCTGTGGCTTCTGTGGCTTCTGCGCGTTCCCCGGGTTCTGAGGGTTTCGCGGGTTCTGAGGGTTCCGCTGAAGGGGCCCCGGCTTGCTGCTCGCCGCTCGCTTCGACGGCTGGCCGTGTGCGTCGGATCGCCCAGCCGACCAGGCCCGCGGACACGAGGGTGAGCACGGTTCCGGAGACGGTGACCGCTTCCCGGAACTGCTCGGTCTGCTCAGGGCTCCAGTTCCCCGCGGTGACGTTCCCGACGAACACCGCGGCGAGCACCGTGCCGACCACGGCGACTCCGACCGCGGCGGTGACCTCGGCGGCGGTGTCGACCAGCGCGGCCCCCGTGGACGTGCGGTTGCGGGGCAGGCCGTTGAGCACGTTCACGCCGGCCGCGGCGCCGACGACCCGCATACCGGCGGCCACGAGGACCAGCGCGGCCGCCACCCACGGGTAGCCGAGGCGGCCGGAGAGCGTATAGACCGCGAGACCGGCCACGACCGAGCCCGCGCTGAGCCAGGCGGCCCGGTCGATGCCGGCCCGTTCGACGAACCGGTGGACGAATGGGCCGCCCGCGATCAGTACGACGACCTGAGGCAGCATGCCGACGGACGCGAGCGCGGGCGACCAGCCCCAGTCCAGCTGCAGTTGCAGCGTCACCAGGTAGGCGAGACCGGCGTTCGCGAGTCCTGACGCCGCCTTGTAGGCGAGGCCGCCGGAGACCCGTGGCCGAGCGACGAGTGCGAGGTCGAGCAGGGGGTGCCGGGTCGAGCGCTCGCGTACGACGAACAGGACCGCCGCCACGGCGAACCCCGCGGCGGCGGCCCACGGCGCCCACGAGCCGGCCCCCGAGTCCGCGAAGAGGGTGGGTGCGACGAGCGCGAGCACGATCGTCGCCGTGCCGAGTGCGCCGCCGGTCAGGTCCGCGGGCGCGCGGTGCAGGTCGGCCGGGTCGTCGGCCGGTACGCCGACGCGGATACCGATGATCGCGAGCGCCACGATCGGTACGTTGACCAGCAGCAGGACCTGCCACGGGGCGAAGGAGAGCACGAAGCCGCCCACGGTCGGCCCGATCGCGAGCCCGACCATGCCCACGGTGGAGATCAGGGTGATGGCCCGGACCCGCAGGCCCTCCGTATCGAACAACCGGAACGCCATCGCCATGGTCATCGGCGTGGTCATCGCGGCGGCGAGGCCCATCACGGCACGGACGGCGATCAGCTCGCCGGTGCTGGTGACGGCCACCGACGCAAGGCTCGCTCCGCCGAGCAGGGCCAGCCCGACGAGCATCACCCGGCGACGGCCGAGCCGGTCGGCGATCACGCCGAACACGAGCATCAGCGCACCGAACACGACCGAGTAGCCGTTGGTGACCCACTGCAGGGCGGCCGTCGGGGCCGCCAGGTCGCGGCCGATCGTGGGGAGGGCGACGTTGAGGACGGTGTTGCTCATCATCTCGAAGAGGAAGGCCGCCGAGAGCCCGGTCAGGGCCATCCACGCCTCGCGCAGGGAACGGAAGGGGCGGGGCGGGGCGACAGGTGGGGAAGACATGAGATCCCTCTCAGCAGGAGCGCGATGC
Source organism: Streptomyces venezuelae (assembly GCF_008642315.1). NCBI lineage: Bacteria > Bacillati > Actinomycetota > Actinomycetes > Kitasatosporales > Streptomycetaceae > Streptomyces > Streptomyces venezuelae. The sequence continues at coordinate 500,295 of NZ_CP029192.1, read as the reverse complement.
GACGGACGAACACTGTTCGTCACGCGAACACCGTTCTACAGAGGAACACTGTTCGGGTCAAGCTATGCTGGGGTCATGGGCAACGGACGGGCTTCGGATCGCGCGGAGACGCACGACGAGTGGGCGGCGAAGATCGCGGCGCTGGGCGAGTCGGGCAGGACCGCGTCCCGATCCGGAAAGGCTCCGATCACGGTCGCGCGGATCATGGACGCGGCGTTCGGCCTCGTCGAGTCCGAGGGCTTCGATGCCCTGACGATGCGCCGGGTGGCCGCCGCGCTGCAGACCGGTCCGGCGTCGTTGTACGCACACGTACGCAACAAGGCGGAGCTGGACGAGCTGATGATCAGCGAGGTCTGCGCCAGGGTCACGGTGCCGGAGCCCGACCCCGCGCGGTGGACCGAGCAGATGCTCGACATCTGCCGGGAGCTGCGCGACGAGTACCTGCGCTACCCCGGCATCTCGCGGGCGGCGCTGGCCGCCGCCCCGAACAGCCTGGACGCTCTGCGGCTGAGCGAAGGCATGCTGACCATTCTGCTGGCGGCGGGGGTGCCGCCGCAGTCCGCGGCATGGGCGATCGACGCCGCGTTCCTCTACGTCTCGGCCTACTGCTTCGAGGTGTCGCTGCGGCACGACCCCGCGAGCGGGGCCGACCAGCGCGTCCTGGACCGCGACGCGCTGGTGGAGCGGTACCGGATGCTGCCCGGCGATACGTTCCCGAGCACCGTCGCCCACATCGACGAGCTCACCTCCGGTGACCCCCACGAGCGCTTCGACTTCACGCTCACGGCGCTACTGGGCGGACTCGCGCCGGGCACGCCACGGGGACGGGTGGGGTCCGCTTGAGACGGTTGATCCCGCACTCGACCGCACGCGGCTCCTCCCTATTGGGCTTCGGCGGTCGGGGCGGCCTACGCGGTGGTGGCGATGCCGCCGTCCACGGGGATCACGGTGCCTGTCAGGTATGCACCTGCCCGGCTGGCGAGGAACACGGCGACACCCGCCATGTCGTCGTCGCGGCCGATCCGGCGCAGTGGGGCCGACGCCGCGATCGCCTCGCCCAACTCGTCGAGGGTCTCAGCCATCATCGCCGAGGGGAACGGTCCCGGTGCCACGGCGTTCACGGTGACGTGCTGCGGTCCCAGTTCCTTGGCGAGCACTCGGGTGAGTTGATGCAGTGCGGCCTTGCTGCTGGAGTACGAGTAGTTGGGCCGCTGGGGGATGTGGATGGCGGCGATGCTGCCGATGTTGATGATCCGCGAGGGATCGTCGGCGGTGCCGGCCCTGCGAAGTGCGGGCAGCAGCGCCTGGACCAGCCAGAACGGCGACTTCAGGTTGAGGTTGACAACCGAGTCCCAGGCCGCGTCCGGGAACGTCTCCAGCGGCTCGTCCCACATCGTGCCCGCGTTGTTGACGAGGATGTCGAGGCGCTCCGAGTCGGCGGTGACGAGGTCGGACAGGCGCCGACACTCGTCGTGGCGGGACAGGTCGGCGGGGATGGCCCGTACGTCACCGAACTTGGACAGATGTTCCTGCGCCTCAGCGCACGCCTCTGCGTTGCGTGAGCTGATGACCACGCGGACGCCCGCCTGGAGAAGGCCCCGCGCGATCATCATGCCGATGCCTCGGGTGCCACCGGTGACGAGTGCGCGCTTTCCTCGCAGATCGAAGAGTTCCGTATGCGTGGTGAATTGGTTGTCTACCATTTGCAACCTGTCCAGTTGGTCGTGCGGGACGATGCGTCGACGCGTTGGGTGTTTCGGTTCAGCTGTCGAGACGCTAGGACCTTGGAGTGCACTCCAAGCAAGTGCGCGCCGCCCCCGTGCGCGGCGACCGTGCCGGGGATTTGACCTCGGACCTCCACAATCCACGGAGAAGACGCATGAGCGATGTGAGCACCGGCACCGGCAAAGTGGTCGTGAACAGGGCGATGTCGCTGGACGGGTTCATCGCCGGTCCTGACCACGCGATGGACTGGATCTTCGAGTATCTGACTGCGGACGCGTTCCCCGAGGTCATGGCGGCCACGGGTGCCATGCTCGTCGGCCGGGGCACATATGAGGTCGCCAAGCGGATGGCCGAGCAGGACGCCGCCTACGACGGGGGAGCGCAGTTCGTCCTCACTCACGAGCCGCCCGACGAGCCTGACCCCGCCGTCACGTTCCTCACGTGTGGCATCGAGGAAGCCGTCGCCACGGCACGCGACGCCGCGGGCGGCAAGAACGTGGAGATCCTTGGTGCCGATGTGGCTGCCCAGTGCCTGCGGCGCGGGCTCGTCGACGAGGTCCTGGTGTACGTCCTGCCGGTGTTGCTCGGCGACGGCGTCCGCTTCTCGCCCCCGAGCCTCGGCAGGATCGACCTGGAGCCTTTCGCCAACACCCAGTCGGGCGCCGTCACGATGCTCCGCTTCCACGTGCGCAATCAGGCGCGGCCCTCCCGTAGTTGACACCGGCCTGCGGCATGTCCGCTTTTCCTAGAACCGTGTGTTCGGCGACACTGTGGATCAAGGCGGGCCGTGTGACGGCGCCGCCGTACCGATGAGGACTGGGGGACGCGTGATGGTCATTGTTGCTGTGCTGGTCGTGGCCGCGGCTGCGATGGGAGCGTGCTGGCTCGTACTGCGGCGCCGAGGGGGCGCGGGGGAGCGCGGCGCGCTGGAGCGCGGGGCGGCTGAGCAGGGGTTGGCGCAGGGCCTCGGCGGGTTGAACGCCAGGAACCAGAACGTGGGGGGACCCGGGGTCTGAACCCTGCTGGTTACAGCCCCTGGCCCGGTGCAGTTTCCGGGCTGCCATTGCCGGGGTGACTCGGGGGCTCCCCGACGCACGGCCAGGGGGCAGGGGCGGGGCGGGCCAGTATGCGCCGCTTCGCTTCGACCTCGCGCAGAACGCGGGTTGGGTCGTGCAGAGCCACATGCAGAGCAATCGTCGGGTGGAATCCTGAGGGGTCAACCTGACGAGGTCGACCGTGTGCCCGTGGGCAGACCGCTCCCCGCATTCGTCACCGACGCGGCGCCGCGCCAAGTCGGCTTCCTCGGCCGGCCGTGCCTCGAGGACCTCACCAACTCTTTAGTCATAGGAGCACTGCGCTCTCGCGCAGGATATTCAGCCTAGTTGGATATCTCCGCTGAATAACATTTCAGGGATCTGTTATGCGTCCGTCATGCATTGCTGGGCAACCCTGACGGAGGGCTTCCGGATCTTCACTGTTTCTCCATGATTGCAGCCCTCGCTGGGTGAAAGCGGGGCTGCTGGGTGGGGTGACATGCCCTGAATCTGGTGCATTCACCCGTTACGTCGTACTGGACATGTGAACACCCTGTGGATTTGAATGAAGGTATTCACATGCCGACGGAACCGCGGGGGGCGCGTTCCATGGCCACCTTCGCCACGAAATACCGCACGTCGCGCGGCAAATCCGCAGCGTCGTGACCTTGTGCGATCCATGCGTACGGCACGCATCCGTACGCGGCACGGCTGGCAGAGGACAAGCGACCGGAACACGTCCTGCGCGGCGCGCACTCCCACGCAGGGCTGATGGCGCACGCCCCTGACCGGGGTGGCTGCGCCGGGGGAAGTAAACAGAGTGAAGATCGCGTTTTTGATCAACAATGCCTACGGCATCGGGGGGACGATCCGCGCCACCGTCAATCTGTCGCGCGCACTCGCCGACCGGCACGACGTCGAGGTCGTGACCGTCCACCAGGTCAGCGACCGAACTGAACTCGTCCTCGATGAACGGGTGACGCTGACCCCGCTCATCGACATGCGCGCGGAAAGCCCCGCCTACGAAGGCGGCCACCCGCTCACCGCTCAACCGTGCACGATGTTCCCGGACACCGGCGCCGCCGCGAACTCCGCGCGCCTGCCCTACTCCGCCTTGCAGGACGAACGCATCGGTGAGTGGCTGCGCGGGACGGACGCCGACGTGGTGATCGCCACCCGCCCCGACCTCAACGGCTACCTCGCCCGCGACGGCCAGAACCGGTACCTGCGAATTGGCCAGGAGCACCTGAGCCTGGACGCCCACAACCCCACGTTACGTGCGCACCAGAACAAGGCGATCGCCCAACTGGACGCCTTCGTGACCGTGTCCGGCGCCGACGCCGCACAGTACCGCCGGGCGCTGCCGGACGTACCGGCCCGCATCCTCTGCATTCCCAACAGCGTCCCCCAACCCGCCGTCGAGCCCTCGGACCTGCGCTCGAACGTCATCGTCGCCGCAGGCCGGCTCGTCGCCGTCAAACGCTACGACCGGCTCATCGACGCCTTCGCGAAGATCGCCGCCACCCACCCCACCTGGTCGCTGCGCCTCTACGGGCGAGGCCCGGAACGCCCCGCCCTGCGCCGCCGGATCGACGAACTCGGCCTGTACGACCGCGCGTTCCTCATGGGGCCGGTCTCCCCGATCGAGGCCGAGTGGGCGAAGGGCGCCATCGCCGCCGTCTCCTCCGACATGGAGTCCTTCGGCATGACGATCGTCGAGGCCATGCACTGCGGCGTCCCCGTGATCTCCACCGACTGTCCCCACGGGCCCGCGGAGATCATCGACGAGACGAACGGTGTCCTGGTGCCTCTGGACGCGGGCGTGGACGGGTACGCGGAGGCCCTCGACCGGCTCATGGCCGACTCGTTCCTCCGTGAGCGGCTCGGTGCCGCAGCTCGAGGACGGGCACGGACGTACGCTCCATCGGCTCTCGCCCTGCGCTACGAGACCCTGTTCCAGGAACTCTCGGCCCTGCCCCGCAAAGCCCCGGCCAAGACCGCGCACCGCGGCACATGGTGGTCCAAGTTGCGGTCCGCGTTACCGGCCACCGGCCGCGACACGCGAGAGGAACCGACCCCGGATCCCGCCTCTGCGTCCGAACCGTCCGAACCGTCCGCCGACTCTCAACCGGCCGCCGTGCGCCCCGTCGCTTTCGCCCGCGTCACGAATGACCGCGGCGTCAGCGTCCGCCTCGACACGGCATCCTTACCGCCCGGCCCCCTCGACTTCGTGGCCCGCCTGCGCCGCGATCCCAAGGGCCGCCACATACGCATCCCCTTACCGGCCGACATATCGCCGCCCCGCATCACACTCGACCCGGCCGAGCACGAACTGCCGGAAGGCCGCTGGGACTGTTACGTCACGGGCCGCGGCACCGCGGTGAAGAGGACGCGGCTCGTCTGCGCCCTGGCGGAACGGGCACGCAGCGTTGGATCCCTGCCCGCACTCGTCGACGGCAACGTGACCGCTGTGCTCCCCTACACCACCTCCGACGGCTTCCTGGCCCTGCGCACCTGGCAGCGCCCCGCACACGCCGAGGTCACCGGCATCACCATCGGCGACGCCCACGCCACAGTCACCGCGCGACTCCTCGCCAGCGACTTGCGCCGCCCCTTGTACGACGCATCGGTGATCGCCGTCTCCCGTCAGGGCGATGCGTACGACTTCACGGTCCCCGTCACGCCCGCTCCCGCCGAGGACGTACCGGCGACACCCCTCATGGAAGAGCCGTCCCGTCCGTCGGGCTTCTCCTTCACCCTGCCCTACTCCCGGGCGCTCGCCCGGCGGAGCAGCGCCCACGACGTGTGGGACCTACGCCTCTACGTGGGGCACGTCAGCCCGCCCATCACCATCGGCCGGATCGGAGGCGACATCGTCGAACGCAAGAAGACGGATGCCTTCCCGGCCGCCGACCTGTCGCACAGCACACGCGGCGCGACACGCGCCAAGCCCTTCTTCACGGTCACCAACGACCTGGCACTGAGCTTGCGGGACGTGCCCGCGGGCTAGGCGGGCGAGCGGCGCTGTCCGCGGCTGCCGCCGTCGCCGTGGCCCCGGCCGTTCAGGGGGAGCAGACTGTCCAGTCGGGCGCCCTTGACCCACGCCCCCAGCAGATCGCGGTGGACCGCGACGATGTCGTGCCGCACGGCCAGGCCCAGTGCGGCCGCCGTGAACCTGCGGCAGGTGGTGACGAACAGGGCGACGTCCGCGCCGTGTTCGTTGCGGGCCGTGCCGAGGAACTTCTGCATGTCCTGGGAGGAGACGCTGCGTTCCGGCGCGTACTTCTTGCACTGGATCACCAGCTTGCGGCCGTCCGCGAGACAGCCGATCACGTCGGCGCCCAGGTCACCACTCCGCCCGCTGACGACGACCTGCGTACAACCGTCCCGGCGGCACAGGTCGGCGACGTACCGTTCGAAGTCCTGCCAGGTGAGTGCGTCGACCTCGGTCATCGACAGCTCCCGCGCCCGCGCGTCCTCCTCCAGCCGCCACGCCCGGTCCTTGCCGACCGCGCGGCGGTGCGCCTGCCACAGCCCGTAACCGGAGCCGCCGAGCACGGCCACGATCAGGACGGCCAGCAGGACGGGCCACACGTTCGCCCAGTGCCCGGCCGCCCACATCGCGGCGACCAGCGCGGCCGCACTGCCCCAGAACCGCACCTGGCGACGCGTCCTCTTCCGTAACGGCCGTCGCCGTCGCCGTGCTGCTGCCATCGGCTCCCAAGCTTTCAGGATTCCAAGCTCCCCAAGTCCCGTGCCCCGCAGTGTGGAGGGCCCGCCGGAACGCGACAAGAGGGCTTTGCGGCCATGTCGAGGGAAGCAGTTCGGCCGAGGAGGGCTACCGGCGCCTCCGGATGCCGGTGGCGCTCAGGGCATGAATGCCCAGGCGGCCGCCCCCAGCATCGGAGCGAGCAGGATGTCCGACCACGCGACGCGGAAGCGGCGTCGCCCCGGCGTCGTCGCTGTGCCGGCTGCCTGCCGCACCGCGTGCCGCAATTCGCGCCGCGCAGCCCCCGCCCGGCGCCCGTCGAACACCGAGCGCGTCATCGCCCACGGCAGCACCGTCCCGATGCTCTCCACCTCCAGCGCCCCGCCCCGGCCCGCGCGGCCGAGCAGCCGCACACCGGAGAGGGGCACCTCGTACGTGAAGAACGGGTTGCGGACGACGAGTTGTTGGTCGTCCCACCCAACGTACGGGGCGAGCGCCGTTCTGATCAGCGTCCAGATGACCGCGCACGGGAGCGCGACGGCCAGGACGACCTCCCATGGGCCGGACGGCCGTTCGCCGTCGAAGAACAGGAACCACACCGCCACCGACACCATCAGCGACGTGACCACCCAGGCGGCGCGGCGCGCGGGTCGGTTGACGTAGTGGTGGCGGGGGCGTGTATCGACGTGCATGTCACATATTGTCGTTGCCTGCCCTCGTGCTACGGGGTGGAGGGGCCCGGCCCGGCGTCAGGCTGCGGACGTCGCCGTGGTGATGGCCACTCGGGACGCCTTGCGGGCGGGCCACAAGGACGCGAGCAGCGCGATCGTCATCGCGAGCGCGATGCCGGCGGCCAGGCGTCCCCAGGGCAGTACCAGCGTGTAGCCGGAGACGGTGTCCTGAAGGGTGCGGCCCAGGGCCCAGCCCAGGAAGATGCCGAGCAGCGTGCCGAGGGTCGCGCCGAACGCGCCGACGATCAGGGCCTCCCAGCGGATCATGCGGGTGACTTGGGCGCGGGCCAGGCCGACGGCCCGCAGGGTGCCGATCTCCTTCTGTCGTTCCAGGACCGACAGGGCCAGCGTGTTGGTGACGCCGAGCCCGGCGATCAGGGCCGCCATGGTCAGCAGGGCGTAGAAGATGTCGAGCTGGTCGCCGATGTCGCCGCTGTACTCGTCCTCGACCGCGCTCCGGTCGAGGACGGCCAGGGCCGGGTCGTCGCCGAGGGCGTGGGTGAGTGCGCTGTACGTCGCCGGGCTCGCGCCGCCGCTCGTCCGGTCCGTGGCGACCAGGATGACGTGGGTGTGCGGGCTCTCGTCGTAGCGGGCCACGAGGGAGTCGGCCGCGGTGATGCTGGGGAGCAGGTTGCTCTGGGGGTCGGCGCGGTAGATGGCGCCGACGGTGACCCGGCCGCTCTTCCCGCCGCGGCGCACGGGCAGGCTCTGGCCCACGTGCCAGCCGGCCTCCTTCGCCTTGTAGTCGGCGACCGCGATCCGGCCTCGGGTGAGGGCGTCGAGCGACCCGCCGACGAGGTCGTAGCGCATCAGCCGCCCGACGGCGGTGGGGTCCACGCCGGTCAGTACCGCCGGGCTGCCGCCGAGCACATAGCCGGTGGACTGGTTGAGTCCGCTGACCGTGGCGCCCGGCGTCCCGGCGGCCGCCTTCGTGTTGGCCGCGGTCAGCCGCGCGCTGTCGACAGCGGGCTTGACCAGGTAGTCCGCGGTGAAGTCGTGCGTGGTGGCCCGCTCCAGGTAGTGGCTTGCCGAGGCGCCGAGTACGGACAGGCCGGAGGCGAGCGCCAGCGCGACGGTGAGGGCGGCGGCCGTGGCGCCGGTGCGGCGCGGGTCGCGCGTCGTGTTGCGGGTGGCGAGGACGCCCTGGACCGGACTGATCCGTAGCAGCAGGGGGCGCAGCACGGCGACGAACGGCCGGGCGAGGAGCGGAATCAGGCCGAGTACGCCGACCACGGCGAGGAGGGTCCCCAGGCCGATGACGGTGCGTGCGTCGGGTCCCGCGCCCACGGCCCCGTACACCACGACCAGGACACCGATCCCCGTCAGCGCGGCGCCGACGGCCGTGCGCGGGGAGCGTGCCGTGGCGGGCGTCGGAGTGTCGCTGCCGGTGAGTGCGGTGACGGGGGCGATGGACATGGCCCGGCGGGCGGGCAGCCACGCGGCGACGACCGTCATCGCGGTGCCCAGCAGCATGGTGCCGAGCAGGGTGGCGGGCGACAGGACGAGCGGGCCCGCCGGGCTGCTCGCCGTGCCGAGGAGTCGGTTCAGGGCGGCGGCGACGCCGGTGCCGATGAGCAGGCCGAGCGCGGAGGCGACGGAGCCGACCAGGACGGACTCGGCGAGCAGGATGCGGCGTACCTGCCGGCCCGAGGCGCCGAGCAGACGCAGCAGGGCCAGTTCGCGGGTACGGCGCCCGATCAGCATGGTGAACGTGTTGGAGATCAGGAACGCGGCCACGAACATCGCCACCAGCGAGAAGCCGAGCAGGATCTGACCCATGGTGTCCTGGTCGCTGGAGGCGAGGTTCGCCTGGATGCGGCCGAGCGTCGCGCCGGTCACGGCGCCGGCTCCCTTCGGCAGCAACTTTTCGACACGTTCGGCGAGTTCGGGTGCGCTGATGCCGCTCTCCGCGGCCAGCTCGATGCTCTGTACGTGACCGGGCGTGGCGAAGAGGCGCTGGGCGGTCCGCGTCGTGAACAGGGTGAGGGTGCCGCCGTCGGTCAGGCGGTGGCCGTCGGAGCGGAAGACACCGCTGAGGCGGTACGTCGCCGCGGCCTGGCCCGTGCCCACGCGGACGCGGTCGCCCGCCCGGTAGCCGCCCCGCGCCGCGGTGGACGCGTCGAGTGCGATCTCGTCGTCGTGGGTCGGGCCGTGGCCGGCGGTGAAGCGGTACGCGGGGTCGGTGCCGTCGGTGCCTTCCGTGCCGTGCCGGTCGGCCGGGGCGTAGTTGCTGCCGCGGTGGGAGTCGCCGTCGCCGAGCAGCCGGCCGTTCCGGTCGGCCACTGCGGCGGAGCCGTCGACGCGGTTCGCGGCGTGCGCGACGCCGGGAACCCGGGCGAGCCGGGATGCGAGCCGCTCGTCCAGGCCGGTCGGCGCCCCGCCGTCCGGCACGGCGTCGACGCCGACGTTGACGGCGATGCGGTCGTAGCCCGCCGAGGCCTGTTCGGCGGCGGCGTCGGACCGGGTCTGGCTGAAGACGAGACTGCCGGTGGCGAACGCGACACCGAGGACGACAGCGAGCGCGGTCATCAGCAGACGCGCTTTGTGCGCGAGGACGTTGCGCAGGGCGGTACGGAACATGGGATACGGATCCTGGGGCAGGCCGGTGCCCTCCCACCGGGGAGGGAGGGAGCCGGGGGGGAGGGAGAGGTCGGGGGAGAGGGCGCGAGACGTGGGCAGATGCAGATGCAGATGCCTCAGACGGTGACGGCGCGCGGGTCGAAGTCCTTCATGCGTTCGAGCACCCGCTCCGCGCTCGGCCGCACCATCTCGTCGAAGACGCGGCCGTCGGCGAGGAAGACGACACGGTCCGCGTAACCGGCGGCGACAGGATCGTGGGTGACCATGACCACGGTCTGGCCCAGGTCGCGCACCGAGTCGCGGAGGAAGCCGAGGATCTCCGCACCGGTGCGTGAGTCGAGGTTCCCCGTCGGCTCGTCGGCGAAGACGATCGACGGTTGTGCCGCGAGCGCGCGGGCGACGGCGACGCGCTGCTGCTGCCCGCCGGAGAGCTCGGCGGGCCGGTGGTGCAGCCGTCCGGTCAGGCCGACCATGGCGATCACGTGGTCCAGCCACTGCCGGTCCGGGTGGCGCCCCGCGATGGTCAGGGGCAGGGTGATGTTCTCCAGAGCGGTCAGCGTGGGCAGCAGGTGGAACGCCTGGAAGACGAAGCCGATACGGTCCCTGCGCAGTTCGGTCAGCTGTCTGTCGTCGAGTCGGCCCAGTTCCGTGGTGCCGATGCGCACGGATCCCGACGTGAACGAGTCCAGTCCCGCCACGCAGTGCATCAGCGTCGACTTGCCGCTGCCGGACGGGCCCATGATCGCGGTGAACTCGCCCTGCCGGAAGGAGATGTCGACGCCGTCGAGGGCGCTGACACGGGTCTCGCCGCGGCCGTAGGTCTTGTGCAGATCGCGGGCGGCCGCGGCGACGGGGCCTTGGCCGGCGGGGCTCGGGGCGACGGTCATGAAGGACTCCTTCTCGGTGCGTGGCGTACGCGTCTGCGTGGTGGCGTACGCGTGTGCGTGGCGTACGCGTCTGCGTGACGTACACGTCGAAGGCTCCGCGAGCGGTGTATCAGCGGCTGATCCGCGCCCGCGCCACGGCGTATCAGTTCCGCGGCAGGTGCAGGGCGGCGACCGCGCCGCCGCCCTCGTCCTCGGCCGTGCCCAGCCGCAGCTCCGCCCCCAGCACCCGGGCCTGGCCCAGGGCGATGGTCAGGCCCAGACCGTGGCCGCCGCCGCGTTCCCGCGCGCCCGTACGGAATCGGCGGGGCCCCTCCCGCAGCAGGTCGGCGGGGAAGCCGGGACCGTGATCGCGGACCGTGACGGCGTTCTCGGCGACGGTGACCTCCACGGGCGTGCGGCCGTGCCGATGCGCGTTGACGACGAGATTGCCGACGATCCGTTCGAGCCGCCGGGGGTCGGTCCGTACCGTCGGCTGGGCCGTCGTGACGACTTCCGTGGGCAACCCGGTGCGCGCGACCGCCTCCCGCACCACCGCGTCGAGCGGGACGGACGTACGGGCCGGTTGTTCGGCGCCCGCGTCGAGACGGGAGACCTCCAGCAGATCCTCGACCAGGTCGCGCAGGTCACGGATCCTGGCCCGCAGCGCGTCCTCGGTCTCACCGGCGGGCAGCAGATCGGCGGCGGCCAGCAGACCGCCGACCGGGGTCCGCAGTTCGTGCGCGACGTCCGCGGTGAACCGGCGCTCGGAGTGCAGCTGTCGCGCCAGGCCGTCCGCCATCGCGTCGACGGCGGCCGCGATGCCGGAGATCTCGTCGCGCCCCTTGGTGGGGCCGGTACGGGCGTCCAGGTCCCCGGCGGAGATGCGGCCCGCGGTCTGCGACACGCGGTGCAGCCTGCGGCCCAGGACTCCCGAGCCGAGGACCGCGAGGGGCGTCACCACGGCCAGGGCTGCCAGCGAGGCGACCGTCATACTCATGTCGAGACGCTCGAGGCCGTGCATCTGCGGGCCCATGTTCACCTGGAACGCCAGGACCTTGCTGCCGGGGCCGCCGACCCGCTGGGCCGCCCACATCGAGGGGCCGAGGTTCCCGTCCACCCGCCCGTCGTAGACGCTGTGCCGCTCGCCGTCGGGCGGTTCGCGCAGAGCGGAGGGCAGGTCGGGTGGATCGACCCGTACGCCATCCGCCAGGATGTCGCCGCGACGATACGTGTCCACCGCCGAGTACAGCTTGTTGAGCGCCTCGGCCTCGGCGCGGGCCTGGATGTCCCACCGGGTCCACACGTGCACCATCACGCCCACGGTGGCGGCGACCAGTCCGGCGCAGGCCGCCGCGAGGGCCGCGATCTTCCACCGCACGGGCATGCTGCCGGACCTGGGCGAGCGGCCGGGGGCGTTCCGTGCCGTGGCGTTCCGTGCCACGTCAGCGCCTGAGCTTGTAGCCGAAGCCGCGGACGGTCTCGATGCGGTCCCGGCCGATCTTCCTGCGGAGCCGCTGGACACACAGGTCGACGACGCGGGTGTCGGCGTCCCAGCCGTAGTCCCACACGTTGCGCAGCAGCGCGTGCCGGTCGAGGACGATCCCCGGCTCGGCCGCGAACTCCAGCAGCAGCTTCAGCTCGGTGGGTGTCAGTGCGACGGGCGCACCGCCGACGGTCACGACCATGCCGCCCATGTCGATGCGCAGATCGCCGAACTCCAGCACGCCGGGGCCGGTCGGCGGCGCCTGCTCCGTGCCGGGCGCGGCCGCGAGCCGCGGGTACGTCGCGCGGCGCAGGAGGGATCGGATCCGTGCGACCAGGACGTAGGTGTCGACGGGCTTGACCACGTAGTCGTCGGCGCCGGCCTCCAGACCGGCGACCACGTCGAGTCCGTCGCCGCGCGCCGACATCATCAGCACGGGCACGAGGCTGGTCTCGCGGACCCTGCGGCACAGTCCGATGCCGTCGAGGCCGGGCAGCATCACGTCGAGGACGAGCAGGTCGAAGTCCTCCTCGCGGAAGCGCTCCAGGCCCTCCAGGCCGTCGCTCGCGGTCCGCACCCGATAGCCGTACCGCTCCAGGGCCGAACCGAAGGAGCGACGCATCAGGTCGTCGTCCTCCACCAGCAAGACGTGCTCGGCGGTTTCGGGTGGCGGGCTGGACGACATGAGAGCGGGGCCTTTCGAACGTCGCGGGGGTCCGGCGGGTGCCCGGAGGGACCCGGCCGCTGTCACCGGTGTCCCCTTCGAACCATATGTCAGACATGGCACACGGCATCGCCGAGCCGAAGCCACTCACGCCGGGCCCGCCCGACTCTGCATCATCGACCCGGCGGTCCGGTCGCAGCCGTGTATCAGCCGGGGCGCAACCCGGCCGGAGGCATGAGTACTGCGAACCGGCAGAAGCGGGTTTGTCGCAGCTCGCCGCGGCGGTCGCCGACTGGATCACGGACACCGCCTAGGCGCACACCAGGTAGGCGAGCCCCCGCGCACCCCGGACCTGCGAGCGGTCAGGAAGGTGTGGCGCTGCCCGGCGCGGTTCGGTGCGCCACGGGCGGCGGCCGGTCCGCGAGCCGGGCGCCTCGTGCTAGGAAGAGCCATGCCCGATCGTGATGCGTACGACGCCGTCATCGTCGGCGGTGGCCACAACGGCCTTGTCGCCGCCGCCTATCTCGCCCGCGCCGGACGGTCCGTGCTGCTCCTGGAGCGGCTCTCCGGAACCGGGGGCGCCGCCGTCTCCAGCCGCCCCTTCCCCGGGGTCGACGCGCGGCTCTCCCGCTACTCGTACCTCGTCAGCCTGCTGCCGAAGAAGATCGTCCGGGATCTCGACCTCAACTTCAGGGTGCGCACCCGCACCATCTCCTCCTACACCCCCACCGACCGGGACGGCCGCCCCACCGGCCTCCTCGTGGGCGGCGGCGAGGCCCGCACCCGGCAGGCCTTCGCGCGGCTCACCGGCGGACAGCGCGAGTACGACGCCTGGCGCGCGTTCTACACCATGACCGGCGAGGTCGCCCGCCGCGTCTTCCCCACACTCACCGAACCCCTGCCGAGCCGCGCCGAGCTGCGCGCCCGCGTCGACGACGACACCGCGTGGCGCACCCTCTTCGAAGAGCCGATCGGCACCGCCATCGAGGAGCGCTTCGCCGACGACCTGGTGCGCGGCGTCGTCCTCACCGACGCCCTCATCGGCACGTTCGCCGACGCCCACGATCCGTCCCTGCGACAGAACCGCTGCTTCCTCTACCACGTCATCGGCGGCGGCACCGGCGACTGGAACGTGCCCGTCGGCGGCATGGGCGCCCTCACCTCCGCCATCGCCGACTCGGCGCGCATGTCGGGCGCGCGGCTGCGCACGGGGTGCGAGGTGACGCGGATCGACACCGATGGGCGGCACGCCGAGGTGGCGTACCGGACGGAGGGCGCCGAACACACCGCCTCCGCACGCCACGTCCTGGTCAACGCCTCACCGGAGGCCCTCGCGGGACTGCTCGGCGACGAGCCGCCCGAGCCGGCCGAAGGCGCCCAGTTCAAGGTCAACATGCTGCTCGAACGGCTGCCGCGGCTCCGGGACACGACCGTCGACCCGCGCGAGGCCTTCGCGGGAACCTTCCACATCGCCGAGGGCTACGCGGAGTTGGGGACCGCGTACGCCCAGGCCGCCGCCGGTACGCTGCCCGCCGCCCCGCCCTCCGAGATCTACTGCCACTCCCTCACCGACCCCACCATCCTCGGGCCCGACCTCGTCGAGCGCGGCTGCCAGACCCTCACTCTCTTCGGTCTGCACACACCCGCCCGGCTCTTCGGCGGCGACCACGACACCGCGCGCGCCGAACTCCTGAAGTCCACCCTCGCCCAGCTCGACGCCCACCTCGCCGAGCCGATCGCCGACTGTCTGGCCCTCGACGCGCAGGGCCGCCCCTGCATCGAGGCGAAGACCCCGCTCGACCTGGAACGGGACCTACGGCTGCCCGGCGGCAACATCTTCCACCGCGACCTCGCCTTCCCCTACGCCCAGGAGAGCACCGGCCGTTGGGGCGTGGAGACCCGGCACGCCAACGTGCTGCTGTGCGGCGCGGGCGCAGTGCGCGGCGGCGGTGTCAGCGGCATCCCCGGGCACAACGCCGCGATGGCGGCGCTGGAGGCGGACGCCGGAGCCGGTCGGGCCGGTCAGAAGTAGCGCGTGAACGGAGTCGCGTCGACGGCGAACAGGCCGGCGAAGGGGCTGTCCATCTGGTAGATGAGGAGGACGGTGAAGGTGATCAGGCCGGAGAGGCCCATCACCATCACGACGTGCGTGAAGCTGCGCCGCACGCCGAACATGAACATGAAGGCGATGGTGAGGACGCCGCCGACGATCAGGCCGAACCAGATCACCGGGGACAGCTGCTCCGCGGAGTCGGCCTCACGTCCGCGGCGTGCCTCGTCGAGGATGCTCAGTTGTGCCAGCGTCTCCTGGCCCGTCGCCTGCTGGGCCGGCGTGGCGTCGGCGGGCACCTGACTCGTCGCGCGCACCTTGTCGAGCAGTTGCCAGCCCGTCGTGCCGAGCGGTGCGCGCTCGGCCATGGCGGGCCACTCGGTGTCGGCGACGTGCCGGACGTACGACTCGATCTCGCCGCGCATCCGGTCGCCCTGCCGTGCGGGCAGACCTGACGCGAGCAGATGGATCTGGTGCGCGGCGCTGGCCTCGGCGGCGGTGTGGTCCTCGGCTCCCGAGTGGGCGTCCCACACCGACACCAGGGCGAGGCCGAGGACGAGGGCGTACAGCACGCCGACCATCATCGAGATGTACTCGGCGACGTCCTCGCGGGGTTCGTCATCCGGTCCCGGCGGCCAGAACCTGTGTTTGATCAGGACGACCGTCGCGGCGAGCAGGGCGACGCCCAGGACGATGGCGAAACTCTCGATCATCGGCGGTCCCTTTTCGTTGCGGACGGCTGCGGACGGCTGCGGACGGTTGCGGACGGTCAGAGTCTGCGCGAGCCGAACACGGCGGCCGCGATGGCTGCGGGCAGGAGGATGAGGAACAGCGCGGCCAGCATGCCGAGTCCGGTGGGGGTGCGGTCCCGCCGGATGAAACGGCCGGCCAGGGAGCGCCGCGGTTCGTTGCGTGTTTCGGTACGCGGCTTGTTCTTCCTCGGCGGCGGCTGCTGCACCTGATCTCGGGCCGCACCCGGCGGGATGTCTCCCGGCGGCACAACGCCCGGCGCGACCACACCCGGTGGAAGCACACCCGGTGGCACCGCACCAGGCGGGACCGCGCCCGGTGGCACCACTCCCGGAGCCAGGCCCGCTCCGGGAGGCGGTGCGGGGCCGACAGGGCCGATCACCGGTGCCGCGATGCCCGGTGGAGGCGGCGGCAGGGGGAAGAGGGCGATGACCGGAGGCCCGGGCTGCGGTGGAGGTACGCCCGGTCGCCCCCGGGGCGGCCCGGCGTGCGGTGGCCGCGGCGCCACGGCCGTCGGCCGGTGAGGCCTCGGCGCGCGCGGGACGGGCGGCGGGGCGCGGAGCGTGAAGCGTGCGGAGGAACGTGCCGTCAGCCGAGGGGGCGCCACCGCCGCGCCGCGGGCGTCGAGCGTGCGCAGCAGGTCGCTGCCGTCCGCCTGACCGCGGCTCTCGTACGTACCGGGCGCGCGCCGCACCACGGCGACACACGTGGCCGACGCGCCGGGGGCGAGGTGGGCGAGGACCGGCTGCGCTGACCCCGCACAGCCGATCCGCTCCGCGGGCAGCGCCGTGTCCGTGACGCGTACGCCGTGGACGGGCTTGTTGCCGTGGTTGGCCACGACGTAGCGGACCTCCGCCCGGTCGGGTTCCGTTACGCGCGCCGTCTCCGTCAGACCGAGGGCCGCACCGACCCCCGCGTACCCCGAGCGCGCGGTCGCCTGCACCATCGCGCGCAGATAGGGCTGCTGGCCGACCGCCCGTACGTCACCGACCCAGGCACCCGGGCGCGCGGCCGCGGTCGCCGAGCAGTACACCGAGCGGTATCCCGCCAGCATCGGCACACGGTCGAGATCGCCGGGGCAGCGGATGGCGGCGCCGGGCATGCCGGGGTCGTGCACCCGTACGTGGTGCAGGTCGGCGCCACCGCGGTTGATCAGGCGGTACGACTTCACGACCGTGGCCCCGGTCCGGATGCCGGGGTCGAGGGCGCCGAGGCCGGGGCGGGTGTTGACCGTGACCTCAAGGCCGAGCTTGCCCGCGGTGGGACCGTCGGCGGCGGAGGGCCCGGCGGCCGACCAGCAGCCCCCGGTCAGGACAAGACCGACCAGCAGCCATCGCGCCCGAGCCGATCCCGCGCCCACTCCTCCGATGATCACACCGGGATGCTGGTACGGGACGTCCCGACCGTCGACCCCGGCACGCCCGCACGCCCGGCGATTCACCTGAGCGGCGGCAGCGGCCCCGCCGACCGGCCCCAAGGCAGGTCAGGGAGCGCCCCCGAGGCCGATCTCGTTGCCGTCGGGATCGCGGTACGTCGCCTTGCGGACCCCGTTCGCGTACGTGTCCCGCTGCGCCGGGGCGAGGCCGCGGTCGGCGATCCGCGCCACGCGCTCGTCGAAGTCGCCGACGAAGACGGTGAGGCGGGCGTGGCCCGCGTGGTCGGGGAGATGCTCGATGTACAGGTAGCGGTGTTCCGCGAGCTACCAGACGGCTTCGACGTCGTTCGGGGAGAACGTGGGAGGGCCGCCCAGCAGGCGTTCGTACCACGTCACGGCCGACGCGTAGTCGCTGACCGGAATGCCGGAGAGCAGATCGAGGGACATACGGCCATCGTAGGAAGAGCCCGTCCCGGTCGCGTGTCGAAAGACCGGCTCGGGCGGTTCACTCGGGCGTCTCCACGATGGCCGGCATCGGGGGGCCTCCCGGCTGCCATGCCTGGAGGAAGGCCTGCTGGCGGCTGAGGTCGACGAGTTCGACGCGTGCCCCGATGCTGTCCATCCGGTGGTAGGCGAACGGGCGGCCGTGGGGGCAACCGGAGAAGTCCACGGGGAAGCCCTCCCTCTCCAGGCGCCGTGAGCCCTCCCGGATGTCGCTCGACCAGAAGCCGATGTGGTCGAACCTGGCCCCGTCCTCCGTGTGCCAGGGGCTGCCGGGCGCGCCCTCTATGAGTTCGATGAAGGGAGCTCCGCCCGAGGTGAAGACGATCCGGTAGTCCCATGCCCCGAGCCGGTCGGAGACGGGTGCGCTCCATTCGACACCGGTGGAGGGCTGGAAGTCGCGCATGGCCTGTTCGAGATCGGGGACGGCGAAACACACGTGGTAGAAGTCAGCCATCCGTCCATGATCGGCTGTCGCGGCGCGTGGGGCCAGGGGGCCGACGCCCGACAGGGCGAACCGGTTGATCTGACACTGCATCAGAAAATCTCTTCCCTCGTCCGGACCGCTGCGGCATCCTGCGCCCATGCAGACGGAGTTGAGCAGGAGACTGGGAGTCGAGCACGCCATCTTCGGTTTCACGCCGTTCCCCGCGGTGGCCGCCGCCATCAGCAGGGCGGGCGGGTTCGGAGTGCTCGGCGCGGTCCGCTACACGGCACCCGACGAACTGGCCAGGGACCTCGACTGGATGGAGGAACACGTCGACGGCAGGCCCTACGGGCTCGACGTCGTCATGCCCGCCAAAAAGGTCGAGGGCGTCACGGAGGCCGACGTCGAGGCGATGATCCCGGAGGGGCACCGGCAGTTCGTGCGGGACACCCTCGCCAAGCACGGCGTGCCCGAGCTCGCCGAGGGCGAGGCGTCGGGCTGGCGCATCACCGGCTGGATGGAGCAGGTGGCCCGCAACCAGCTCGACGTCGCCTTCGACTACCCGATCAAACTCCTCGCCAACGCGCTCGGTTCACCCCCGGCCGACGTCATCCGACGCGCCCACGACCACGACGTCCTCGTCGCGGCCCTCGCGGGCAGCGCCCGGCACGCCCGCAAGCACGCGGACGCGGGCATCGACATCGTCGTCGCCCAGGGGTACGAGGCGGGCGGTCACACCGGTGAGATCGCCTCCATGGTGCTCACCCCCGAAGCCGTCGACGCGGTCGCGCCGCTCCCCGTGCTCGCCGCCGGAGGCATCGGCAGCGGGCAGCAGATCGCGGCCGCGCTCGCGCTCGGCGCGCAGGGCGTGTGGCTCGGCTCGCTGTGGCTCACCACCACGGAGGCCGACCTGCACTCGCCCGCGCTGACCCGGAAGCTCCTGGCGGCCGGTTCCGGCGACACGGTCCGCTCGCGGGCCCTCACCGGCAAGCCCGCACGCCAGTTGCGCACGGAGTGGACCGACGCCTGGGACGACCCGCAGGGCCCCGGCACGCTGCCGATGCCGCTCCAAGGCCTGCTGGTCGCCGAGGCCGTTTCGCGGATCCAGAAGTACGAGGTGCAGGAGCTGCTCGGCACCCCGGTCGGGCAGATCGTCGGCCGGATGAACAGCGAACGAAGCGTCCAGGCCGTCTTCGACGATCTGACGCGCGGCTTCGAGCGGGCCGTCGACCGTGTCATCCGTATCGCGGGAAGGGAAAGCCAGTCGTGAGCACACCCCCGAATGGATTCTGGGCCCAGGCCGCGGCCGACCCCGGCCGCACCGTCCTCGTGGCGCCCGACGGCGAGGAGTGGACGGCGGGCCGGCTGCACGGCGCCGTCAACCGGCTGGTGCACGGGCTGCGGGCCGCGGGCCTGGAGCGCGGGGACGCGTTCGCCGTCGTACTGCCCAACGGCGTGGAGTTCTTCACCGCGTACCTGGCCGCGTCCCAGGCCGGTTTCTACCTCGTGCCCGTCAACCACCACCTGGTCGGCCCCGAGATCGCCTGGATCGTCTCCGACTCCGGCGCCAAGGTGCTCATCGCGCACGAGAAGTTCGCTGACGCCGCGGTGGCCGCGGCCGACGAGGCCGGCCTGCCCCCGACCCACCGCCACGCCGTCGGTGACATCCCCGGCTTCCGTCCGTACGCCCAACTCATCGACGGCCACCCCGAGTCCGCCCCGGAGGGCCGCACGCTCGGCTGGGTCATGAACTACACCTCGGGCACGACCGGCCGTCCGCGCGGCATCCGCCGCCCCCTGTCCGGCAAGCTCCCCGAGGAGTCCTACCTCGGCGGCTTCCTCGGCATCTTCGGCATCAAGCCCTTCGACGGCAACGTCCACCTGGTCTGCTCGCCGCTCTACCACACGGCCGTCCTCCAGTTCGCGGGCGCGGCACTGCACATCGGCCACCCGCTGGTCCTGATGGACAAGTGGACGCCCGAGGACATGCTCCGCCTCATCGACGCGCACAAGTGCACGCACACGCACATGGTGCCGACCCAGTTCCACCGGCTGCTCGCGCTCCCCGATGCGACACGCGCCGCGTACGACGTGACGTCGATGCGGCACGCCATCCACGGCGCCGCGCCCTGCCCCGACCACGTGAAGCGGGCGATGATCGAGTGGTGGGGCGAGTGCGTCGAGGAGTACTACGCGGCGAGCGAGGGAGGCGGCGCCTTCGCCACCGCCCAGGACTGGCTGAAGAAGCCCGGGACGGTCGGAAAGGCCTGGCCCATCAGCGAGTTGGCGGTCTTCGACGACGACGGGAACCGCCTCGGCCCCGGCGAGCTCGGCACCGTCTACATGAAGATGTCCACCGGCGGATTCTCGTACCACAAGGACGAGTCGAAGACGAAGAAGAACCGCATCGGCGACTTCTTCACCGTCGGCGACCTCGGCCTCCTCGACGAGGACGGGTATCTCTTCCTGCGCGACCGGAAGATCGACATGATCATCTCGGGCGGGGTCAACATCTACCCCGCCGAGATCGAGTCGGCGCTGCTCACCCACCCCGCCGTCGCGGACGCCGCCGCCTTCGGCATCCCGCACGACGACTGGGGCGAGGAGGTGAAGGCCGTCGTGGAGGTCACCGAGGACCGGACCGGCGACGCCGCTCTCGCCGCCGAGATCCTCGCCCACTGCGAGCACCACCTCGCGGGCTACAAGCGCCCCAAGAGCGTCGACTTCATCGAGACGATGCCCCGCGACCCCAACGGCAAGCTGTACAAGCGGCGCCTGCGCGAGCCGTACTGGGAGGGGCGGGAGCGCGCCGTGTAGGCCGCGCCCCCGGCCCGCGCGGAGCAGGGGTTCAGCGGCGCTCGCGCACCCGCACCACCTCCAGCTCCGGGTCGCGCAGGATGTCCTTCTCGCAGAAGCGCGACGTCACCCAGCGCTCCTTGCCGTACAGGCGCGTCTGATCGCTGTAGTGAGGGGAGTTGGGGTTGGACGACTGGGAGTACGACAGGAGTGTGCGGGCCTCGGGGCAGCTGCCGGAGTTCCAGCCGACCGCCTGGATGTGGCTCGACCCGTGGGCGACCTCCGTGTAGCCCGCCTTCTTGTCCCAGTTCGCCTCGATCTTGTTCCACACGCCGAGGGACTCGGTGCCGCCGGAGACCGGGATGCGCTTGCCATGGCGTACGACGTACTGGTTCGCGCCGAGCGGGGCGTCCACGTCGGCGCCCGCCGCCGTCAGCTCGGTCACCGCGTCGGCGAGTGCGGTACGGAAGGCGGGCAGCGTGGTGTCGAGGGTGTTCGGCGTGCGCACAGGGTCCGCCGCCGAGAACGGCACCTTCCACAGCTGCGCGTTGGGCACGGCCGCCGTCAGCTTGCGCCAGAACCGGTCGAAGAGCAGGGCGCCGCGGCTGTCGGTGTCCATGCGGTGGTCCCAGCGGGCCAGGACCTTGCAGGCCCTGCGTACGTCAACCACCCTGCCGTCACTGCCCGTCGCCGTGCCGCCGGGCAGCGCCGCGCAGGCCTTCGCCGCGTCGTCCGCCGCGAGACCGGCGGCCGGGACGCGGTTGGCGAACTGCTGGCGCTGGAGGTCGCGTACGGTGAGGTCCCCCTTCTCCGCCATCGCCGCCACGTCCTCGACGGCGCCGCGGGTGCGCATCGAGCGCTGGGTGCCGATCGTCCCGAAGATCCGCTCGTAGCCGGTGATCGGGTGGTCGGCGTTGGTCAGCCAGGCGCTGTCGTTGGAGTTCTCCGCGTACGGGGCGTCCTGCAACGTCGGCATCCTCGACGGGCCGAAGGTGCCGGGCTGCACCGCGTCCTTGTCCGAACCCAGCGCGCACGCGCCGCGCGACCCGTCGAGGACGGCGACCCCGGAGGCCGGGTAGGTGACCTTCCCGAGCGGCGTGCTGCAGCGCTCCGCGAGGTCGTCGGTGATGCGGGGGAGCACCTGGGACTGGCTGAGCAGCGAGTGCCCGTGCCGGTCGGCGGCCACGGTGTTCACCCAGGGCAGCCCCTGTGTCTCGCGCAGGGACTTGAGGATGCCCGCGGTCGAGCGCGCCCTGCCGAAGCCGAGGTCGGTGTCGCTGCCGCGCAGGTTGACGGCGTTGGGGTCGTTGAGCGCGTACGCCGTGGTCGAGGTCCAGGGCAGCGGGAGCTGGGCGCCGAGGCCCGTGACGACGGGGCCGTACCGTGTCCAGTACTGGGTGCGCGTGATCGGGACGCCGTCCTTGACCGGCACGGTGACCGTGCGTTTCGTCATCTTCCTGCGCTTGCCGTCCACCAGGTAGGTGGTCGGGTCGGACGGGTCCAGCGTGAGCTGGTGCAGGTTCAGGGTGACGCCGGTAGCGACGGTGTGGCTCCACGCCACGTCGCCGTTGAAGCCGATGTTGACCACGCTCGTGCCGAGCAACGAGCCGCCGGAGACGTTCAGTTCGCCGGGTATGGTCTGCTGCGACTGCCAGAAGCGGCGGCCGCCCTGCCAGGGGTAGTGCGGGTTGCCCAGCAGCAGGCCCTTCCCGTTCGCGGTGGTCTCTCCGCCGAACGCGACGGCGTTGGAACCCATGTCGGCGTCCTGTGAGGAGAACAGCTCGCGAGCCGCCTCCGCGGTGCGCCCCGGGTCGGGGGCGGCCTGCCGGGTGGTGCTTCCCGATGGCGGGGTGGTCGGCGGCGCGGCCGCTGTGATGCCGTCGATGCCGCGGCCCTGCCCGCCGAGCACCTGCACGGCGAAGCCCTGCCGTGCCACGTCGAGTGCGGTGATCGGGCGTACCCAGTCGGCCTTCGCGCAGGCCGGGTCGGTGATGCGGTTCTGCTTCAGCCAGGCGTTGTAGCCCGCGGCGAAGCCCCGCATCAGCTCCTTCGTCCGGCGGCTCGGCCCGGCGGGCGAGGGCTGTGCGAGGAGCTTCTCCACGGTCCCCGCCTCCCGCACCCCGCGGAAGTACAGGTCGCTGCCGAGGTTCGTGGACGCCGACGACAGCGCGGAACCGGGCGAGGCGTCGGGCCCGAAGTGCCGCGAGCGCTCGCCGCGTACGGTCACGTAGCCGTCGGCGAGCGTGCACACCTGGTCGGCGGCCTGTGCCCAGCCGGTGCCGAAGCCGAGGTTCGCGTAGTCCTCGGCCAGGATGTGCGGAATGCCGTACTCGGTGTAGCGGATGGTGGCGTGCAGGCCGCCGCCCGAGGGGCGTGCGTCCTTCGGCGCGGCGCCCGCGCCGGACGACGGGAGCAGGGCCAACGCCGTCAGCAGGGTGATTCCCACGGCTGTCGTGCGTCTTGTGCGGATGCGCATCATGCCTCCCAACTGGGGTTAGGGAAGGGGCGGTTGAGCGTACCAAGCGGTCGGTCACTTTTCCCCGCCGCGGAACCGATCTCTTGACCTCACCGGTGCGCGGGCCGAGGATCACGCCATGACGGGTGTACGCGACAGCACGGTCGACGGAGTCCTCACGCGCAGCGCGCGCCGCACGCCACGGCGTACGGCGCTGCGCTACGGCGAGCGTGCCTGGACGTACGAGGAACTCGACGCCGCCGTGTCGCGCGCGGCCGGTGTCCTGCGCGACAGCGGCCTGACCCGCGGGGACCGTGTCGGCGCCTACGCCCACAACTCCGACGCCTATCTGATCGGCTTCCTCGCGTGCGCGCGGGCCGGCCTGATCCACGTGCCGGTCAACCAGAACCTGACCGGCGACGACCTCGCGTACATCGTCGGGCAGTCCGGCTGCTCCCTGGTCCTCGCCGACCCGGACATCGCGGGCCGCCTCCCGTCCGGCGTGCCGGTCCTGGCCCTGCGGGACGCGGACGACTCGCTGCTCACGCGGCTCGCGGACGCATCTGCGTTCGCGTCGTCCGAAGAGGACGGGCCCCGGGGTGGCGATCTGGCGCAGCTGCTCTACACGTCGGGGACCACGGCCCTCCCGAAGGGCGCGATGCTCTCGCACCGGGCCCTTGTCCACGAGTACGTCAGCGCTATCACCGCCCTGGACCTCAAGGAGACCGACAGGCCCGTCCACTCGCTGCCGCTCTACCACTCGGCGCAGATGCACGTGTTCCTCATGCCGTACCTGGCCGTCGGGGCGGAGAGCACCATCCTCGACGGGCCCGACGCCGAGCGGATCTTCGACCTTGTCGAGGCCGGCCGCGCCGACAGTCTCTTCGCGCCGCCCACCGTGTGGATCGGCCTCTCGCGGCATCCCGGCTTCGAGACTCGCGATCTGCGGGCGCTGCGCAAGGCCTACTACGGTGCGTCGATCATGCCCGTGCCGGTCCTGGAGCGGCTGCGCGCCAGGCTGCCGGGGCTCGCCTTCTACAACTGCTTCGGGCAGAGCGAGATCGGCCCGCTCGCCACGGTCCTCGGGCCCGCCGAGCACGAGGGGCGGCTGGATTCGTGCGGGCGGCCCGTGCTCTTCGTCGAGGCGCGTGTCGTCGACGAGGACGGGCGTGAGGTGCCGGACGGCACCCAGGGCGAAGTCGTCTACCGCTCACCGCAGTTGTGCGAGGGGTACTGGGGCAAACCGGAGGAGACGGCGGAGGCGTTTCGCGACGGTTGGTTCCGCTCCGGGGACCTCGCGGTGCGGGACGCCGAGGGGTACTTCACCGTCGTTGACCGCGTGAAGGATGTCATCAATTCGGGGGGAGTCCTGGTCGCGTCGCGGCAGGTCGAGGACGCGCTGTACGGGCACGCGGGAGTCGCGGAGGCAGCGGTGATCGGGCTGCCGGACGAGCGCTGGATCGAGGCGGTCACCGCCGTCGTCGTACGGAGTGACAAGGACCTCACCGAGGAGGAACTCATCACTCACGCACGTGGGAAGCTCGCTCGTTTCAAGGTGCCGAAGAGGGTCGTCTTCGTGGATGAACTGCCGCGCAACGCGAGTGGAAAGATCCTGAAGCGGGAGCTGCGGGACCTGTACGCCGTCGGCTGAGTCGGGGGGTCTGGCGGGTGGAGTCGGGATCAGGTTGCGGCGGGATGCCGTTCGCCGTCCTGACCGGAGCTGCTGCGGTCGGCCTCGTCCCGGGCGAGCAGGGAGAGCAGTGAGGCGACCGCCAGGTCGGCTTCGGCGGGGTGGCGAAGGACCTTGGCGGGGTCGATCTGGTATGTGTTCGTGCGTCCCTCCCGGGTGTGGGAGAGATAACCGTCCTGCTCGAGGTCGGCGATGATCTTTTGAACGGCTCGGTCCGTGAGCCTGCAGTGTGCGGCGATGTCACGGATGCGGGCGTTGTGGTTGTCGGCGATGGCCGCCAGTACGCGCGCGTGGTTCGTGAGAAACGTCCATCCAGTGTGGGGCTCCGGCACTCCATCCATGGCTCAACCCTAGTGCCTGCCATTCATGCTTTCAAAAACACGTACTCGATTTCATGTATTAGTTGACGTGCATGTCCCCGGGCGGGCAGCCTGGGAGCAGCGGAAGGCAGCGAGGTGAGGAGAGGCCATGCCGGAGCCCGCATCCACTCGGCAGCCCTTCGATGACGAGGGCGGCGAGCACAGTCAGGGCAGCCGCATCCCGATGGTCTCGTCGCCGCGGGACGGCAGCGCAGTGGGCGGCAGAAGAAGTCTGGTGGTGCGGGGAGAGCTCGACCTCGACACCGGTCAACGGCTCCGGATCGACCTGTACCGCGCGCTCACCGACACGGCCGCCGGACTCGACCTGGATCTGCGTGGGGTGGACTTCTGTGACTGCTCCGGCCTGAACCTGCTGCTCAGCCTGCGTCAGCACGCCGTGGAACAGGGCAAGACCGTGTTCATCCGCCACAGCAATTCGGCTGTGGACCGGCTGCTGGAACTGACCGGGACCGCCGGCCTGTTCGCGGCCCCGGAACCCGAGCCGGAGCCCGCGCCGCGGAGCGAGGAGACGCCCTGTCCGGTCGTGCACGAGGCGAACCAGCCCGAGGGGTCCGGTCAGGACCTGCAGGTCGTCGTGGCCCAGCTGCGCCGGGCCATGCGGACCCGGCCCACCATCGACCTGGCCCGGGGCATCCTGATGTCCACGTTCAACCTGAGCCCCGAAGCCGCTTGGGACGCGCTGGTCACGGCCTCGCAGAACACCAACACCAAACTGCATGTGCTCGCCGGGGACGTCGTCGGCACCGTCCACGGAACCGCCCTGCCCGACACCGTGCGCAAACAGCTCGACGCCGCGATCACCAAGGCGAGCCGGACGCACGCCGCCCGCCCCGCACACACGGGGCCGCGGACGGAGTCGCTGCCCGACCTGGCCGTCTCGGCGGTCGACCCCAGTCCGCCCACGGACGGCGTGCCATGACTGGCCGTCCGGCGGGAGGTGTCAGCCCCGGAGATCCACGATCCGCTTGAACTTGCCCACCGACCGTTCCAGCGTCTCCGGGTCGACGATCTCCACGCCCACCGAGACCCCGACCCCGTCCTTGACCGCCGTCGCGATCTCGCGGGCCGCGGCCTCGCGTCGCTCCGACGGCGTGTCCGCGCGTGCCTCGGCCCGCACGGTCAGGGCGTCCATGCGTCCCTCGCGCGTCAGCCGTAGCTGGAAGTGCGGGGCGACGCCCGCCGTGCGCAGCACGATCTCCTCGATCTGGGTGGGGAAGAGGTTGACGCCCCGCAGGATCACCATGTCGTCGCTGCGGCCGGTCACCTTCTCCATCCGCCGGAAGATCCGCGCCGTGCCGGGCAGCAGGCGCGTCAGGTCCCGCGTCCGGTACCGGATGACGGGCATCGCCTCCTTCGTGAGCGAGGTGAACACGAGCTCGCCGCGCTCACCGTCCGGCAGCACCTCGCCGGTGATCGGATCGACGACCTCCGGATAGAAGTGGTCCTCCCAGATGTGCAGCCCGTCCTTGGTCTCCACGCATTCCTGCGCGACACCGGGACCGATCACCTCCGAGAGCCCGTAGATGTCCACGGCGTCGATGGCGAAGCGCTCCTCGATCTCGCGCCGCATCTCCTCCGTCCACGGCTCCGCACCGAATATGCCGACCCGGAGGGAGGTCGTACGGGGATCGACGCCCTGCCGCTCGAACTCCTCCAGGAGCGTCAGCATGTACGAGGGCGTCACCATGATGATCTCGGGGCGGAAGTCCTGGATCAGCCGGACCTGCCGCGCCGTCATGCCGCCCGACGCGGGGATCACCGTGCACCCCAGGCGCTCCGCCCCGTAGTGCGCGCCCAGGCCGCCCGTGAACAGGCCGTACCCGTACGCCACATGGACCTTGTCGCCGGGACGGCCGCCCGCGGCACGTATCGAACGCGCCACCACGTCCGCCCACATGGACAGGTCCTGTTCCGTGTATCCCACCACCGTCGGCAGGCCCGTCGTGCCGCTCGACGCGTGCAGACGGCGCACCTCGGACTGCTCCACCGCGAACATCCCGAACGGGTAGTTGGCCCGCAGGTCGTCCTTGGCGGTGAAGGGGAACCGCGAGAGGTCGGCGAGCGAGCGGCAGTCGTCGGGGCGCAGCCCCGCCTTGTCGAACGCGGCCCGGTAGAACGGGACGTTCTCGTACGCATGCAACAAGGTGTCCTGGAGGCGCTCCAGCTGGAGGGCTGCGAGCTCGCGCGGGCCGAGTCGTTCGGCCGCGTCCAGCAGCAGCGGCATACGCGTCATAGGGAATGCTCCCGTCCTGAACGGGCGACCGATCATTCGGTCGTCGATCTTCTGTGGAGCTCAGTAATCCAGGCCGGACGGTGGGCGTCAAGGGATCTCGCACAGCGGTGTGAGCTGCGGCGCGAGGGTGCGGGCGGCGGCATGGGCCACCGTCATGGGCCACCGGGCGACAGCGTTGCCCGGGCGGCGCACGAGATGTGATGATCACCCCCATGCCGACATTCAGCGCGTACGACGGGACGGAGCTCGCCTACCACGAGAAGGGGGACGGCGAACCCCTGCTGTGTGTGCCGGGCGGCCCCATGCGTGCCTCCGCCTACCTCGGCGACCTCGGCGGGCTCACCGCCCACCGCCGCCTGATCCTGCTCGACCTGCGCGGCACGGGCGACTCCGCGGTGCCGGACGACCCGGCGACGTACCGCTGCGACCGGCTCGTCGACGACGTCGAGGCACTCCGCGAGCATCTGGGACTCGACCAGGTCGACCTCCTCGGGCACTCCGCGTCCGGCAACATCGCCACCCTGTACGCGGCCCGCCACCCGAAGCGGGTCCGCACCCTCGTCCTGGTCGCCCCGGCCACCCACTCCCTCGGCCTCGCCGTCACCGACCGGGACCACCGCGATGCGGCGTCGCTGCGCGCGGGCGAGCCCTGGTATCCGGCCGCCGAGGCCGCACTCGACAAGCTCGCCGCCGGCGCCGGCTTCGCGGAGGTGGCGGACGACCTCGCGCCCCTCGCCTACGGACGCTGGGACGCGGCCGCGCAGGCGCACCGCGCGGCGAGCGCCTCGGAGAAGAACGCCGAGGCGGCGGCTGCCTTCTACGGCGACGGCGCGTTCGGCCCGGCCGCCACCCGCGCCGCCCTGACGGAACTGGCCGCGCCGGTCCTCGTGCTCGCGGGGGAGTGGGACGGCGGCCCGAACCCCGCGCACGCGGAGGAGCTCGCCGGCTTCTTTCCGCACGGCGTGCGCCAGGTGCAGCCCCGCGCCGGGCACTTTCCGTGGCTGGACGACCCGGAGTGGTTCGTGCGGCGCGTCGCGGGGTTCCTCGCGCAGGATTGAGAACGACCGGCCTGACCATGTCCGAGGGAGACGTCGTGCGCCATACCCCGTCCGTCCGCCGCGTGCTGGTCACCGGTGCGCTCACCGCCGTCCTGCTCGTGAGCGGCGGCACCGCCGTCGCGGCGCCCGTGCAGCCCGCCGCCGCGCCGTCGGCGCCCGGTGCTTCCGTCGGCCCGTACGCCCAACTGCGTCCCCTCGCCGATCTGTCCGCGCGGCGCCTGGCCACCGCCGACCTCGTCGCCGCCGCCAAGTACGGCACGGACAGCCCCATCGACGACCCGGCCCGCGAGCGGCAGGTCCTGGACGCGGTGGCCGCGCAGGCCAAGGAGGCGGGCGCCGACCCTCAGGCGACCGTCCGTATCTTCCGGGACCAGATCGAGGCCAACAAGGTCGTCCAGCGGGGACTGTTCCGCCGGTGGGACGCGGACCCGGCGCAGGCGCCGACGGAACGGCCCGACCTCGCCGAGGTCCGCGAGGAGATCAACCGCGTCAACGGCGAGCTGGTGCGGTCCGTCGCGGCCTCACCGGTCGCGCGCTCGGCGCCGTACTGCGCAGGAGCGCTGACCGCCGCGGCCGCTCACGTGCGGCACGCACACCGGCTCGACGCACTGCACTCCGTCGCCCTGGGACGGGCACTGCCGTCGGTCTGCGCGGGCTGACACCCGCAGCTCGCCGCGGGGACCGCGGTAGGCGAACCGCGGCAGGAAGAACTGGGTGACGGAGCCGACGGCGACGGCGTAGAACACCGTGCCCACGCCCACGGTTCCGCCGAGCAGCCAGCCCGCGGCGAGCACGGCGAGCTCGATGAGGGTACGCACGCGGCGCAGCGAGAGGCCCGTCAGCGCGGCCGTGCCCGTCATCAGACCGTCGCGCGGCCCGGGGCCGAGACGCGCGCCCACGTAGACGGCCACGGCGAGACCGTTGAGGACCACCCCGGCGACCAGCAGAGCCACCCGCACGGGCAGGGCGAGGTGTTCGGGGACGACGAGCAGACCGAGGTCCGAAGAGACGGCGAGGACCACGATGTTGGCGACCGTGCCGAACGTGGGGCGTTGCTTCAGCGGTATCCACAGCAGCAGGACGAGCACGCCGAGGACGGCACTGATCATGCCGAAACTGAGGGGCGTGCGGCGCTCCAGGCCCTCGTACAGGACGCTCCACGGATTCACGCCCAACGCGGCCCGCACCAGGACCGACAGGCTGAAGCCGTAGAGGGCGAGACCGAGGAGCAGTTGGGGCAGTCGCCGGGAGGGGCATTCGCGCAGGGAGACGTATGAGATGGCCATTTCGGCAACTCTGTAGAGTGATTGGCCTGGAAAACACGGCCAATCCCAGGAGAATGGTGTGGTTGACGCCGATCGAACGCTGGGCGGCCGCAGGCTCGCCGGGATGCTGCCCGACCCGTCCGGCGCGCGGCCCGCCTACCGCCGTCTCGCCCACGCGATCAGCGCACTGATCCTGGACGGACGCATCGCCCTGCACGTCAGGCTCCCCGCCGAACGCGACCTTGCCGTCGCCCTCGGAACCAGCCGGACCACCGTCACCGCCGTGTACGACCTGCTGCGCGAGAACGGCTACGCCCACAGCCGTCAGGGCGCGGGCACCTGGACGGCGCTCCCCGAAGGGAGCGCGCCCAACGGCGTGCGGCGGCTCCTCGCGGCCGAGAACACCGCCGTCGAAGGCGCCGCGGCCGAGGACACCGTGATCGACCTGGCCAGAGCCGCACCGGGGCTGCCCGGCCAGGAACTCACCGACACTCTCGCCCGGATCGCCCCGCGCCTCGCCGAGCAGGCGCACACCCCCGGCTACCACCCGTACGGGCTGCCGGAGCTCCGTGCCGCCATCGCCGGGCGCTTCACCCGGCGCGGCCTGGCCACGGTGCCGGAGCAGATCCTGGTGACGTCCGGCGCCCAGCATGCGCTGACCCTCGTGCTGGGGCTGCTGTGCGGGCCGGGCGACCGCGTCCTGACCGAGAACCCGTCCTATCCGAACGCGCTGGAGGCCATGCGGCGCGCCCGTCTGCGCACGCTGTCCGTGCCCGTGACGGACGAGGGCTGGGGCGCAGACGTCGTCGAGGCGGCGTTCCGCGCATCCGTGCCGCAACTCGCCTACCTGATCCCGGACTTCCACAATCCGACCGGCTGCCTCATGCCCGAGGAGGAGCGGACACGGGTGCTGCGCGCCGCACAGCGGTCAGGCAGCTGGCTCGTCGTCGACGAGACCCTCGCCGAACTCGCCCTCGACGTGCCCGCACCCCTGCCGTTCGCCTCCCACGCCCCACCCGGCGGAGCGGCGAAACTCATCACCGTCGGCTCCATGAGCAAGACGCACTGGGCAGGGCTGCGCATCGGCTGGCTGCGCGCCCCCGCACGGCTCGTCACCGAACTCGCGGGACAGCGCGTCGCCACCGACATGGGCGGCTCGGTCCTCGACCAGCTGGTGGCCCTCGACCTCCTCGGCAGGACCGACGAACTGCTGCGGGACCGTCTGGAAGGCCTGCGCGAGCAGCGGGCCGCGCTCGGCGCCGCCTTGGACGAACACTTTCCGGCGTGGAGCTGGAGCCCGCCGCCCGGCGGCCTCTCGCTCTGGGTGGACCTGGGCGAGCCCGTCGCGTCGGCGCTGGCCGAGCGGGCCCGCGCCAAGGGCGTACGGATCGAGAGCGGCTCCTGCTTCGCCACCGATCCAGGCATCTTCGAGCAGCGGCTCCGCATCCCGTACACCGCTCCGTCCGCCACGTTGCGCGAGGCGGTGCGCCGCCTGGCGGTCGCCTCGGCGGACGGTCCCGGCCCGGCCTCCGGTGCGGCGCGGCCGCGCTGGGTGGCGTGAGGCGGGCGGGGGAGCGCGGTGTCAGGGGCGCGTCGCGGCCGCGACGTCCTCGTGCAGGGGGAAGACCTGGTCGAGCCCGACGATGCGCAGGATCCGCAGGGTGTTGGCCGGAACCGCGGCGAGGGCGATGTCCGCGTCGGCCGCCTGCGCGTGGTTGCGGGCGGCCAGCAACGCGGTGATGCCGCTGGAATCGCAGAAGTGCATCTCGGCGAGGTCGAGGACGAGGCGGTCGCCGGGCCGCAGGCCGAGGGTGGGGAGCACGTCGCGCAGCTCTGGGGCGGTGTAGTGGTCGAGGTCGCCGATGATCTGCAGGACGGGCCCCGTCGCGGAGTCACCGGTGATGATCTTCAGTGGTCGCATCGCGCTCCCAGTGCCAGCAGGGCGGTGTCGTCGTCCAGGCCCTCGCCGAGCCCCGTCAGGAGCTCAGTGAGCGCGGCGACGACGTCACCGGCGGACGTGCCGGCGTGCTCGGCGGTGAAGGCGCGCAGCGCCTCGTCCCCGAAGAGGTCCGAGCGGTCGGGGCCGGTGCGGGCCTCGGTGACGCCGTCGGTGTAGAGCAGCAGTGTGTCGCCTGGGGCGAGGGTGGTCCTGGCAGCCGTGAACTGCGGGCTGGGCAGCGCGCCGACGAGGAGGCCGCCGGGTGTGGGGAGGTACTCCGCCGTGCCGCCGCCGCGCAGGACCAGGGCCGGCGGGTGACCGCCGGAGGCCAGTTCCACGGAGACGTGACCGGAGACGGGGTCGGGGTCCAGAACGCCGAAGATGACGGTGCAGAAGCGCGGGTCGTCGCCAGAGTACCGGTCGTGGAGGACCTGGTTGAGCGTGGTCAGCGCGGCCACGGGGTCGGGGTCGTGCAGGGCGGCGGCGCGCAGGGTGTACCGGGTCAGCGAGGTGACCGCGGCCGCCTGGGGGCCCTTGCCGCACACGTCGCCGAGGAAGAACCCGAAGCGCCGGTCGTCGAGCGGGAAGACGTCATAGAAGTCGCCGCCGAGCTGGTCCGGGGAGGCCGTGTGGTAGTACGTGGCGGTGTCCACGCCGGGGATGGGAGGCAGGGCCGCGGGCAGCAGCGACTGCTGGAGGACGGCGAGCGCCTGCTGGAGCCTCTCCCGGTCGGCGCGGGCCTGCCGCGCGGACTCCTCGGCGGCCCTGCGACTGCGCAGCAGCTCCGTTTCGTAGGCGCGGCGGTCGGTGGCGTCGAACACGGTGATGCGGGTCAGCAGCGGGGCGCCGGTACTGCCGTACTTGATGACGGCGGAGACCAGGACCGGCCTGCGGCCGCCGTCGGCCTGCTTGACCTCCAGGGCCACTCCGCTGATCTCGCCCTGCATGCGCAGCAGCGGCGCGAAGTGCGTCTCGTGGTACAGCCTGCCGCCCACGGGGAGCAGGTCCGTGAACCGCAGCCGGCCCACCACCGCTTCCCGGTCGAGCCCCAGCCACTCGAGCAACGTGCTGTTGATCTTCACGACGGTGCCGTCCATCAGCGTTGACAGGTACCCGCAGGGTGCGTTCTCGTACAGATCCTCGGCGCTGTCCTCCAGGAGGGAGGCGAACACCGAGTCCGCGGAGGTTCCGCCGTCGGCCTCCTCGGGACCGGTTCCGGTGCGGCACATCACCCGAGGCCTGCCAGGAACGCGGTGATCGCCGCGTTGGTCGCCTCCGGAGCGGACAGGTGCGGGCAGTGCCCGGTCGCGTCGAGGGTGACCAGCTGCGAGGAGGGCACCGTCCGGTGCACGTAGGCGCCGACCTCGCGGGGCGCGATCGCGTCCTGCGTGCACTCCAGGACGAGCGTCGGGATGCATACGCTGGCCAGCTCGTCCCGGGTGTCCGAGAGGAACGTGGTCCGGGCGAAGACCAGGGCCATCTCGGGGTCGGTGGCGCAGAAGCTGTTCTTGAGCTCGTCGCCGAGCTCGGGACGCTCCGGGTTGCCCATGATGAGCGGAGCCATCGACGCGGACCAGCCCAGGTAGTTCGCCTCCAGGGACGCCAGGAGCTCGTCGATGTCCTCCTCGCTGAAGCCGCCGCGGTAGCCGTCGTCGTCGATGTACCGAGGGGACGGGGCGACCATCACGAGGGCCTTGATGCGCTCGGGGGCCCGCCTGGCGGCCAGGACACCGATCATGGAGCTCACCGAGTGGCCGACGAACACGGCGTCGCGCAGGTCGAGCCGCTCGCACACCTCCACCGCGTCCTGGGCGTACCCCTCCAGCGAGCCGTACCGCTCGGCGGAGAACGCGGAGAGGTCCGACCGGCCCGCGCCCACATAGTCGAACAGGACCACGCGGTAGTGCGGCTCCAGGGCGGGCACGGTCAGGCGCCACATGTTCTGGTCACAGCCGAAACCGTGGGCCAGCACCACCGTGGGCCCTTGCGGGTTACCGGTGACGGTGACGTTGTTCCTGTGGATGATGTCCATGGCTTCCATGATCTCAGACACCGGGAAGGGGCGGCCCCTTCGAGGGGGCCGCCCCAACGGCGTCGAACGGTGTCGCGGTCAGTGCTTGCCGATGTCCTTGGTCTTCTCCTTGGCCTGGCGCGCGTCACCCTTCGCCTGGTCGGCGCGGCCCGACGCGGTGAGGCGCTCGTTCCCGACAGCGCGGCCGGCCGCTTCCTTCGCGGCACCCTTGGCCTGCTCGGTCTTGGCCTTGGCCTTCTCGTTGGCGGTCATGGTCGCTCACGCTCCTTGGCATCGACATCAGGTGCTGAAGATCCGCGTGGCCGCTCAGCGCCGTGTCAAACATCGGCGACGCACTTTTTCGTCGCGTCGTCAGCCGTCGAGGAGCTTGTTCAGCTGCCGCAGGCCGTCCTCGTGGGTGTCGGCCACGATCAGGATGTCGATGACACCCGTGATCTCGAACAGTCGCTGGATGGCGCTGTGCAGGGGGCCGCAGAGGACGAAGGGGCGCTGCGCCTGCTCGTGCTCGGCGCGCGCCAGCAGGATCAGATTGAGCAGGGCGCTGTCGGCGAAGGTCAGCTCGGCGAGGTCGAGCAGGGTGGCCTCGGTGCCGCTCTCGGTCCGGGCGCGCTGGAAGGCGGCAGTGACCTCGCTCCCGTTCTCGAGGTCGATGTCGTGGCGCAACGTGACGACCGCCACCCGGTCCTGTCTGGCGAGTTCGATGCTGTTGAGGGACATGCCCCGACCTTGTCATATGCCGTAGCCGGGTGAGAATGGAGCGGTCCTTTCCATGGGTGCGACCGACCTCATTCACCAGGTACGAATGACCTTCCGGGGAAGGACCGGCAGGACGCCGTTTCACTGTTGTGAACGCGTTTCCTCCTTGTGGGGTGCAGGGGGTGTGCGCGCTGTGGGGTCGGGCATGCGAACACCAGGAAGGGTGCGATGCGGTCGCGTTTGCACGTGTGCAGGGAAAGGATCACAGCTTCATGAGCGCTCCCGAGATGCCCGACACGGTGCGGACGACCTGCGCTCAGGCCCGCGCCGAGGTGGACGCGGCACTGCGGACGGTGAGCCAGGGGCTGCCACGCGCGTCGGCACGGCGCGTGAACGAGGACGCGCTTCTGGTGGTCAGCGAGTTGACGGCCAACGCGATGCGGCACGGCGGGGGGCTCAGCGGACTGGCGGTCCGCGTCCAGGGCGGTGTCCTGCTGATCCGTGTGAGCGACCGCAGCGAGACGGTGCCTCTCCATGTGCCCGCGGACCCGGCCAGGCCGGGCGGCTTCGGCTGGCTGATGGTGCAGCGCCTCTGCTCCAGCGTCACCATCGATGTGGGGGACGGCGGCAAGACCATCGTGGCCGCTCTGGACCTGTCCGAGGAGCCCGGCCCGAAATCTTCGAAAAACTGTACGCGTGAGACGCGATCGACGGGGTAACCGTGGCGCTGCGGGGGTAAACAGCCGAGCTGAACAAGGAGCGGAACGCCATGATTACCGTGACGCAGGGGCAGACGCAGGACACGGCCACGCGTGCCGTGGAGGACCTCGTCGAGCGCGCGTACACGGACCCCTCCTCCATTGCGCCCAGGGACGCGCGTGAGGTCGGCAAGCGGTTCTTCGACCGCCTCACGCAGCTCGAGGAGGGGACGCACGAGTACCAGTACGTGCGTAACGCGCTGATCGAGATGAACCTCTCGCTGGTGCAGTACGCGGCATCGCGCTTCAAGCACCGCGGCCAGCAGGAGATGGAAGACATCATTCAGGTCGGCACCATCGGTCTGATCAAGGCGATCGACCGGTTCGAGCTCACCCGTGAGGTCGAGTTCACCTCCTTCGCCGTTCCGTACATCACAGGCGAGATCAAGCGCTTCTTCCGTGACACCTCGTGGGCCGTGCACGTCCCGCGCCGTCTCCAGGAAGCGCGCATCGAGCTGTCCAAGGCCACGGAGGAGCTGCGCACCCGGCTCGGCCGCATGCCCTCCACCGCCGAGCTCGCGGAGCTGATGCAGCTGGAGCCCTCGGAGGTCGCCGAGGCGCAGAAGGCGTCCAACGGCTACAGCGCGGTCTCCCTGAACGCCGCGGTCAACGGCCAGGACGACGAGTCCGACACGATGCTCGCCGACTTCATCGGCATCGACGAGGAGTCCTTCGAACTCGTCGAGAACTTCCACTCCCTGGCACCGCTCATCGCGGACCTGGACGAAAGGGACAGGACCCTCATCCACCTCCGCTTCGTCGAGGAGCAGACCCAGCAGCAGATCGCCGACACCCTGGGCTGCTCGCAGATGCACGTCTCCCGGCTGCTCTCCCGCGTCGTGAGCAAGCTCCGCGCGGGCCTCCTCACCACCGACTGATCCGCGGCTCACCCCTCCGCCACGACGAAGGCCCCCGCACGACCGCTTCGGTCGGGCGGGGGCCTTCGTCCGCTAGCCCTGGGCGGCCACCGTCTTGGCCCAGCGGTAGTCCGCCTTGCCGCTGGGGGAGCGCTGGATGTGGTCCGTGAAGACCACGGACCTCGGGATCTTGTAGCCGGCGAGCAGAGCGCGGCAGTGGGTCTGCACCGCCTCCAGGTCCAACGGAGCCGCTCCGTCCCTGAGCTGGACGACGGCGGCCACGTGGCTGCCCCACCGCTCGTCGGGCACCCCGGCGACCAGCGCGTCGTACACGTCGGGATGCGACTTGAGGGCCTGCTCGACCTCTTCCGGGTACACCTTCTCGCCGCCTGTGTTGATGCACTGCGAGCCCCGGCCGAGCACGGTGACGATGCCGTCCTCGTCCACCGTCGCCATGTCCCCGAGCAGCACCCAGCGCTCGCCGTCCTTCTGGAAGAAGGTCTCGGCCGTCTTCCTGTCGTCGTTGTAGTAGCCGAGCGGCACGTGGCCGCGCTGCGCCAGACGGCCGGGCACACCCACCGGCACCGGCTCGTGCGTGACCAGATCCACCACCTGCGTCCGCTCGTTGACCTCCAGCCGGAAGCCCTTCTCCGGGCCGGAGTCGTCGGTGGCCTTGCCGTTGGAGCCCGACTCGGAGGACCCGAAGTTGTTCAGGAGCAGCACGTTCGGCGCGAGCTCCTGAAACTGGGCGCGGACCGTCTCCGACATGATCGCCCCGGATGAGGAGACGCTGAACAGGGAGGACAGGTCGGTGCCCTTGAGCGGGCCGCGCAGCGCGTCGATGAGCGGCCTGAGCATCGCGTCGCCGACCAGCGAGACGCTGGACACCCGCTCCTTCTCGACGGTGCGAAGGAGCTCCTCGGGGACGTACTTGCGGTGCAGGGCGACCCGCTGCCCGTAGTTGAAGGCGATGAACGAGGTCAGGGTCGATGTGCCGTGCATCAGCGGCGGCGCGGGGAAGAACGTGATGCCGGGCCCGCCCGCCGCGACCCGCTCGGCGAGCTCCTCGGGCCGCTTCACCGGCTCGCCCGCCGGCTCCCCGCCGAAGAGCCCGGCGAAGAACAGGTCCTCCTGGCGCCACATGACGCCCTTGGGCATGCCTGTCGTGCCGCCCGTGTAGATGATGAACAGGTCGTCGGCCGAGCGGGGCCCGAACCCGCGCTCCGGCGACCCCGCCGCCTCCGCGTCGGCGAACGCCACCACGTCGAGCGCGGGGGCGTCGGCGGGCGGCTCGCCGACCCGCACCAGGTGCCGCAGCTTCTCGGTGCGCGGCAGCGCGGCCGCGACCCGCCCGGTGAACTCGGCGTCGAAGACGAGCGCCGCGAGGTCGGCGTCGCGGTAGAGGTAGACCAGCTCCTCCTCCACGTACCGGTAGTTCACGTTGACCGGTACGAGCCGTGCCTTCAGGCATGCCAGGACCGTCTGCAGGTATTCGACGCCGTTGTACAGGTGCAGGCCCAGGTGTTCGCCGGGGCGCAGACCGCTGTCGACGAGGTGGTGGGCGACGCGGTTGGCGGCCGCGTCGAGCTCGGCGTAGGTGAGGCGGTGTTCCGCTCCCGTGCCGGGGTGGTCGATGTAGACGAGCGCCTCGCGGTCGGGGACCACGTCGACGACCGACTCGAACAGGTCGGCAAGGTTGTACTCCACCGCACTCCTCCTGACCCCGGTGTCCACACTGACGTCTCGCTTGGCGGTCATCAGAGCAGAGGGGCCCCCAAGTGGGAAGGGTCCCTGCGGAAGAAAACTGACTGAGTGTCAGAAAACTATTGAACTGGCTCCCCGGCTACTGCAACCTGTTCCAGGTCTGCAGCCGACAGGCCGGCCGCGCGGGCGGCCGTCGATGGAGGGAGCACGGCCATGGGCGGGACGGAACGCGGTACGGAACACCTCTCCGTGCGGCGCGAGGGCGCCACACTGATACTCACGCTGAACAGGCCCGAGGCGAAGAACGCGCTGTCGCTCGCGATGCTCGTCGGCCTGTACGACGGGTGGGTCGAGGTCGACGAGGACGACGGGATCCGCTCCGTCGTGCTCACCGGCGCGGGCGGCTCCTTCTGTGCGGGCATGGACCTCAAGGCCCTCGCCGGCAACGGCATGGAGGGCGAGCAGTACAGGGACCGGCTGAAGGCCGACCCCGATCTGCACTGGAAGGCGATGCTCCGCCACCACCGCCCCCGCAAGCCCGTCATCGCCGCCGTCGAGGGGTACTGCGTGGCGGGCGGCACGGAGATCCTGCAGGGCACGGACATCCGCGTGGCGGGGGAGTCGGCCACGTTCGGCCTCTTCGAGGTGAAGCGGGGGCTCTTCCCCATCGGCGGCTCGACCGTACGGCTGCCGCGGCAGATCCCCCGTACCCACGCCCTGGAGATGCTGCTCACCGGGCGGCCCTACGCGGCGGCGGAGGCCGCGGCGATCGGGCTCATCGGGCACGTGGTGCCGGACGGCACGGCCCTGGAGAAGGCCCTCGTCATCGCCGAGCAGATCAACGCGTGCGGGCCGCTCGCCGTGGAGGCGGTGAAGGCGTCCGTGTACGAGACCGCCGAGATGACCGAGGCGGACGGCCTCGCGGCCGAGCTGAAACGGGGGTGGCCCGTCTTCGACACGGCCGACGCGAAGGAGGGCTCCAGAGCCTTCGCGGAGAAGCGGGCGCCCGTTTTCCGGCGTGCGTAGGTCGCTCTTGTACTGCGGGCCTGTCGTGGCTGGTCGCGCAGTTCCCCGCGCCCCTGAAGAGGCGCCCCCTTCCCCTCGTCGCCCGGAAACGGAGTCCCCGTCATGACGTCCGTCCCCTCCCCAGAAGTGCTGCGTGCTCCTCTCGTCGTCGAGTTCCCCTTCACCCGCTCGCTCGGGCCCGTGCAGAGCGCCTTCCTCACCGGGCTGCGCGAACGCACCGTGCTCGGTGTGCGGACCGGCGACGGCCGCACCCTCGTCCCGCCCGTCGAGTACGACCCCGTGACCGCCGAGGAGATCCGCGACCTCGTCGAAGTCGCCACCACCGGCACCGTCACCACCTGGGCCTGGAACCACGAGCCGCGCCGCGGCCAGCCGCTGGACACCCCGTTCGCCTGGGTGCTCGTCAAGCTCGACGGCGCCGACACCGCCCTGCTCCACGCACTGGACGCGCCCGGCCCCGACTCCGTGTACACCGGCATGCGGGTCCGCGTCCGCTGGGCCGGTGAACGCGTCGGCGCCATCACGGACATCGCCTGCTTCGAGGCGTACGACGGGGAGGCGGCCCGGACCGGGACCGCACCGCACACCGGCGCGTTCGACGACCCCGTCACCGGCATCGTCGCAGCCGCACGCCTCGACTACACCTACTCGCCGGGCCGCGCCCAGTCCGCGTACATCAACGCGCTCTCCGAGCGCCGGACCGTCGGCGAGCGCTGCCCGTCCTGCCGCAAGGTGTACGTTCCGCCGCGCGGCGCCTGCCCGACCTGCGGGGTCGCCACGGTGGAGCGCGTGGAGGTCGGGCCGCGCGGCACCGTCACCACGTACTGCATCGTCAACATCAAGGCGAAGAACCTCGACATCGAAGTCCCCTACGTCTACGCGCACATCGCCCTCGACGGCGCCGACCTGGCCCTGCACGCCCGTATCGCGGGCATCCCCTACGACCAGGTCCGCATGGGACTGCGCGTCGAACCCGTCTGGACCGAGGGCGGCCGCTACCCCGACCACTACCGGCCCACGGGCGAACCCGACGCCGACTACGACACGTACAAGGAGCTGGTCTAGATGGCGCCCCACGAGCGGCCGCACGTCGCCGTCGTCGCCTTCGCGCAGAGCGACCACCTGCGCACCACCGACGAGCTCTCCGAGGTCGAGATGCTCATGCCGGTGCTGCACGAAGTCCTCGCCGCCACCGGCCTGAAGACCAGCGACATCGGCTTCACCTGCTCCGGCTCGTCGGACTACCTCGCGGGCCGCGCCTTCTCCTTCACGATGGCGCTCGACGGGGTGGGCGCCTGGCCGCCGATCAGTGAGTCGCACGTCGAGATGGACGGCGCCTGGGCCCTGTACGAGGCCTGGGTGAAACTGCAGACCGGGGAGGCCGACACCGCGCTCGTCTACTCCTACGGCAAGTCCTCGCCCGGCTCGGTGCGCGACGTGCTCACCCGCCAGCTCGACCCGTACTACGTCGCCCCGCTCTGGCCCGACTCCGTGGCGCTCGCCGCACTGCAGGCACAGGCGCTGATCGACGCGGGCGAGACCGACGAACCCGCACTAGCCGGGATCGCGAGCCGGAGCCGCACGGCCGCCGCCGACAACCCGCACGCGCAGCTGAAAGGCGCGGTCGCGCAGGGCGATTACGCCGTACGTCCCCTGCGCACCGGCGACTGCCCGCCGATCGGCGACGGTGCGGCCGCCGTGATCCTCGCCGCGGGGGACCGCGCCCGGGAGCTCTGCGAGCGGCCCGCGTGGATCAGCGGCATCGACCACCGCATCGAGGCGCACGGCCTCGGCGTGCGCGACCTCACCGCATCGCCCTCCACCCGCCTGGCCGCTGAACGCGCCGGAGTCTTCGAACGGCCCGTCGACACGGCCGAGTTGCACGCCCCCTTCACCTCGCAGGAAGTCGTCCTGCGCAAGGCCCTGCGCCTGGCCGACGACGTCACCGTGAACCCGTCCGGCGGCGCGCTCGCCGCCAACCCCATGATGGCCGCCGGGCTCATCCGGATCGGCGAAGCCGCCGCACGCATCCACCGGGGCGCCTCGGACCGGGCCGTCGCCCACGCCACGTCCGGACCCTGCCTCCAGCAGAACCTGGTCGCCGTCCTGGAAGGAGAGACCCGTGACTAAGGAACCCGTGGCCGTGGTCGGGATCGGCCAGACCAAACACGTGGCCGCACGCCGTGACGTGTCGATCGCGGGCCTGGTCCGCGAGGCCGCCCAAAGCGCTCTTCTCGACGCCGAGTTGACCTGGGCCGACATCGACGCCGTCGTCATCGGGAAGGCGCCGGACTTCTTCGAGGGCGTCATGATGCCGGAGCTGTACCTGGCCGACGCGCTCGGCGCCGTCGG
Organism: Streptomyces venezuelae; assembly: GCF_008642315.1. NCBI lineage: Bacteria > Bacillati > Actinomycetota > Actinomycetes > Kitasatosporales > Streptomycetaceae > Streptomyces > Streptomyces venezuelae. Next base: position 459,159 of record NZ_CP029192.1, on the reverse strand, counting down.
CAAACCCATGCTCCGCGTCCACACGGCGGGCTCCGTCGGCGGCTCCACGGCGCTCGTCGCCGCGAACCTCGTCGCCGGGCGCGTCCACGGCACCGTCCTCACCCTCGCCTTCGAAAAGCAGTCGGAATCCAACGCGATGTGGGGCCTCTCGCTGCCCGTCCCGTTCCAGCAGCCGCTGCTCGCGGGCGCGGGCGGATTCTTCGCGCCGCACGTTCGGGCGTACATGCGGCGCACGGGCGCCCCCGACACGGTCGGCTCCCTCGTCGCGTACAAGGACCGGCGCAACGCCCTGAAGAACCCGTACGCGCACCTCCACGAACAGGACATCACCCTGGAGAAGGTCCAGGCGTCGCCCATGCTCTGGGACCCGATCCGCTACTCGGAGACCTGCCCGTCCTCCGACGGCGCCTGCGCGATGATCCTCACCGACCGTGCGGGCGCTGCCCGTTCACCCCGGCGGCCCGCCTGGATGCACGGCGGCGCGATGCGCAGCGAGCCGACGCTCTTCGCCGGCAAGGACTTCGTCTCGCCGCAGGCGGGCAAGGACTGCGCGGCCGATGTGTACCGGCAGGCAGGCATCGCGGACCCGCGCCGGGAGATCGACGCCGTCGAGATGTACGTGCCGTTCTCCTGGTACGAGCCGATGTGGCTGGAGAACCTGGGCTTCGCCGAGGAGGGCGAGGGCTGGAAGCTCACCGAGTCCGGGGTCACGGAGCTGGACGGCGACCTGCCGGTCAACATGTCGGGCGGCGTCCTGTCCACCAACCCCATCGGCGCCTCCGGCATGATCCGCTTCGCCGAGGCGGCACTTCAGGTGCGCGGCCTGGCGGGGGAACACCAAGTGGACGGAGCGAGCAAGGCACTTGGGCACGCCTACGGAGGCGGCTCGCAGTTCTTCGCCATGTGGCTCGTCGGAGCCGAACCGCCCACGGGCTGACGGCGACCGCCGACGCCGGACGGACCGAGGAGCTGCCACCGCGGCCTGTCCGGCGCCCGGAGCGAAAGCTAGGCTGACGGCCGGACCGACGCATTCGGGAGGAGCACGGACGTGGCCGACAGCACCACTCAGCAGCATCCGCTCGCGGGCTGGGACAAGCCGGAGCTCGACCTCAGCACGGCGGACTGGCGATCGAGCAGCGAGGGGCGCGGAGACGTCGAGATCGCCTTCGTCGAGGGCTTCATCGCCATGCGCAACAGCGGCCGCCCGGAGAGCCCTTCCCTGATCTTCACCCCGGCGGAGTGGGGAGCCTTCGTCCATGGCGCCCGGGAGGGCGAGTTCGACCTGACGTAGCACGCGCCCTCGACGGTCTTTGGTCCCTGCCGGGCACGTGACCTTCGACTCTCGCCGCGAGCCCCGCACTGCACGAGGCTGAAGCCATGAGCAGCGAACCGGTCGGCAGCGTGAGCAGTGGGTCCGTGAGCGGCAAGGGGCCGGACGACGGCGGTGGGCCCGTCGTCGTGGCCGTGGACGGTTCGGGAGGCAGCGGCCGCGCCCTGGAGTGGGCGCTGGCCGCCGCCGCGCTGCGCGACGTGCCACTGAAGATCGTGCATGTTCGGGGATACGACGTACCGCTGGTCGACGGCCCCTTCGCGTCCGTGGTCGAGCGCGGCGAGAGCGACCCGGTCGTGGACTGGGCCCGCGAGTCCCTCGTGGGGCGGGCCGGTCTGCCCGAGCTGGAGTTCGTCACGGTGGACGGCAGCCCGGGGCGCGAGCTGCCGCGGCTCGGTGCCGGGGCGGGCCTGCTGGTCCTCGGCTCCCGGGGCAGGGGCGGCTTCGCCAGCCTGTTGCTCGGGTCGAACGGCCTGGCGTGCGCGCGCGAGGCGGCCTGCCCTGTGGTGGTCGTGCCGCGGCCGGCTCCCGCCGATCCCGGGAGCCCGGCACCGGACGCGGGGCCGCGTGTCGTCCTCGGCCTGTCGGCCCCGGCGCCGGACGAGCACTCCGTCGCGTTCGCCTTCGCCGAGGCCGAGCGGCGCGGGGCGCGGCTCCAGGTCGTCGTCGCCTACCCGTGGCCGGTCCTCAGCGCCACGCCCGCCGGAGAGTTCGTGATGAAGGCCGTCGCGGACGAGGAGACGGAACGGGACTACGCCGACCTCGCCGACGATCTGCTCACCCCGTACCGCGAACGCCACCCCGACGTCCCGGTGGACATGTGCATCGCCCCGGGCGACGCGGCCCGCCACCTCGTGGACGCCTCGCACGCCGCCGACCTCGTGGTGGTCGGCCGCCACCGCCGCAGGCTCGCCCCCGGCCGTATCCTCGGCTCCGTCACCCACGCGGTGCTGCTGCATGCGGCGTGCCCGGTGGCGGTGGTGCCGCCGGAGACCCCCGCGGCGTAGCGGAACCGCCGTCGTCCGCACCGGCCATGTGACGGAGGGCGCGACCGGGTCCGCTCCGTGGCTGGTGGGGCGGGCGTCGGTGCCTCGGGACGCCGTCGCCCCCGCGCCGGAACGCCCCGCAGGCCACGTACCATGGGCGCATGTCCTTCCTCCGCCGCCGCAGCTCCGCCACTCCCGCGGGCCCGGACTTCGATGTCCTGGCCATGGACCCCGGTGACTGGCCCGGCAATCTCGGCGCGGGCCTCCTGCCCGCCCCCGACGGCAGCTGCCAGGGTGTCTTCCTGCGCTACGACCTGTTCGGCGGCCGCGGCCCCGCGATGATCATCGGCAACCTCCCCGAGGGATCACCCGCGCGCGAGACCGCCGAGGGCGAGGTGCCCTTCGAGGTGGCCCAGCTGCTGCTCGCCCTGGAGAACGACGAGGACGTCACCGTCGTCTCCAGCGAGGACGTGCCGGTGATGCAGGGCGACAACCTCCTCATCGTGCGCCGCCTCAAGCTCTCCGAGAGCCGCATCTCCTGCGTGCAGTTCGACCGCAGCGACAACGTCCTGGTGACCATCGCCGCCTGGGACCGGCCGATCACCGACGACCTGTACGCGCTCCTGAAGCCGCTGCCCGCCGAGCTCTTCCAGCAGGGCTGACAGCGCCGCCGACCGACCTCCACGCACTGCCCCGTTCCCTCCTCGGGACGGGGCAGTTCCGCGTCGTGCTCCCGAACGGTCCCGCAGGACTCCTGTCGACACTCTTGTCAACCAGTCATCGGACTTTTAACGTGACCGGTCATGACTCAGGGGATCACGCGCAGGACGACCATGAAGTCCGCCGTCGGCGGGGCGGCCGCTCTGGCGGCGGGCGGAGGCACTCTCGGTGGCGCCCCGTCGGCTTCGGCGGCCGCGGCAGGGTCCGGGGAGGGCGGGAAGTCGGAGCGGAATACCTCCGATGAATCGACCTCGGATGAATCGATCGATGATCGGCCCGATGGATCGTCGCTCCGGTACGCCGCCCCCGCCGCCGACTGGGAGCGCGAGGCCCTGCCCATCGGCAACGGCTCCCTCGGCGCCATGGTCTTCGGCACCCTCGCCTCCGAACGGCTCCAGTTCAACGAGAAGACTTTGTGGACCGGCGGCCCGGGCTCCCGGGAGGGCTACGACTTCGGCAACTGGCGCGCGGCACGGCCCGGCACCCTCGACGCCGTGCGCGACGAGCTCGACGCGAAGGGCAGGCTGACCCCCGACGACGTGGCGGCCGAGCTCGGCCAGGCCCGGCGCGGCTACGGAGCCCACCAGACCTTCGGGGACCTCCACATCGACGTCCCCGGCGCCCCGGACGCGCCCGACGCCACGTACCGCCGCGCCCTCGACCTCGGACAGGGCCTCGCGACCGTTGAGTACGAGCAGGAACAGGCCCGTCACCACAGGGAGTTCTTCGCCTCGTACCCCGACGGAGTGCTCGTGGGCCGGCTCTCCGCCGACCGCGCGGCCCACATCACCTGCACCGTCCGCTACACCTCACCCCGCGCCGACTTCACCGCGAAGGCGAGAGGCGACCGGCTCACCGTCCGGGGCGAACTCGACGACAACGGGCTGAAGTTCGAGGCCCAGCTCCGCGTCCGGCAGCAGGGCGGCACGCGCACCGCGCACGACGACGGCAGCATCACCGTGACCGGGGCCGACCACGTGTGGTTCGTCCTCGCCGCGGGCACCGACTACGCCGACACGTACCCCGACTACCGAGGCGCCGACCCCCACACCGCCGTCGCCCGCGCCGTCGACGGAGCCGTCGCGGCGGGCCACGGCACGCTGCGCGCCCGCCATCTGCGCGACCACCGCGCCATGTTCGACCGCGTCACCCTCGACATCGGCCAGTCACTCCCCGCCGATCTGCCCACGGACCGGCTGCTCAAGCAGTACGGCACCGGGGCGGACGCTGCCGCCGACCGCGCGCTGGAAGCGCTCTTCTTCCAGTACGGCCGCTACCTCCTCATCGCCTCCTCGCGCGCCGGATCGCTGCCCGTCAACCTCCAGGGCGTCTGGAACAACAGCACCACACCACCCTGGTCGGCCGACTACCACACCAACATCAACCTCCAGATGAACTACTGGCTCGCCGAGGCGGCCAACCTGCCCGAGACGACCGCCCCGTACGACCGTTTCGTCGAGGCCCTGCGCGCGCCCGGACGGCGCACCGCCGAGGAGATGTTCGGCAGCCGCGGCTGGGTCGTGCACAACGAGACCAACCCGTATGGCTTCACCGGCGTCCACGACTGGTCGACCGCGTTCTGGTTCCCCGAGGCAGCGGCCTGGCTCACCGCGCAGCTCTACGAGCACTACCGCTTCGGCGGCTCCACGGACTACCTGCGCACCACCGCGTACCCGGCGATGAAGGAGGCCGCCCAGTTCTGGCTCGACAACCTGCGCACCGACCCGCGCGACGGCACCCTGATCGTCACGCCCAGCTACTCGCCGGAGCACGGCGACTTCACCGCGGGCGCGGCCATGGCCCAGCAGATCGTCCACGACCTGTTCACCAACACCCTGGAAGCGGCCCGCACCCTGGGGGACTCACCGGCCTTCCGCGCCGAGCTGGAGAAGACCCTTGGCGCCCTGGACCCCGGCCTGCGCATCGGATCCTGGGGGCAACTCCAGGAGTGGAAAGCGGACCTGGACGACCGCACGGACGACCACCGGCACGTCTCCCACCTCTACGCCCTCCACCCCGGCCGCCACATCGAACCCGGCAGCAAGTGGGCCGACGCGGCGAAAGTCTCCCTCACCGCGCGTGGCGACGGGGGCACCGGCTGGTCCAAGGCCTGGAAGATCAACTTCTGGGCGCGGCTCCTGGACGGCGACCACGCGCACAAGATGCTCGGCGAACAGCTGAAGTCCTCGACGCTGCCCAACCTCTGGGACACCCACCCGCCGTTCCAGATCGACGGCAACTTCGGCGCGACGTCGGGCATCGTCGAGATGCTCCTGCAGAGCCAGCACGACGCCATCGAGATCCTGCCCGCCCTGCCGTCCGGCTGGCCCGACGGTTCGGTGCGCGGACTGCGGGCCCGCGGCGGCGCGACGATCGACATCGACTGGGCGGCGGGCCGCGTCACCCGCGTCGTGCTGAGGGCCTCGCGCACCCGCGAACTGACGTTGCGCGGTGAACTGTTCAGCGGCGGGACGAGGACACTGAAGGTGCGTGCGGGGCGGCGCTACGTCTTCGGCGCCTGACCCCGCACCGGCCGCGTAGACAGGACGTCGTGTCCGTGCGCGGTGGCGAAGCGGCTGCGGTACTCGCTCGGCGTCGTGCCCAGCCGGCGGGCGAAGGCGCGGCGGAGCGTCTCGTCGCTGCCGAGGCCGCTGCGCCGGGCGGCCGCCGTGACGCTGTGTCCGTCCAGGAGGAGCCGCTGGGCGTGGTCGAGGCGGACCTGCTCGACCCAGCGGGCGGGCGTGGTGTGCAGCTCGGTCCGGAACAGCCGGGCGAGGTGCCGGGTGCTGACGGCGGCGGAGGCGGCCATGGTGGGCAGGGTGTGCTCGCCGGCCGGGTCGGCGAGCACCGCAGCGGTCAGCGAGCGGAGCACGTCGTTGCGCGCGGGCGGGGTCGCGAGGGCCGTGGAGAACTGTGACTGCCCGCCCGGTCGCTGCATGAAGACGACCAGTTCACGTGCGATCGTCCGGGCGGTGTCCGCTCCGTGGTCGTCCTCCACGAGTCCGAGGGCCAGATCGATGCCCGCGCTGATGCCCGCGGAGGTGACGTACCGGCCGTCGCGGATGTGGAGGGCGTCCGGCTCCACCCGGACCTCGGGGTGGCGGCGGGCGAGTGTCGTCGCGTGCCGCCAGTGCGTGGTCGCGCGGCGCCCGTCGAGCAGACCGAGCGCCGCGAGGACGAAGGCGCCGGTGCACACCGAGGCGACCCGCGCGGCCCGCCGGGCGAGGCTGTCGGCGGCTGCCAGTACGTCGTCGTCGAGGGGCTGGAGCGCCAGCCGGTCGGCGCCGACGATCACGACGGTGTCCAGCGGTCCGATGCCCGGGGAAGCGGTGTCGGCCGCCGCGACCGATCCGGCGAGCGCGATCCCCGAGGACGTCGTGACGTCGCCGCCGCGGGGTGAGACCAGCACCGTCTCGTAGGGGAAGCCGAGCCGTCCCGCCTGGTGGAGCACCTCCACGGGGCCGCTGACGTCCAGCAGCGTCACGCCGTCGAAGACCAGGAAGGCCACGCGGCGCGTCATGTCTGAATCTGTGGTTCTACTGGCCGTATGGACATGGCTCCAGAGTAGGACACCGGGCGACAGTGGAAGCGTTCACCGAGCGGACAAGGGAAGGCGCACCTCATGAGTGAGACGATCGCGGGCATTCGGATTCCGGACAGCGCTCTGGCGAAGGAGGCGACGGAGCTGGTGCGCGATGTCGCCGCGCCGCTGCTCTTCGACCACTCCCGGCGGGTGTTCCTGTGGGGGTCGCTGCGCGGCCGGGACCAGGGTCTGACGTTCGACCCGGAGCTGCTCTATGTGGGAGCGATGTTCCACGACCTGGGGCTGACCGAGCGCTTCCGCCGCACCGACCAGCGCTTCGAGATCGACGGCGCGGACGAGGCCCGCCGCTTCCTCCAGGGGCACGGCATCACGGGGGAGCGGGCGGACCGCGTCTGGACGGCCATCGCCCTGCACACCACCCCCGAGATCCCGCTGCACATGGCCCCCGAGATCGCCCTGGTCACCCGCGGCGTCGAACTGGACGTCCTCGGGATCGGGTACGACGCCGTCACCGACGAGGAGCGCGCCACCGTGGTCGCGGCGCACCCGCGCCCCGACTTCAAGAACCGCATCCTGGCCGCGTTCGCCGAGGGCATCAAGGACCGTCCGCAGACCACCTTCGGCAACGTGAAGGCGGATGTGCTGGCGCACTGTGTGCCCGGCTTCGAACGCGGCGACTTCGTGGAGGTCATCAAGGGCTCCGACTGGCCCGAGTGACGACCGGCCACAGAGCGGCGCCGGGCTCGGGGTCGGTCAGGCCGCGCCGTCGACGGGCATCCCGCTCCGCCGCAGGCCACCGGTCGTCCGGTGCGCCGGTCCCGCGCAGCCCGTCGCGGCGGGCCGCGCGGCGGTCCGTACGAGTTCCGCGTACGCGCAGCGCAGCGCGACCAGCGACTCCTGGGCGTCGCGGTAGGCGTCCGCGTCCGCCCCGCGCCGGTGCGCGAGGGTTCTGACGGCCACGCTGCGGCGGTCCAGGGTGGAGAGCCACGCGCGGTGCCGGGCAGCGAGATGCCGGCGTTGCTGGCACCGGCTGCCGGCCCCCATGGGGCCGCCCATGCCGAGCACGGCGTCGGCGGCGAGCAGCACCGGCGGCTCCAGCGCCTCCTGCTCGGCCAGCGCGGCGAGCACCGCGCACTGCTGACCGGTCGCGGGCGCCAGGCTCAACTTCACCGCGTTCGAGCGCAGTTGCCCGTGCAGTGCGTGCTGGACGCGGGTCATGCGGCACAGCGCGACGGAGACGGACCGGTCGCCGGGGGACCGGCCCGCCAGCGACTCGGCGAGACGGAACAGCCAGACCCCGTGGGCCTCCAGGCGCACCGTGGCCAGCATGAGCCGGTCGAGACGGGACAGCGGCTGGTCGCCTGCCGACCAGTGCACGATCGGCACGAGGGGTTCGGTGCGGGCCAGTTGGTCGACCGGCAGGGCCCGGCCGGGCTTGCGCAGCGGCGCCCAGTTGAGGAGCGACAGCATGGGCAGCCCGACGAGCCGGGTGTGGTCGCTGCGGTGGGCGAGGGACGTCCACAGGGCGAGGAACCGCTCGTCGGCCACCCGCCCGGCCCTCGACGACGTCGGGTCGAGGTCGGTCCACCCGCAGGCCGCCACGATCACCGCCATCCGCATGGCGGCCGCCTTGGCCCGGTGCTCCGACAGCCGGGCGACACGGAGGCGCAACGCGGGCAACTCGGTCGTGCGGCAGGCCTCTTCGACGAGGAGGCGGGCCTCCTCCCGGCACGGCGCGGCGGCGGCCGCGCGGGCCAGCGCGTCCAGGTCCGTCCAGCCTCCGGCGAGGTGGGGCGCCGGGAGCCGCTGCGGCAGGAAGCCGTGGACGAGCGGGTTGTCCGGGTCCGGGAGGGAGGTCATCGAGGCACCCTTTCGCACGTAACGGATGATCTTCGGGTACACCTTGATCGTCACAGTTCGCCGCTCTCGATCTCTTCGGCGAAAGTCCTCAAGGCGGGGGTCTTTGGCCCTCTGGCCGACGTCTGATCCGGTGCTCGCAGTCCGGTGAGGACCGGCCGGTGGTCGCTGCCCAGGTCCGGGAGGACCGTCGATCCCGTCGACGCGAGGCCGCGCACCAGAACGTGGTCGAGACGGACGACGGGGAACGCGGCGGGCCAGGTGAACCCGAGGCCGTGGCCCGCCCCGCCGTCCGCGGGGCGCAGTCCACGGGTCAGCGGGGCCAGACCCCGGTCCCGCAGGCTGCCGTTGAGGTCGCCGAGGACCACCACGCGCCGCGTGGGATCCCGGGCCACCCGCTCGGCGAGCCGGGCCGCGCTCGCGTCACGCCGCTGCACGGTGAAGCCCTCGCGGACGGTGACCCGTACGGACGGCAGGCGCACCGCGTACACCGCCGTGTCGCCGACCGGCGTGCGGGCGACGGCCCGGATCGCGTGCGGCCAGGCACCGCCGAGGTCGAGCTTCTCGACCCCGTGCAGCGGATACCGGGACCACAGGCCGAGCGTGTCGCCCGTCGAGTGGTGCGGATAGGCGGCGTGCAGTTCCTGCTCGTACGTCTTCACCGCGTTGTTCGGCACCTTCTCCAGGGCCACCACGTCGGCGCCGGTGGCGAGGATGTCGCGGGCGACATCGTGCGGCGCGGTGCGGTCGCCGCCGACGTTGAGGGTCAGGACCTGGAAGTCGGTACGGCCGGGGGCCGCTTCGGGGGACGGGACGAGGCCGGGGCCGAAGAGGACGGCCCAGGCCACCGTCGGGACCAGGGCGAAGGCGACCCCCCTGAGGGAACGCCGCACCGCTGCCGCCGCGAGCAGGAGCGGAATGCCGAGGCCGAACCACGGCAGTGCGGTCTCCACCAGACTCCCCAGGTGCCCCGGCGTGTCGGGCACCACGCCGGGGAAGACCAGGAGCGCCGTGAGCAGGAGTGCGCAGAGAGCGATACGCATCGTCGGTGCCGCCCCTCTCAGAATTCGCCGCTGCCGGCGCGCCGACCGGCCCCGCCCCGCCCGGCCACGCCCCGCCCGGCCACACCCCAGCCCGCCAGGGCGAACGCCACCGCCGTGACCGAGGTCCCGAGCAGCACGCCGCAGAGGAGCTGGGCCGTGCCGGGAGCCACGGTGGTCACCGCGGCCAGTACGACGGCGGCGACCGCGACGAGGGCGACGGCGGCCCGCAGGGACTCGCGCGACGTCATCGCTCGTCTCCCGTCACGAGATCCTCGTGCGGCAGCAGCAGGACGCGGTCACGGGCGTCGTACTCGAAGAGCTCGGCGTAACGGCCCCACGTGATGGCGGTGTTGAGCTGCTGGCGCGAGGCGCGGTCCGAGGAGCTCGCGCACAGCCGCTCCGTGACGTGGTGCTCCCGCAGCCGCCCGGTGCCGGACGCCATCAGGAGCGTACGGATGGTGGCGATGAGCGGGACGTTGGCGAGGACGGCGGCGGCGAAGAGGCGCTTGCGCGTGAGGATGTCGGCGCAGGCGAAGCCGCTGCCGGTGATCGTGAGCCGCAGCTCCCCGGCCCTGATCCGGGCGTAGGCGAGCGTCTCCGCCGCCTCCACCAGGGGCATCAGGTCGTCGAGCTCGTAGTTCAGCGCGTCCGCAAGAGAGGGGAGGTCCACCGAGCCGCCCCGGCTGTCGAGCTCTTCCAGGAGCCCGGTGAGCTGCTCGACGTCGGCCTGCGGCAGCGGCGCGGCGGCCCGGAGCGGGTCGTGCGTGCCGAGGGTGGGCGGGAGTTCGGCCCGTTCGCCGGTCAGGCATTCGTACGCGTCCTCGATGAGCGCCTCGAAGCCGCGGGTGCGGCGGTTGCGGGGGCGCGGGAGGTCCACCCGCAGCTCGACCTCGATGGTGCCGGGGTCGGTGCCGAGGATCAGGATGCGGTCGGCGAGCTGGACGGCCTCCTCGATGGAGTGGGTGACCAGGAGGGCGGTGCGGGTGGGGCTGTCGGGACGGGTGAGGAGTTCGACGAGCTCGTTGCGCAGGGTCTGCGCGGTCAGGACGTCGAGGGCGGAGAACGGCTCGTCCATCAGGAGCACGTCCGGCTCGACGACCAGGGCGCGGGCGAAGCCGACCCGCTGCCGCATGCCGCCGGAGAGCTCCTTGGGATAGGCGTTCTCGAAGCCGTCGAGGCCGACCATGTCGATGGCCGCGAGGGCCCGCCCCCGGCGCGCGATCGGTTCCACGCCCTGCGCCTGGAGGCCGAGTTCGACGTTCTGCTGCACCGTGAGCCACGGCATGAGGGCGAACGACTGGAACAGCATGGCCGTGCCCGGGTTGGGGCCGTTCACCGACCTGCCGCGGTAGTGGATCGTGCCGGCGGACGGGGCGAGCAGTCCGGCGATGTGGCGCAGCAGCGTCGACTTGCCGGAGCCGGACTTGCCGAGGAGCGCGACGATCTCGCCCTCGCGCACGGTCAGGTCGATGTCCTGGAGGACCGGCAGGACACCGCCGGTGGGGGAGGCGAAGTGCTTGTGGAGTCCGCGGACGGTGATGACCGCGGTGTCGGCGGCGACGGCGACGGCTGTGGTGTCGTTCATGGAATCGCTCCTCGGCGACGGGGTGGTGGGGTGGTGGACGTGGTGGGGCCGGCAGTGACGCCGCACGCGCGGCCGGTGCGCTCGGGCCCGGTGCCCGCTGCGCGCCGTCACAGCGCGCAGCGCTTCTGCGCGAACCGGTACAGGCGCCGCCACAGGAGCCGGTTGATGATGACGACGTAGACGCTCATCAGGACCGCGCCGAGGAAGTTGCGCGCGAAGTCGCCCGAGTCCGTGGCCTGCGTGATGTAGGCGCCGATGCCGACGGCGGTCAGCGTCGTGGTGCCGTAGCTGACGAGCTCGCCGGGGATCGAGGCGTTCCAGGCCCCGCCGGACGCGGCCAGCGCACCGGTCGTGTACGACGGGAAGACCGCGGGCAGGATGAGCTTCTTCCAGCGCAGCCAGCCGCGCAGCCCCAGGTCGTCGGCGGCCTCGCGGAGGTCACCGGGGATGGAGCTCGCACCGGCGATCACGTTGAACAGGACGTACCACTGGGCGCCGAGCGCCATCAGTGCGATGGCACCCCAGTTCAGCGAGATGCCCGAGGCGCCGAGCACCACGACGGCGAGCGGGAAGAGGAAGTTGGAGGGGAAGGAGGCGAGCACCTGGACGATCGGCTGGGCGATCCGGTTGACCCTCGGGTTCATGCCGATCCAGGCGCCGACCGGCACCCAGACGAGCGTGGAGAACACCACGAGGATCATCACGCGGCCGTACGTGACCAGCGCGAGCCAGGCCGCGTGCCCGATCTCGCCGACCGGGACGTTGTCCAGGATGTACGTGCAGGCCTGCCACAGGATGGCCGCGACCGCGGCGCCGTACAGCACGTAGAAGACGACGTCGGCGCGCTTGCGGCGGACCGGGTCGTGGTGAAGGCGCCCGGGGCTGGTGCCGAGGACACGCATGGCCCGGTCGAGCCGCTCACCGGCAGGACGCGCCGTACGGCCGAGCAGCGACGGCACCGTGGAGCGGCGCAGCAGGTCGAGGAACCAGCTGCGGGGCTGCTCGGCGAGCTCGCAGTCCTCGGTGCGGAACCGCTCCGCCCAGGCGGTCACGGGACGCCAGAAGAAGAAGTTCACGGACACGACCATCGCGATCATCACGACGATGGCGAGCGTGACCCGCATGCCTTCGCCGTTGTCCAGGGCCTGCGCGACGTAGGAGCCAACGCCCGGCAGGCCGTTGTCGCTGCCGTTGACGCTGATCGTCTCGGAGGCGGACAGCGCGAACCACGCGGCCCCGAAGCTGATCATGCCGTTCCAGACCTGGGCGATCATGCCGCTGGGCACGTCGACCTTCCAGAACCGCTGCCAGCGGGTGAGGCGCATCAGCCGTGCCGCCTCGTCCAGCTCCCTGGACTGGGTGATGAGGGACTGGTAGAACGCCATCGCCATGTTCCACACCAGAGCGGTGAACACGGCGAAGATCGACGCGAGTTCGAGGCCCAGGGTGGAGCCGGGGAACATCGCGATGAAGCCGGTGACGGTGATGCTGAGGAAGGTCAGGACCGGCACCGACTGCAGGATGTCGATGGCCGGCACGATCACCTTCGCCGCGCGCCGCGAGCGGGCGGCCCACGTGCCGAAGACGAAGGTGAAGAGCACGGCGGGCACGAGCCCCGCGAACATCCGCAGCAGGGAGCGGGCCGCGTAGTAGGGCAGCTCGCCCGGGTCGGTGGAGACGGCCGGGGGCGCGTCGACGTCGTAGGGCTGGTCGGTCGAGGCGCCGACCCGGATCACGACGTAGAAGAGCGCGACGATCCCGAGCAGGACCAGGAGGTCCACGGGGCGCATACGGGCGACGCGCACGGCGCCGCGGGAGGGGAACTGACGGAGCTTGGACATGGGGAACCCGAATGTTCTGCGGGTACGACGGCGCGACGGCATGGCGCGGTGCCACGGCTCGACGGCGTGGCACGACGGAATGGCACGGCGGACACCGCGCGCGGAAGGACCCGTGGGAAGGGGGACGGTCAAGGGGGGACACCCCGCCGTGACGACGTGCGTCAGGCGGCGGTCCGCCGCCGCTGTCCAGCGGTGACGACACGCGTGGAGCAGCGGGACACGCGACTGGGAGGGTCGCCGTAGAGCACAACGACCACCTCCTCACATCCTCGGGCAGCGCGTTTCTCGCACCGGCTCCCAAAGGATCGCGCCACGCCGCTGAAGACAACCTGAGCGACCTGAGTCCCTCTTCAGGATCCGGGCCCCCGGCGGGTTCAGGTTCCTCAGGAAGGACTCAGGAACCTCGGCATAGAGTGGGAGATCCGCGTCGTAATTACTGGATATGTGATATTTGCACCGTGAAGATCCTGGTCATCGAAGACGAGCACGCACTCGCCGACACTCTGCGCCGGGCCATCTCCTCGGACGGCCACTGGGTCGACGTCGCCCACGACGGGCACACCGGACTGGAGCTGGCGCTGACCGGCGGCTACGACGTGATCGTGCTTGATCTGATGCTGCCGGGCCTCAGCGGCCTTGAGGTGTGCCGCAGGCTCCGCGCCCACGACGAGCACGCACTCGTCCTGATCCTCACCGCCAAGGACAGCGAGTACGACGAGGCCGACGGGCTCGACGCGGGCGCCGACGACTACCTGACCAAGCCGTTCTCCCTCGTCGTGCTCCTCGCCAGACTGCGCGCCCTCGGCCGCCGCGCCGGACGGGAGCGCCCCGCGACGCTCCAGGTCGGCGACCTGACCCTCGACGTCGTCGCCCGGCTCTGCAAGCGCGGCGAGCAGACGGTCGAGCTGACCGCGCGGGAGGTCGAGGTGCTCGGCTGTCTGCTCGCCGCCGACGGGGGCGCCGTCTCCAAGCAGGACATCCTCGACGAGGTGTGGGACTCGCCGACCGACCTCGACCCCAACATCGTCGAGGTGTACGTCAGCTCGCTGCGGAAGAAGGTCGACGCGCCCTTCGGCCGGCACACCATCCGCACCGTGCGGGGCATCGGCTACCGGCTGGCTCCCGATGCCGCCTGACAGAGCCCGCGCGACCCGTGAAGCTCGTGGCCCCCGCCGCTTCCGCCCGCGCATGCCCCGCACCCTACGGGGCCGAGCCACAGCCGCGGCCGTCCTCATCATGGTCGTGGCCCTCGCCATCGGCGGCGGCTGGCTGTACGTCACCCTGCGCGGCAATCTCGTCGACAACGCGGGCGCCCGCACCGAACTCGCCGCCCGCCAGGCCGCCGCGGACATCGCCGCGAAGCAGGGCCGCCCGCACGGCGACATGCAGGAGCCCGACGGCGGCGTGGACGCCGTCCTCGTCCTCGACGACCAGGGGCGACCGCTGGCCAGCACCGCCCCGCACCCCGCCGCCCGCGCCGCCGTCCTCGCGGCGTTCCGCCCCGGCCGGGGCGAGGACTCGGCGGTACGGGACTTCGCCGCCGCCCCCGCGCTGGCCAGCGAGACCAGCGTCGTCGCGGTCGTCCGCACCCCGTCGCCCAGCGGTGACGGCGACCTCTACGTCTACGCGCTGACCGTCCTCGATGCCGTGGCCGACGCCGAGCGGGCCCTCGGTGTCACCGTCCTCGTCGGCGGTCCGCTGGTCGTCCTGCTCACCGGACTCATCGCCTGGTCGGTGAGCGGCGCCGCGCTGCGGCCCGTCGAGTCCATGCGCAGGGAACTCGTCGCCGTCTCCGCGGACCGGCTCAGCCGCCGCGTGCCCGCGCCGGGCGGCCAGGACGAGATCACCCGGCTCGCCGAGACCGTCAACGACACCCTGGAACGGCTCGAGCACTCCGTCACCCGGCAGCGCCAGTTCGTCGCCGACGCCTCGCACGAGCTGCGCAACCCCATCGCCGCGGCCCGCGCCGAACTCGAACTGGCCCTGCTCAACAAGCCGGACCCCGACACGGCGGCCTCACTCTCCCAGGCACTCGACTCGACCGTACGACTGGAGCGGATCGCCGCCGACCTCCTGCTCCTCGCCCGGCTCGACGCGCAGCAGCCGCCGAACGTGGAGCTCGTCGACCTGTCGCTGCTCGCGGCCGAACTGATCGCCCGCCGCCGCTCCGCACGGGTGCCCCTGCGCCTCGTGCCCGCCGAGGACCCGGTCCTCGTACGCGCCGATCCCGGACAGCTGGAGCGGCTGCTCGCGAACCTCCTGGACAACGCACAGCGGTTCGCCGACTCCGAGGTGCGCGTCGGCACGGCCACGGACCGGGCCACCGGCACGGCCCTGCTCGACGTGGCCGACGACGGTCCCGGCATCCCGCCCGAGGCGACGGAGGAGGTCTTCGACCGGTTCACCCGGCTGGAGGCGGACCGCAACCGGGCCAGCGGCGGCACGGGGCTCGGTCTCGCCATCGCCCGCGAGATCGCCCGTGCCCACGGCGGGAGTCTGCGGGTGGAGCCGAGCGGGCGCGGCGCACGCCTGGCCCTGCGGCTGCCGACGGCGGACTCCCCGTCCCGGCCGTGACCGCCCGTCGCTGAAGACCCGCTCCTGGAGACCCACTCCTGGAGGCCTCTTCCTGAAGACCTCTTCCGTTTCCTCAGGATCCGCTCAGGAACGGGCGTTCAGGATCGTCCCCATGCCTCAGCACCGAGCCGTCAGCCCCCGCTCCCGACGACATCGCGCGCGCCGCAGGGCGCGGATCGGCCGCACGCTGCTGGCCCTCACCGGTGTCCTGGTGCTCTGCGGCGGCGCCGCGGCCTGGTACCTGTACCGCGAGATCGACAGCATCGGCTCCTCCGCCGCTCTCGGCGCCGACGCGCCCAAGTCGAAGGACGGCTCGACGAACATCCTGCTGATGGGCCTCGACACGCGGAAGGACCAGAACGGGGACGATCTCCCCAAGGACGTGCTGAAGAAGCTGCACGCCGGGAACTCCGACATCGGCGGCTACAACGCCAACACGCTGATCCTGCTGCACGTCCCGGCCGACGGCGGCAAGGCGAAGGGCTTCTCCATCCCGCGCGACGACCTCGTCGACATACCGGGGTACGGCAAGGACAAGATCAAGAAGGCGTACGGGCTCGCCAAGGCGGCCGAGGAGGACAAGCTGCGCCGCGAGGGCGTCACGGACGCGCACAAGCTGGAGCACGACGGCCGGGAGGCGGGCCGGCAGTCCCAGATCCGGACCGTGCGCGACTTCCTCGGCGTCCCCATCGACCACTTCGCCGAGGTCAGCCTCTCCGGCTTCTACCGCCTCGCCGACGCGCTCGACGGCGTCGAGGTCTGCCTCAACCACCCGGTCAAGGACCGCTACTCGGGCGCCGACTTCCCCGCGGGCAAGCAGGAACTCGACGGACAGCAGGCACTCGCCTTCGTACGCCAGCGGCACGGCCTGCAACGCGGCGACCTGGACCGCACCCGCCGCCAGCAGGCGTTCCTCGCCTCGGCCCTGCATCAGGTGAACAGCGTCGGCACCCTCACCAACCCCGCGCGCCTGCTCGACCTGAAGAACGTCGCCAAGGACAACGTCGTCCTCGACGAGGGCTGGGGGGTCTTCTCCTTCGTCCGGCAGGCCAAGAACCTCACCGGCGGCAAGGTCGAGTTCACGACCCTGCCGGTGGAGAGCTTCGCCAAGCACAACGGCGAGGACGTGAACATCGTCGACCGCGACCTGGTGCGCAAGAGGGTGCAGGAGGCCCAGAAGCAGACCGGCGACAAGGTCGGGAAGAAGAAGTCCGACGACACCTCCGAAGGCCACTCCGAGGACCACTCCCCGAAGGTCGCGGGAGGCGGTGTGCCGTGCGTGGACTGATCACGCGGTATGCCGTGCGGCGGCCGGGCGCCCGCGACGCGGGCCCCCGCGCCCTCGACGCCCGGCGCACCGAGGCGCTGCTGCTCGCCTTCGCCCTCGCGGTCGTCATCTACGGCTACGCGTCCGCGGGCCTCGCCATGACGGGCGGCCTGCCCGCCCGGCTCACCCATTTCGCCGTCTCCCAGCTCTGCCTGGCCACCGCCGCCCACCTGGCCGTCCGCAGATTCGCCCCCTACGCCGACCCGCTGATCCTGCCGCTCGCGTTCCTCCTCACGGGCCTCGGCCTGGTCCTGATCCAGCGCCTGGACCCCGCCTACGCCGCACGTTTCGACTCGGCGCCCGCGAGCGGCGGACAGCTCGTGTGGACCGTCCTCGCGGTGGCCGCCACGATCGTCGTGCTGTGGGCGCTGCGGGACTACCGGCAGTTGCAGCGCTACCTCTACGTCACCATGGCCGCCTCCATGGCCCTGCTGATGGCGCCCGCCTTCTTCCCGGGCGACACCTACGGCGCCAAGCGCTGGGTGTACCTCGGCCCGCTCTCGTTCCAACCGGGGGAGTTCGCGAAGGTCAGCATCGTCGTGTTCTTCGCGGGTTTCCTGGTGCTCAACCGTGACGCCCTGTCCTGCACCGGCCGCCGCTGGCTCGGCATGACGCTGCCGTACGGTCGGCAGATCGGTCCCATCGCCGCGGTGTGGCTCCTGAGCCTGCTGGTGCTGGTGTTCGAACGCGACCTGGGTACGTCACTGCTGTTCTTCGGCGTCTTCATCGCCATGCTCTACATCGCCACCGAACGCACCAACTGGGTGGCCTGCGGCGTCGCCATGACCCTGGTGGGCGCCGTCGCGGTGGGCGCCACCGAACCGCACGTCAAAGGCCGGGTCATGGCCTGGCTGCACCCCTTCGACATCTATCTGCCGGCCGACCAGCGCCCGCCGGGCCTGATCTCGGACCAGGCCGCGCAGGCCCTGTTCAGCTTCGGCAGCGGCGGCGTCACGGGCAGCGGCCTGGGACAGGGGCACCCGGAACTCATCGGCTTCGCCGGGCGCAGCGACTTCATCCTCACCACGGTCGGCGAAGAGCTCGGCCTCGCCGGCGTGATGGCGGTCCTGCTGCTCTACACCCTGCTCGTCGCGCGCGGCTTCCGCACGGCCATCACCTGCGGCAACCCGTTCGGAAAGCTGCTCGCCGCGGGCCTGTCCCTGGTGATGGCGTTGCAGGTGTTCATCATCGTGGCGGGAGTGACCGGCCTGATGCCGTTCACCGGCAAGGCGCTGCCGTTCCTCGCCCAGGGCGGCTCGTCGATGGTCGCCAACTGGCTGATCGTCGCGCTCCTCCTGGCCATCAGCAACCAGGCCCGCAGGCACCTGAACCCGACCGACGGGGACCAGTACGGGACGGAGGTCTCAGATCCGGGCGCCGACCATCCCGAGCCCGTCGGCCGCGGCCGGGGACAGCACCGACTCGTCGAGACCGGCCAGGGGCATCCAGGCGACGTCTGACGTGGAGCCGTCGGACTCCACGACCCCGACGGAACCCGGCGCGAGCTCGACGACGTAGAAGAGCCCCACCAGATGCCAGCTCACCCCGAACCTGCGCGCCGAGTACGTCCGCGCGTCCACGAGGCGAGCACCGACGAGTTCGAGCCCCGTCTCCTCGTGCAGCTCCCGCGCGAGCGCCTCCTCCGGCTGCTCGCCCGGGTCGACGCCGCCACCGGGCAGATGCCAGAGACCGGGTTCGAAGACGGGGGAGGCGGCAGAGAGCCGCGTCAGCAGCAGCTCGTCCCGCACGGCCGCGACGGCGTAAGCCGAGACACGTGAGCGCACCTGATCCGTCGCCCGCTCGCCCACCTGAGCACCTCCGGAGTTCCCACCCGCGACACGAGATCGCTCCAGATCGTACGTCGGGCCCGGCACCGCCCCCACGCGGCCCCGGGCCCGACCGGTCGCGGCGCGGCTACTTGCCCGACCGTGCCGCCTGGACGTCGGCCGCCCGCACGTAGCCGACCCGGTGCCCGTACTGGATCACGTAGTACATGTCCTTGCCGCGCACCACCTTGTGCGGTGCCGTGTCGAACGTCGGGGAGTAGAAGTACTCGCCCGGCACCTTGTCACCGACCACGTACTTCTGACCCGCGAGGATCTTGTACGGCAGCGGCGGGACGGTCTGCACCGGCACACCGGCCGGGTAGGCCTCCTTCTCGGGGTACGCGCGCCCGTACACCGGGACGTCGCCCGCCCCGGCCTTCGGTGTCACCACGAGACCCTTCGCGTCGACCGCGGTGGGCTGCTTCTTCGGGTTCTTGAACCAGGCCTTCTGCCCGAGGTACCAGACGGCCGTCCAGTCGCCCTTGCGCTCCGCGACCGCGTACTGCTGGCCGGTGGAGAGCCGCGCCCCCGTGTCGTTCACGTCGATCGTGGAGTCCTGGCCGCCGGGGCGCTTGCCGATGTCCTTGATCAGCGGCGCGTCGTCACGCGGCTCGGTGTGGACGCGCACCGCCGCCGAACCGTGCGGCACGCACTTCTCGCCGGGCTTGACGCAGCCCGTGTACTCCGGACGGTTCTTGGAGTACGTGGGCGCCACCGTCACCACGCCGCCGTCCCGACCCGCCGTGCGGTGGAACGGCTTGCCGAGCAGCGTGAAGTAGTGCTGCCAGTCCCAGTACGGGCCCGGGTCCGTGTGCATGCCCGGGATAGACGACGTCACGGTGCCCTGGACGTTGTCGTGGCCGAGGATGTGCTGCCGGTCCAGGGGAATGTCGTACTTCTTCGCGAGGTACTTCACCAGCCGGGCCGACGTGCGGTACATCGCCTCCGTGTACCAGGTGTCGGGAGCGGTGAGGAAGCCCTCGTGCTCCAGGCCGATCGACTTGGCGTTCACGTACCAGTTGCCCGCGTGCCAGGCGACGTCCTTGGCCTTCACGTGCTGGGCGATGTGTCCGTCGGTGGAGCGCAGGGTGTACTGCCACGACACGTAGGTCGGGTCCTGCACCATGTTCAGGACGCCTTCCCACCTGCCCTCGGTGTCGTGGATGACGATCGTGTCGATGCTCTGGCTCTTCGGCCGGTCCGACAGGTCGTGGTTGCCGTAGTCCGGGTTGCCGTTGGGGTCCTTGAACTCCTCGTACGGCGCCGGGATCCACTCGCACGACACGGTCTTCGGGCACTCGGTCTCGGCCGCCGCCGCCCTGCGCAGGCCCATGCGCTTCAGCTGTGCCTCGTCGGGCGCGAGGCCCGGCTCCGGCGCGAGCGTCACGCGCTGGCCCGCGTCCGTGGTGCGCTGTTCGCCGTCACGGATCACGGCGAACACGTCGTTGGCGTACGTGGCCGCGGTGGCCTCGTCGTCCGCTCCGGAGAAGCGCGCCACGGCGCCGTACCAGTCGGCGGGGTCGCCGCTCAGCGGCTTGCCGAGCTTGCGCTGGGCCGCCGCGAGCAGGGCCGCGCCGCCCTCGACGTTCGCGGCGGGATCGGTGCGCAGCTCGTCGGCGGACCGGCCGCTCAGCTCGGCGGCGCGGGGCAGCGTCTTGAGGCGGGCGGGGAGTTCGGACTCCTCGGGCACCTCGGCCTTCGGCGGGGGCGCCGGGCGCGAGGTGTCGCCGCGCGGGTCCTCCGTGCCCTCGCTGTGGTGCGGGGCCGAGGCCAGGGCGGTGCGGGCGTCGGTCAGGTGCATGGGGCCGTAGCCCCCGGTGACGCTGGCCGCGCCGCCGTGGGCGTCCCACCGGGACTGCAGGTAGGACACGCCGAGCAGCACGCTCTGTGGCACGTGGTACGCGTCGGCGGCCGCGGCGAAGGCTCCCTGCAGCCGGTCCGGGGCAGCCTGTTGGGGTGCGCTCGACGACGGGGCCGCGCCGAGCAGTGGAACCAGCAGGCCGGCCGACGCGAGGGCGCCGGCCGTCCTGACGGTACGTCTGCGCGCGGACGGCGTACGGGCGGTGTCGGATCCTCGCAAGGCAGCCTCCTGGAACTCCTGGGCCGGTGAAGCGTGACGGGGCGTGCGGGGCCGGGCGTGCGTCAGTGGTACCGGCTCTCCGACGATCCGTCAATCATGCCCAGGGGCCGGAATTTCGCATGTCAGCGCTGGTCCTGATGGGTCAAGAGTGAGGTACGGACAAATTTTCGCAGGCGGTGGTCGCACCGGCTGCGGCGCGTCAGTGGCATGGACCAATGAGGCTCGGGCGAGGGGCCGACGTCACCCGGCGGTCCGGGCACGCCGCCGAACCGGCCCACGATGGTTCGGGGTGTTCCCGATCTCCAGACGCGGCCAGTCCGCGAGGTCCCGCAGCAGCTGCCGGTCGTGCGTCGCGACCACGACGGCGGCGCTCGTGACGCGGAGTGCGTCCGTCAACTCGTCGACGAGCGCGGACGACAGATGGTTGGTCGGCTCGTCGAGCAGGATCGCACCCGGCCGCCCGGACAGCGCCAGCGCCAGATCCAGGCGCCGCTGCTGGCCCTGTGACATCCTCCCGACCGGCGTGCGCGACGCGTCGCGGTCCAGCAGACCGAGCGAGCCGAGCGGGACCACGTCGGCGTCGCGGAGCACCCCGCGGGCCACGAGCCGCCCCACGTGACGGGCGTGCACCTCACGGGCGGTGAGAGCGGGGTCCTGCCCGGCGGTCTCCTGGGTCACCCGCACCACCCGGGCGCCGGCGGCCGTGGAGACGTATCCCTCCGTGGGCGCGAGCGAACCGGCGAGCACCGCGAGCAGCGTCGACTTCCCGGCACCGTTCGGCCCCGTCACGAGCAGCCGGTCGCCCCCGTCGAGCGTGAGGTCGACGGGCCCTGCGAGGCGACCCTCGACCGCGACGCAGTGCGCCCGCAGCTGGGCCGCGCCCCGCCGGACAGCCGCCTCCGGCCACCGCAGCACCGGAGGCGGCTCCGGCACGTCGATTCGGTGCGCCTCCAGGGCTTCCTGCTGCCGCTTCAGGGCCTGGACGACGCCCGGGGCGCGGGACTGGCGCTGGTGCTTTCCGGTGCCCTTGTCCGGGCGCCAGCCCGTGGAGAGCCGGTCGCGGGCCTGCGCCGCCGCGTCCCGCAGCCGCCGGTGCTCCGCCTGCTGCTCCTCGTGGTCCTGCTCCCAGCGCTCGCGCTCACGGCGTCGGGCCGCCTGCCAGGCGTCGTAACCGCCCGCGTACGTGCGGGTCCTGCCGTCACGTGTCGGATCGAGGTCGAGGAACCGGTCGGCGACGTCGCGCAGCAGCGCCCGGTCGTGGCTGACGAGGGCGAGGCCGCCGTCGTGCTCGCGCAGCCTGCGCGTCAGGAAGTCGAGCCCGCCGGCGTCCAGGTGATTGGTCGGCTCGTCGAGCAGCAGGACGTCGTGCCGCGCACCGAGCAGGCACGCGAGGCGTACGCGGTACCGCTGCCCGACCGACAGGCTCGACAACTCCCGCCCCCGGTCCGTACAGGCACCGAGAGCCTCCAGGGCCACGTCGACACGGCGTTCGGCTCCCACGCGTCGAGGCGTGTGGCGGTGTCGAGCGCGGCGGCGTAGCGGTCGTCGGCGGTGGGGGCGCCGTCGGCCATGGCGAGGGTCGCCTCGTCCAGCGCGGCCAGGGCCGTGAGCGATGCGGCCAGGGCTTCGGAGGTGAGGGTGCCGACGGTCTCGCCGTCCCGCGCGGACAGCTCCTGCCGGGCGAGCCCGATCGTGCCGGTCCGGTGCACGGCGCCTTCGTCGGGGGCGATCAGCCCGGCGAGGACGTGCAGCAGTGTCGTCTTGCCCCGGCCGTTCTCGCCGACGACGGCGATGCGCGACCGGGCGGACACAGTGACCGAGACGTCGTCGAGGACGCGTCGGGACCCGCGGGTGACGGTGACGCCCTCGGCGCGGATGTGCGCGCTGTCGCCGGCCTCGACGGGCAGAGGGAGGGGGAGAGCCTGGGTCGGGCGGGTTTCGGGAAGGGGGTGGGGTTCACGGGGTGCTCCGCAGCTCGCAGTGGAGCCGGGCAGCGGTGAGCGGCCGCCCGGCGGGAACCGGGACGGCGAGCGCTGATTCAGTGGGAGAAGGGCGCCGCCGTCAGCGGGCGGAGCGGACCTTCTGCGACCAGATACCTCGTGCCATGCGGATCAGGCTAACAGCAGGGACTGTCACTCTTCCTCTGGTTTTTCAGGGGGTGGGCCTTCGCGCGGCAGGCCTTCGCGCTCGGGGATGCCGCCGTCATCTGATGTCCCCGGCCCACTCGAACCGGGCCTGACCGCCCGGCCTCGGGCGGTACGTCGACCGGCCGCCGGCGCCGAACCGCCCCAGCTCGGTCGGGAGGGCGACGCCCGCGGTGACCTCCTCGCGCGTCCAGCCGGTGATGTCGAGCAGCAGCCCGTCCAACGGGCCGCCCACCAGCTCCACATAGGACTTCCCCGGGCGCGGGCCGGGGCGCTCGTGATCGTGGCCGTAGACCCGGCCGCGCAGCAGCTGCTCATCGTCGCTGTCCATGCGGCCCAGCCTTCCAGCCACCACTGACAGTGGACCCCTGCCGAGCCTTTCGCAGATCCGCAATTTCTCTTGCAGGAGTGAAACAGCGCTGCCGAAGCTGTCGACATGGAATCCACCGAAAGCACCCCCGAGGGCGCCGAACAGTTCTGGGAACGCCACTACCGCACCCACCGCGACTGGGGCACCCGCGTCAATCCGCTGCTCGCCGAGACCGCCGCGCCGCTTCTCCCCGGCACCGCCCTGGACCTGGGGTGCGGCGCCGGGGGCGACGCCGTCTGGCTCGCCCGGCAGGGCTGGCACGTCACCGCCGTGGACATCTCCGGTACGGCCGTCGAGCGGCTACGAGAACGCGCACGCGACCTCGGGGTCGCCGAGCGGATCACCGCGCAGCAGCACGATCTCGCCGTGGGAGTCCCGGCAGGCCGGTTCGACCTCGTCTCCGCCCAGTACTTCCACACCCCGTTCCCGCTGCTCCGCACCCACGTCCTGCGTGCCGCCGCCCGGTCCCTGCGCCCCGGCGGACTCCTCCTGATCGTCGACCACGGCTCCACGGCGCCCTGGTCCTGGAACCAGGACCCCGACGTCCACCACCCGACCCCGGAGGAGGTCGCCGCCGACCTCGCTCTCGATCCGACGTGCTGGCCCGTACTGCGGGCGGAGGCGGCCCGCCGTACGGCCACGGGCCCCGCGGGCGAGACCGCCACCGTCGTCGACAACGTCCTTCTCGTCCAGTCCACCGCCGGACTTCTCCGGCCCGCCACCACAGGAACGGAGTGACGACCGCATGCGTACGAACACGGCACCTTCCCCGGCGGACGACGACGAGAAGGCGACTCTCCGGAACGTCCTCGACCAACTGCGGGGCGCGATCGCGGACAAGGTGGACGGCGTGCCGGAACCGCGGGTCCGCACGGCCGGAGTCCCGTCGGGCACGAGCCTGCTCGGGCTGCTCAAGCACCTGGCGTCCGTCGAACGGTTCTACTTCCTGGGCAAGGAACCCGCCGACTGGCAGGCGACCCTGAGGCCGTGTGCCGAGGACACGGTCGAGAGCGTGCGCGCCGACTACCGGAAGACCGTCGAGCGGGCGAACGAGATCATCGACGCCTGCCCGGATCTGACCCGGCCGGCC
Organism: Streptomyces venezuelae; assembly: GCF_008642315.1. Lineage (NCBI taxonomy): Bacteria > Bacillati > Actinomycetota > Actinomycetes > Kitasatosporales > Streptomycetaceae > Streptomyces > Streptomyces venezuelae. The sequence continues at coordinate 434,842 of NZ_CP029192.1, read as the reverse complement.
CCGCGCGCCCGTCGCCGGGGCCCGGTGCCTTCGATGCGGTGGGTCCTCGTGCACATGATCGAGGAGACCGCCCGGCACGCCGGGCACGCGGACATCCTGCGTGAGCGGCTCGACGGGTCCACCGGCCGTTGAGGCGGGTGAAGATGGACACATGGCAGGGGAGAGAGAAACGGCTGACACGGCAGGCACAGCCGACACAGCAGGCACGGTCGAGGCGACGGACATCGTGCTCGGCAAACAGGACCTCCGTGAGGTCACCGCGTTCGCCGCGGCCTGCGCGCAGGAGGTGCTCGCGCTCGTCGAGGCCGACCGGCCGGACGACGCGCGCCCCCGGGAGGCGATCGACGCGGCTCGGGAGTTCGCCGGGGGCGGCGAGCGCGGGAAGCGGCTTCGCGACACCGCATGGGCGGCGCTGAAGGCGGCAAAGGAAGCGGACACCGCACCCGCTCAGGAGGCGGCGCGGGCGGCGATGGCCGCGGCGGGAGCCGCCTATCTGCATCCGCTCGCCAAGGCCACCCAGGTCAAACACATCCTCGGAGCGGCCGCCCACGCGGCGCGTGCGGCGGAGCTCGCGGCCGGCGACGACCGCGACGTAGGAGCCGAGTGCGTCGAGCGGGCGGCGCGTCGGGCGACACGGGCTGTCGTCGACGTACTCGATCGCTATCCGGCGGCACCGGCCGGCGGCGGACGGGTGGGCGAGCTGATCCGCGAACTGGACGCGCGCCTGCGCCCCTGACCCGGCAGAACAGGACCCTGACCGGCGCAACCCGCAGCGGAGGGACCGGCGGTGACACGAGAAAGCCCCGGCTGGACGGGGGAGACCAGCCGGGGCCGTTGGGTGTGACCGGCGGAGGGCGGTCGCCTCTCGGCAAAAGGCTCCATGGGGCTTCAGCCGAACGATCTTCCCCATGGGCTATAGGTGAGGCCCGGGGACACTGTCCCCTCCGCAGTCACGTACAGAAGAACGACACGTCACCGTTCGTTGTTCCGGACCACGGCCGTGTACGGGGTGAACTGGACCACACGGCTGCCGCGCCCCGGAGGCCCCCGCCTACGCTGCCCTCATGCACCTCCGCCTCACCGACCCCCGCACCACGACCTGGGAACAGGACCGCGCCACGTACCGGATCCACTTCTGGGACGTACCGTCCAAGGCCTCCCACGAGTACGAGGTCCAAGAAGAGGTCGACGTCGACGAACTCCTGACCTGGGCGCAGGAGTACGCGGCGGAGCGCTCCTGGACGTACACGATCTACGTCGTGACGGCGGACGCCTCCGGGCCCGGCCTCATCCGGCTCGCGGGCGTCTCGGGCGATCCCTTCGTTGTTTGATGTAGTGGCCCGCGATTTTTGTACCTCTCTGGTGAAAGCGGTCGACAGTTCGCGTCACCGCAAGCGACCATGATGTGACGCAAGGTGAGAGCCGCGTCGGAGCGGCTGCTTCGCTAGGGAGTGCTCAGTGGAACCGTCCGAAGCGCCCATCGCCCTGGATCGGGACGTGTTCATGCGGAGCCTCATCCGTGAACTGGCACGGGTTCTCGAAGACGTCGTCGGTCTCGAGGAAGCCGCCGGGTACGTCAGCCTCGTCAGCCAGACCATCGGCGTCGATCTCAACCACCAGTACGCCAAGGCGCTCGCCGTCGACCGGCTCGACCGCGGGCAGGTCGCTCAGGTCATGGTCGACTTCAAGAGGCGTATCGGCGGGGGCTTCTACGTTCTGGAGGAGAGCGACCAGCGCATCGTCCTGGGCAACCGGGTCTGCCCGTTCGGCGAGAAGGTCGTGGGCCGCCCCTCGATGTGCATGATGACGTCGAACGTCTTCGGCACCCTCGCCGCCGAGAACCTCGGATACGCCCGAGTGGAACTGGAGAAGACCATCGCCCGCTGGGACGTCGGCTGCCGGGTGGTCGTCCACCTCCGCCCACCGTCCGAGACCGAGGCGAGCACCGGGCGTGAGTACTACGGCGATCTTCCGTGATCCGCGACGAGGCGCTCGGCCTCTTCCGGAAGATCACCTCCCTGCACACCGAACCCGTGCTGCTCGTCGCCGCCGACGGTCAGGTCCTCGCCGCCAACCCCGCGGCCGTCCGGCTGCTCCCGGGCGTCGAGGACGACAGCTCGCTGAGCGACCTCGTCTCCGAATCCGCCGATGACGTCGGCCGGTTCGTCCGGCAGTGGCTGCGCACCGGCCATCCGACACCGGCGGGCCTCACCCTCCACGGCTACAACGGAGTACGGCTGCGATGCCGCTGCTTCGGCGCCCGGGCGCAGTGGCTGCCCGCCCCGACCGTGCACCTCCGCGCCGTCCGCATCGACCCCGGCGACCGCTTCCTCACCCTCAAGGACCGCGTCAACGCGCTGGAACGCGAACGCATCCTCCGCTTCCGGGCCACCGAGGACCGCGCCGCGCTCAACACGGCCCTGTCGGCCGTCCGCACCCGACTCGACCACCTGCACACGCTCGTCGTGGCGCTCGCCGCGGCCGCCACACCGGAAGCGGTCACGAAGCTCGTCGCCGAACACGTCCCGCCGGTCCTCGGATGTGCCCGGGCCGACCTGCACCTCGCCGACGCGACACCCGTGAACGCGGGCCTCCGCATTCCCGTCCCGCCGCACGCCACCCTCGCCCTCACCACGGACGCGCAGCCTCCGGCGGAACATCTGGAGTCGGTGACGGCCCTGATCGGCGGCGCGCTGGAACGATTCTGAACACGCGCCCGGCGTCGTCAGACGAATCGGCGTACGAACGCGAGCGCCACGTCCGCGACCTCACGCCACCTGCTGTCGAGCGTCAGCGCGTGGTCGCGCCCGTGCAGCTCGACGATCTCCGTGACGCCCGGATTGCGCTTCTGCCGCTTGTACGCCCCGCTGGCGAGCGCCCAGGGAATCGCGTTGTCCTTGCCGCCCGAGACGACGAGCAGCGGGCCGCGCTGCGGATTGCGGCAGTCCACCTTCACTTCCGTACGGGGGTTGAAGTTGGCGAGCGCCGCCTGCATCGGCGGGGCGCACGGCGCGGGCACGGCGTACCGCTCGTAGATGGAGCGGGCCTCCTCCTCGCTGACGGCGTTGGCGTAGGCGTAGCGGAACTGCTGGTACGTCAGCGGCTTCGCGCGCTTGCGGTCGGCGGGGTTCGCGATCATCGGGATCAGTGAACGCACCGTCGACAGGGGCATCGCGAGGACGCCGCGGAACGGGGCAGGGTCGATCGCCACCGACGCCGCGGACAGGCCGCGGCCCGCGAGGATCTGCGTGAGCAGCCCGCCGACGGAGTGCCCGATCACCACGGGTTTGCGCTCCAACGTGCCGATGAGGCCCGCCAGATGGTCGGCGACCTGCCCGACCGTCCGGCCCGCGATGGTCTCGGGGCGCTGCCTCGCCTCGGTCGTCGTCGCCGCCTCGCCGGGCCACGTCAGGGCGACCGGGGCGAACCCGGCGGCCTCGAAGTGCGGCAGCCAGTGGTCCCAGCTGCTCGCCAGCATCCACAGGCCGTGCACGAAGACGGCCGGTGTGCGGTCGGAGGAATTGGCCCGGTCGATCTGCTCTGCGTCGGTTGCGGACATACCCAGACGCTACGGTCACCGGTGCCGTGCGGTAAGGGCAATCCGAGGGTGTTGGCCGATACTGCCGCCCGCGCTGCCGGATCGCGCCGTCACGGGCGGGGTCGTGTGTCCGTGCAGTGATCGGTGTGTGTCAGCGCGCCGCGCCCGACAGGACACGGTCCACCTGCCGCGGCGACAACGCGTGCTCGACCGCGAGGATCCCCGCGCCGATCGCCGCCGCGTTCTCCCCGGTACGGGTCGGCTCGATGCGCAGCACATGCGTGGCCAGCGGATGCGAGCGGCGGTACACCGCCTCCCGGACGCCCGCGAGGAGCTGGTCGTGGACGGCGGCGAGCGCCCCGCCGACGACCACCGTGTCCGGGTTGAAGAAGTTCACCAGACCCGCGAGCACCTCGCCGACCGCCCGGCCGGCCTCGCGCACCATGCGCACGGCGTCGCGGTTGCCCGACTTGACCAGACGTACGACGTCGCTGCCCGACGCCGCCTCCAGACCGAGCGCGGAGAGCCTGCGGGCGAGCGCCGCGCCGCCCGCGACCGCCTCCAGGCAGCCCGTGTTGCCGCACCGGCAGGGGTCCTCCACATCACCGACCCGGATGTGCCCGATGTCGCCCGCGCTGCCCTGCGCGCCCCGGTGCAGCCGGCCGTCGGCGACGATGCCGCAGCCGATGCCCGTGCCGACCTTGATGTAGAGGAGATAGCGGGTGTCCGGAAAGGCGCGGCGCTGCTCGGCCAGCGCCATCACGTTCACGTCGTTGTCGACGAGGGCGCGCGGACCGAAGCGGTCGGCGAAGAACTCGGGGATGGGGAACTGATGCCACCCCGGCATGATCGGCGGATCCACCGGCCGGCCCGTGGAGAACTCGACCGGCCCCGGCACGCCGACGCCGATCGACTTGAGGCCCCCCGCGTCCCGCCCCGACTCCTTGAGCAGGGTGCGCAGCGTGCGTTCCACGTGGCCGAGAACCGCCTGCGGGCCGTCCCCGATGGACAGCGGGTCCTCGCGCAGGGCCAGCGTCTCGCCGCCGATGTCCATGAGCGCCACCCGGCAGTGCGACGCCCCCAGGTCCACGCCCGCCACCGCGTGCTCGCCGGTGCGCAGCCGGAGCCTGCGCGGCGGCCGCCCGCCCGTCGAGCCGCCGTCGGACTCCTCCGCGAGGAAGCCGTGCGCGATGAGCGCGTCCACGCGCTGCGAGACCGTCGACCGCGCGAGGCCCGTCAGACGGGCGATGTCCGCACGCGTCTGGGCGGCACCGGTGCGCAGCAGGGCGAGCACCTCACCGGGCGAGGACGGCACGGCTGCGGGGAGATGATCCGGCGCTCCAGACATGCCGCAACCTTAGGGACGACTTTCGCTGCTCACAAGGCCGATGCTGTTCGATCCTCGACCTAAGTCACCGTCAAATTGCTTGCTGGCAAACGCGCTTGAGCCCTTGACAGGTCAAAGTTCGCTCATCACATTGCTCTGCAGACCGCTGCCGAAGGAGCCGAGGGTGCAGGCGATGCAGGCAAGCCAGGTGAACCGCACGATGCTGACGATGCGCGGCGTCTCCAAGAGCTTTCTCGGGGTGCGCGTGCTGCACGGGGTCTCACTCGACCTCGCCGCGGGCGAGGTGCACGCACTCGTCGGCGAGAACGGCGCGGGAAAGTCGACTCTGATGAAGATCCTCGCCGGCGAACACGTCCCGGACGAGGGCACGATCACACTCGACGGCACGGAACACGCCTTCACGCATCCCGCGCAGGCGCAGGCCGCCGGAATCGGCATCATCCACCAGGAGTTCGCGCTCCTCGAACACCGCACCGTCGCCGAGAACGTCTTCCTCGGTCGTGAGCCCGCCCGCCGCGGCCTCGTCGACCGCCGCACGATGGAGGCCCGCACGGCCGCACTCCTCGACGAGGTCGGCGTGCCGGGCATCACCCCGCGCACCTACGTCCGCGACCTGTCCGTCGCCCGGCAGCAGACCGTCGAGATCGTCAAGGCGCTCGCGTCCGACGTGCGCGTGCTGGTCATGGACGAGCCGACCGCGCCCCTCGCCGACCACGAAGCGGGCCTGCTGCACGCGCTCGTACGCCGCCTCGCCGACCGCGGACTCGGCATCCTGTACATCTCGCACCGCCTACGCGAGGTCTTCGACCTGTCGCAGCGCGTCACGGTCCTCAAGGACGGCCGTCATGTGACGACCGTGCCCACCTCGGAGACCGACACCGACCACGTCGTACGCGCCATGGTGGGCCGGGAGCTGAGCGCCTACTACCCGCCCCGCGCCCGCCCCGAGGACATCGGCGACGTCCGCCTGAGCGTGCGCGGCGGCGGCAACAGCCGGCTCAAGGGCATCGACCTCACCCTGCGCGCGGGCGAGGTCACCGGCATCGCAGGGCTCCAGGGCTCCGGCCGCACCTCCCTGGCCCGCGCCCTGTTCGGCGCCGCACCCTTCACCGAAGGCACCATGACCGTCGACGGCACCGCACTGCGCCCCACGTCGCCGCGCCGGGCCATCCGCGCCGGGATCGCCCTGGTCACCGAGGACCGCAAGGCCGAAGGCCTCGCCCTGCGCCAGTCCGTGCGCGACAACGCCCTCCTCGTCACCCGCGCCGTACCCGACCGGAACCGGCCGCCCGCCGCACGCGAACTGACCGCACTCCTGGAACGCGTCAGGCTGCACGCGCGCGGCGAGGACCAGCAGACCCAGTACCTCTCCGGCGGCAACCAGCAGAAGGTCGTCATCGCCAAATGGCTCGCCGCACGGCCGCGCGTGCTGCTCTTCGACGAGCCGACGCGCGGCGTCGACGTCGGCGCCAAAGCCGCCATCCACACCCTCGTCCGCGACCTGGCCCGCGAGGGCCTCGCCGTCCTCATCGTCTCCTCCGAACTGCCCGAGCTCATCGGCATGAGCGACCGGATCCTCGTCATGGCCGACGGCCGCATCGCCGGAGAACTCCCGCCGGGCGCAGCCGAGGAGGACGTGATGCACCTCGCCACCGGACACCCCGCGGCGACCCCGGCGCCCGCCCCGCCCCCACCGCGCCACGCCCAGCCCTCACCGCACCACGGCCCGACCTCACCGCACCACGGCCCGACCCCGCCCGCGCCCGGCAGACCCGCAGAGGAAGGAGCCGCATGACCGGCACCGCCGTCGCGCCGCCGCCCACCGTACGAGCGAGCGCCCCCCACCGCCGCGGCCGACTCACCGACCCGGCCGTCGGCATCTGGCTCGCCGCCGCCGCCGTCACCGCACTCGGCTGGATCGTCGTCGCCGCCCGGGGCGGTGACTTCCTCACCCTCGCCAACGTCGTCGGCATCCTGCAGAACTGCGTCGCCCTCGGCCTCGTCGCCGTCGGCCAGACCGCCGTCATCCTCACCGGCTCCCTCGACCTGTCGGTGGCCTATCTCATCAGCCTCGGCACGCTCGTCGCCGCCACCACCATGGAGGACGGCGGCGTCGTCACCGCCGTCCTCGCCGTCCTCGCGCTGTCGGCGGCCGTCGGCCTCGCCAACGGGCTCATCGTCACCGGACTCAAGGTCAACGCCTTCATCGCCACCCTCGGCACCGCGTTCATCCTGCGCGGCTGGATCGAGGACAACTACACGGGACCCGCGGGCAAGGTCACCGTCTCCTTCCAGCACCTCGGCTACGACCGCATCGGACCCTTCCCGGTCTCCCTCTTCCTGCTCCTCGCCGTCGCCGCCGCGCTCTGGCTGATCACGCGCCGCACCCGCTTCGGCCACCACCTGTACGCCACCGGCGGCGACGAACACGCGGCACGCCTCTCCGGCGTCCGCACCCGCCGCACCGTCATCGCCGCCCACGTCCTTTGCTCGCTGTGCGTCGGCGCCGCCGCACTGTTCCTCGCCGCGCGCCTCGGCTCCGGCGCCCCCTGGGCCGGCACGGAGGCCCGCTACGACCTGGAGTCGATCGCCGCCGTCGTCCTCGGCGGCACGGCGCTCGCGGGCGGCCGCGGGGGAGTGGTCGGCACCCTCGGCGGCGTCCTCGTCCTCGCCGTCCTGGACTCCGTCTTCAACCAGCTCGGCGTCGACCCGTTCTTCAAGAACGTTGTCAGAGGCGTCGTCATCATCGCCGCCGTCGCCCTCTACGCCCGGCGCGGCAGCAGGAGGACCGCATGACCACGGCCACGGCAACCGGCGCGACGTACAAGCGCGTGGTCCGCTCCCTGGGAACCGGCGCTCCGGTCTACGCGCTCCTCGCGGTGCTGCTCGTCCTCCTCGCGGTCACCGACATCGGCTTCTACGAACCCGACCGCTTCCTCGCCTTCGTCAAAAGGGCGGCGCCCCTGGTGATCCTCGCGGCCGGGCAGTATCTGGTCATTGTCTGCGGCGAGTTCGACCTGTCCGTGGGGGCGATCGTGACCGCCGGGGTCGTCGCGGCCGCCGAGGTCTACGGCTCGTTCCCCGACGCGCCCTGGCTCATCGTCGCCTCCGGACTGCTGCTCGCGGGAGCGCTCGCCGGACTCGTGAACGGGCTGATCACCACCTGGCTGCGCGTCCCGTCGTTCATCACCACGCTCGGCATGATGCTGATCCTCGAAGGAGCGGTCTTCTACTGGACGGGCGGCTCGCCGCACGGCCAACTCCCGCAGGACTTCCGGCAGCTGGGGCGCGGCACCGCGCTGGGCTGGCTGCCCTGGGCCGTCGTCGCCTGTCTGGCCGCGGGCGCCCTCGCGGTCCTCCTCATGCGCTCCGACTTCGGCCGCACGCTCGTCGCCACCGGCGACAGCGAACGCACCGCGGCCCTGTCGGGCGTACGCGTACACCGGGCGCGTGTCATCGCCTTCGTCCTCTCCGGGGTGGCCGCCGCGCTCGCCGCCGTCCTCGTCGGCGGCTTCTCCGGCGTCTCCGCGCAGGCCGGCCGGGGGTACGAGTTCGAGGCGATCACCGCCGTGGTCCTCGGCGGCGTCGTGCTCGGCGGCGGCCGCGGCAGCGTCGTCGCCGCGATGGCCGGCGCCTTCTCCCTGCAGGCCCTGTTCACCCTGCTCAATCTGCGGGGCGTGTCCGGCGCCCTGGAGTCCACCGTCCAGGGCGTCATCGTCATCGCCGCCGTCGGCATCGGCGCCGCCGACTGGTCCCGGCTGCGCCGTCGTCGTACCAACTCCTCGGGAGGGACACCCACATGAACCCGCGCACGGTCCGTAGACGAACGCTGGCGTCGGCCGCCGTCCTGCTGTCGGGCGCCCTGCTCGCCGCCTGCTCCAGCGACACCCCGCTCGACGCGCCCGCCGCCGCGAGCGGGAGCACGGAGACGGGCGGCGACAAGCCATCCAAGTTCTTCGAACGGTCCGAGTACAAGCGGCAGTTGGCGCTCGCCCGCGAGACCCCGAGGGGCCCGGCGGGCAGACCCTGGGAGCAGATGCTCGAACCGCAGATGACCAGCACCGCCCAGTACAAGAAGAAGGGCTCGGGCGGCGTCCACCTCTGCTTCTCCAACGCGGGGGTGTTCAACCCCTGGCGGCAGGTCGGCCTCAAGACCATGAAGGCCGAGGTGAGACTCCACAAGGACATCTCCGACTTCACCGTCCTGGACGCGCAGGGCAAGGACGACAAACAGATCTCCGACATCCAGGAACTCGCCGGGAGCAAGGACTGCGACGCCCTCGTCGTCTCCCCGAACACCACCGCCACCCTCACCCCCGCCGTGAAGGAGGCCTGCGACAAGCTGCCCGTCATCGTCTTCGACCGCGGCGTCGAGACGGACTGCGCGGTCACCTTCGTCAACCCGATCGGCGGATACGGCTACGGCGCGGTCGCCGCCGACTTCCTGGTCGACAAGGTCGAGCCCGAGGGAAAGATCCTCGCCCTGCGGATCTCACCGGGCGTCGACGTCCTGGAGACCCGGTGGTCGGCGGCGAAGCTCGCCTTCGACAAGAGTGAACTCGACGTCGCCGACGTGAAGTTCACCGACGGCGACCCCGCCAAGACCAAGTCCATCGTCGCCGACGCCATCTCCCGGCACGGCTCCATCGACGGCGTGTGGATGGACTCCGGCGCCACCGCCGTCGCCGCGGTCGAGGCCTTCGAGGACGCGGGCGTCGACGTACCGCCCATCACCGGCGAGGACCAGCAGGACTTCCTGGAGGCATGGAAGGACAAGAAACTCACCGCGATCGCCCCCACTTATCCGACCTTCCAGTGGCGTACGCCCGTCATCGCGGCCCTGCGCGTCCTGGACGGCAAGCCGGTCCCCAAGGAGTGGAAGCTGCCACAGCCCACCGTCACGCAGGCCAACCTCGACGAGTACCTCCGCGACGGCATGCCGCCGCTGCACTACGCGATGTGCGGCTGCCAGAGGATGCCCGGCTACCCCGGGGACTGGGGAGGCAAGAAGTGACGCCGACGGACGGCGCCCGACCATGGGCCGCTGAATGGCAGCTGGGCGCCAATCCCTGGATCTGGCACTCGCCCGTGACCACCGACGCCCTCGCCGAGACCCTGCCCCGCCTCGCCGACTGGGGCTTCGACTGCGCGGAACTCCCGCTGGAGAGCCTCGACGACTGGAACCCGGCCGCGGTCACCAAGGTCCTCGACGCCACCGGTGTCTCCCCGGCCGCCGTCGTCGCGGTCATGTCCGACGGCCGCAACCTCGTGCGCGCTGACCCGATCACCGCCCGCACCACCCAGGACTACCTCCGCCGCTGCGTCGACGCGGCGCACGCGGTCGGCGCTCCCGTGGTGGCCGGACCCGTGTACGCACCGGTCGGCCGCACCTGGCGCATGGACCGCGCTGTGCGCGCGGCGGCCCACGAGGAGTGGCGGGCCAACATCGCCCCGGTCGTCGACCACGCGGCCCGCGCCGGAGTCCGCATCGCCGTCGAGCCCCTCAACCGGTACGAGACGAGTCTGTTCAACACCGTCGCCCAGACCCTCGACGCGCTCGAAGGTCTGCCCGAGGACGTCATCGGCATCGCTCTGGACACGTATCACCAGAACATCGAGGAGCACTCCCTGCCCGAGGCCGTGGCCGTGGCGGCGGGGCGCATCGCCCACGTCCAGGTGTGCGCCAACGACCGCGGCGCCCCCGGCGCCGACCACCTCGACTGGCCCGGCTTCCTGACCGCGCTGCGTGCGGCTGAGTACCGGGGCACCCTGTGCATCGAGTCGTTCACCGCCCACAACGACGCCATCGCTGTCGCCGCCTCCGTCTGGCGGCCGCTGGCCCGCAGCCAGGACGCGCTCGCCACGGACGGCCTCCGCTTCCTGCGCCGCACTCTCGCGGCCCTCTGAGTCTTCCCAGCCTTCCGGCATCCGGAATTCCCGTCCCTTCCACACAGAGAGGACCACCTCATGAGCTGTCATGCTCGTGACATAAAGGGCTTCAGAGGCCTACGAAGAGCGGTCTTCGCCCTCACCGCAGCCCTGCTCCTCACCGTCGCCTTCCTGCCCGGCGCCGGAGCCACGGCCGCCGACAAGGCCCCAGCCTTCCGCGCCCTGCTCTTCACCAAGGCCGTCGGATACGTCCACGACTCCATCCCGGCCGGCGTCCAGATGGTGAAGGAGCAGGCGGCGGCGGAGAACTTCGAGGTCGTCCAGACCGACGACGCCACCGTCTTCGACGACGCGAAGCTCAAGGACTTCGACGTCATCATCATGCTGCAGAACTCCGGCATGGTCTGGGACACCGAAGCCCAGCGCGACGCCATGAAGGCGTACGTGAAGAGCGGCAAGGGCGTCGTCGCCCTGCACAACACCCTGGACATGGGCGTCGAGGACTCCTTCCCCTGGTGGGACGACCTGATCAACGCGGGCGCCCACATGCCCGCCCACTCACCGGGCGTCCTCAAGGGCACCGCCAAGGTCGCCGACCGCGCCCACCCCTCCACCAAGGGACTCCCGGAGCGCTGGGAACGCCCGGAGGAGTGGTACAACTTCGACAAGAACCCCCGCGGCGACGTCCACGTCCTGGTCACCGCAGACGAGACCACGTACGACCCCGGCGGCTCCAAGATGGGCGCCGACCACCCCATCTCCTGGTGCCGCAACGCAGAGGGCGGCAAGGTGTGGGCCACCGCCATGGGCCACGACAAGGCCTCCTACAGCGAGCCCGCCTTCCGCGACCACGTCCTCGGCGGCATCAAGTGGGCCGCGGGCAACGCTCCCGGCGACTGCGGCGGCACCGTCTGGTCCGGTTACGAGAAGACCGCGCTCGACGACAACACCGCCGACCCCATGGAGCTCGACGTCGCCAAGGACGGCAAGGTCTTCTACGTCCAGCGCAGCGGCGAGGTGAAGATCTTCGACCCGAAGACCCACGCCACCAGCACCGCTGGCAAGCTCGACGTGTACACGGGCGGCGAGGACGGCCTGGTCGGCATGGAACTCGACCCCAAGTTCGCCACCAACCGCTGGATCTACCTCTACTACGCGCCCGCCAAGGCCACCGACGACGTCAACCGCCTCTCCCGCTTCACGGTCAAGAAGGACGACACCCTCGACCTCGCCAGCGAGAAGAAGCTCCTCGACGTCCCCGCCTACCGCGACCGCACCTTCCCCGAGCCAGGACACACCGGCGGCGCCGTCGAGTTCGGACCCGACCGCACCCTCTACCTCGGCGTCGGCGACGACACCCCGCCCAACCTCGACCCCGCCTGGCAGGGCTACGCGCCGCTCGACTGGCGCCCCGGCAAGCAGATGCTGGACGCCGCCCGCACCGCGGGCAACACCAACGATCTGCGCGGCAAGATCCTGCGCGTCAAGCCCAAGGACAAGGGCGGCTACACCATCCCCAAGGGCAACCTCTTCAAGCAGGGCACGGCCAAGACCCGCCCCGAGATCTACGCCATGGGCTTCCGCAACCCGTTCCGCTTCACCGTCGATCCCAAGACGGGATACGTGCACGCCTCCGACTACGGCCCCGACCGCGGCGCCCCCACCACGGAACGCGGCCCCGAGGGACTCGTCGAGTACAACGTCATCAAGAAGGCCGGCAACTTCGGCTGGCCCTTCTGCCACGGCAACAACCAGGCCTACGCGCCCTACGACCCCGACACCCAGAAGGCGGGCGCCAAGTTCGACTGCGCCAAACCCGTCAACCCCTCACCCAACAACACGGGCCTCAAAGACCTCCCCGCCCTCCAGCAGCCCGAGATCTGGTACGGGTACGGCACCTCCGAGGAGTTCCCCGAAATGGGCTCCGGCGGCTCGGCGCCCATGAGCGGCCCCGTCTACCACTACGACGCGAAGAACCCCTCCACGACGAAGTTCCCCGCCTACTTCGACGGCGCGAACTTCTTCTACGAGTGGGCGCGCGACTCGGTCAAGGAGATCCGCTTCGACAAGGACGGCAAGCTCCTCAAGATCAATGACTTCCTGAAGACGGCGAAGTTCGCCAAACCCATGGACATGACCTTCGGGCCCGACGGATCCCTGTACGTCCTGGAGTGGGGCAGCGAGTTCGGCGGCGGCAACAACGACTCCGGGCTCTACCGCATCGACTACGCCCAGGGACAGCGCATCCCGCTCGCCAAGGCCAAGGCATCCGCCACCAACGGCCCCGTTCCGCTGAAAGTCGACTTCTCCAGCGCCGGCAGCACCGACCCCGACGGCGATTCCCTCAGCTACGCCTGGGACTTCGACGGCGACGGCACCTACGACTCCACGGACGCGAACCCCTCCCACACCTACACCACGAAGGGCGACTTCAACGCACAGCTCAAAGTCACCGACTCCACGGGCAAGACCGGCTACGCCAACGTCCCCGTCACCGCGGGCAACACCGCGCCCGAGGTGACGATCGAGACGCCCGTCGACGGCAAGCTCATCGACTTCGGCGACAAGATCCCGTACAAGGTCACCGTGACCGACCCGGAGGACGGCACCGTCGACTGCTCGAAGGTCACCGTCAACCCGGCACTCGGCCACGACGACCACGAGCACCCCACCACCGACATCCCCGGCTGCGAGGGAACCGTCGACACCGGCGACCTCGGCGGACACCCCGAGGGCGCCGACCTCACGTACGTCCTCAACGCCAAGTACACCGACAAGGGTGGGGACGGCGTCAGCGCCCTGACCGGCTACGGCCGTTCGGTGCTGCAGCCCAAGCACAAGCAGGCCGAGTACCGCGACGACCAGTCGGGGACGCGCATCGTTTCGCAGGAGGGAGCCGAGAACGGCAAGCGCATCGGCGACATCAGCAACGGCGACTGGATCGCCTTCAGCCCGATGAGCGTGGAGGGCATCGGCAAGGTCGCGTACAAGCTGTCCTCGCCCTACGGCGTCGGCTCCGTCGAACTGCGCGCCGACGCGCCCGACGGCAAGCTGCTCGCCACGACCCCCGTGCCCGACACGGGCGGCTGGGACACCTACCGGTCCACTCCCGAGGTCCCGGTCGAGGCCCTGACCGGCACCCACAAGCTGTACCTGGTCTTCAAATCGCCCCAGGACAATTCCTTCGACGTGGACGCGGTCCAGTTCTCCGCGTCCTAGCCGGAACAGCCACATGAGAAGGTCCGCGGTGCGCCCCTGTCCAAAGCGCACCGCGGACCTGTTTCCCCGTCAGCGAGTGCCGACCGCCGCCCGCACGGCCCGGCGGGCCAGCTGGCAGTCGTCGTGCAGCCGCCTGAGCAGCAGCCGCTGTTCCTCGCCGGACGGCGCAGCACCGGGGTGGGCCGGGCCCGGTGCCGTCGGGGTCGCGTCGTGCATCGAACGCTGCACGGCCGTCTCGTACGTACGGATCTCCCGGGTCAGGACCAGCATCAGGTTGACCAGGAAGGCGTCACGCGCCGCCGGACCCGCGGACTGCGCCAGCTGACTGATCTCCCGCCGGGCCACCGGCGCGTCACCGAGCACCGACCACAGGGTCGCCAAGTCGTACCCCGGCAGGTACCAGCCGGCGTGCTCCCAGTCGACGAAGACGGGACCGGGAGGCGAGAGGAGAATGTTCGACAGCAGGGCGTCACCGTGGCAGAACTGCCACATCGACTGGTGGCCGTTTCCCTGATGCGCGACGGAGTGCGCGATGCCGTGCAGCAGCTTCTGCAGATCGCCCATGTCGCGGTCCGTCAGCAGGCCCAGCTCGTGGAAGCGGGTGATGCGCTTGCCGTAGTCCATCGGCTTGCCGAACATCTCGGCCGGGGGCCGCCACTGGTTGAGGCGGCAGATGGAGGCAAGCGCCGCCCGGATGTCCGGACGCGGCGGCGACTCGATGGGATGCCGGTGCAGGGCCGCCACCCGCCCGGGCATCCGCTCGATCACCAGCGTGCAGTCGTCCGGATCGGCGGCGATCAGCCGCGGCGCCCGGACCGGCGGCCGGTGCCGGACGAACGAACGGTATACCGCTATTTCGTGCCTGATCCGCTCCGCCCAGCCGGGCGAGTGGTCCAGCAGACACTTGGCTACAGCGGTGCTGCGCCCCGTCGTGCCGACGAGCAACGCGGTGCGACCGCTTCTGCGGAGCACCTGCACCGGATTGAACTCGGGGCAGATGCGGTGCACCGAAGCGATCGCGGTGCGCAGTTGCGCCCCCTGGGGGCCGGACAAGTCGAGTCTCCCGCTGAGCGTTTGCGTGCCGGCCCCCGGCAGACGGGGCGTGCGGCCGGCGCCCAGCGGTGCGCCCGCGGGGCGCACCGGCTCCAGATAGGGGCCGTTCCCCGACGACGGGGTCACCTCGCGGCTCCGGTGGACCGGGGGGCGCGGGTGCAGTGGCCGGGGCGGGGCGGACACGGAGGACGATGCTGCGTACATGGGCGATACAGATCCCTTCGTGTGCCTGTGAGTTGCGTGCGCCTCCCGGCCCGATCGCTTCGGGTGCACCCTGGGGAGTGCCTTGCGGCGACCGGGTCGGGGTGGCGCACTCCTACCTGACACCCGGCGTCCCCTGGCACACCATGTGGCGCACCCTGGCGAACCCTGGCGAATAGTCGCTCAGCAACTGACAGAGGGTTACTGTCAACTCAGCCGAGAACCTGGGGGCTTGACGTGAACGGACAACCCAACACCCGCCTGTCGGACCTGTTCGGCCTGGCCGGCTGGTCGAAGGGGGAGCTCGCGAGACTGGTGAACCGGCAGGCGGCGGCCATGGGCCACCCCCAGCTGGCCACCGACACCTCGCGGGTGCGGCGGTGGATCGACATGGGAGAGATCCCGCGCGATCCGGTGCCACGGGTGCTGGCTGTTCTGTTCACCGAGCGTCTCGGCCGTGTCGTGACCACTGAGGATCTGGGTCTGGTCCGGCACGGGCGCGCAGGGAAGCGGCGTGGCGACGGGAGTGTGGAGCACCCCGACGGCGTGCCGTGGGCGCCCGAGCGGACGGCCGCGGTCCTCACCGAATTCACGGGAATGGACCTCATGCTCAACCGACGCGGCTTGGTGGGCGCGGGCGCTGCGCTTGCCGCAGGCTCCGCACTCAGCAGCGCCATGCACGACTGGCTGCACACCGATCCGGCCATCAAGGCCGACGCCCCCCGTATCGAGGATCCCTTGCACGTCGACCCCGCGGGGCTCGACCGCTACGAGGCAGCTCCCATCGGGTCCCAGGAGATCGAGGAACTGGAGCGCTCCGTCGAAGTGTTCCGTGCCTGGGACGCGGCCCGCGGAGGCGGGCTGCAGCGCAAGGCCGTGGTGGGCCAGCTCAACGAAGTGGGCGGCATGCTCGCCTACCGGCACCCCGATCACCTCCAGCGGCGCCTGTGGGGCGTCGCTGCCAACCTCGCCGTGCTCGCGGGATGGATGTCGCACGACGTCGGCCTGGAGCCCACGGCGCAGAAGTACTTCGTCATCGCCGCGCACGCCGCCCGCGAGGGCGGCGACCGCCCGCGCGCCGGTGAAGCACTGTCGCGGGCCGCGCGCCAGATGGTGCACCTGGGCAAACCGGACGACGCCCTGGACCTGATGAAGCTCGCCCAGTCGGGCGCGGGCGAGGAGGCGCTGCCCCGCACCCGGGCGATGCTGTACACCATCGAGGCGTGGGCGCACGCGTCCATGGGGCGCGGCCAGGCCATGCGTCGCACCCTCGGTCTCGCCGAGGACCTCTTCGTCTCCGACAAGGGGGACGTGCCGCCGCCGAGCTGGATGCAGATGTTCGACGAGGCGGATCTGCACGGCATGCAGGCCCTGGCGTACCGCACCCTCGCCGACCATGAGGCGTCCGCGGCGAACGCCGCGCAGCGGCACGCGAAGGAGGCGATCGAGCTGCGGGCCAAGAATCGCGACCGTTCGCAGATCTTCGACTACATCTCACTCGCGTCGGCCTGCTTCATCGCCGACGACCCCGAACAGGCCGACAGGTACGCGCGGTTGGCGCTGGTGTCGATGCGGGCGAACTCCTCGCACCGCACCTGGGACCGGCTGCGCGAGATGTACCGGCTGACCGCGCAGTACTCGGGCTACCCGAAGATCCAGGACCTGCGCGAGGAGATCAAGTTCGCCCTGCCGAAGGGTGCCAGGGGGAGGACAGCCAGGGCGTAGCTCACCGGAGTGCACACGGCGTCGCGCGGTCGGCAGGTCAGACCCGCGCGACCAACAGGCAGGCGTCGTCCTCACGAGGTGCCTCGCCGAATTCCTCGACGACGGTCCGCACGCAGTCCTGCGCTGTCCGCGCCCCGGTGAAACGGGACGCGAGGGAGAGCAGCAGGCCCGTCGCCGTGTCCCTGTCGCGCCGCGGCACCAGGCCGTCGGTGTGCAGCAGCAACAGGTCTCCGGGCCGCAGTTGCTCATCGGCCTGCTCGTACGCCGCGCCGGAGGTCGCGCCCAGGAGCACGCCCTTCGGTGGTGTGAGCGCGCGCCCCGTCCCGTCGCGGAACAGCAGCGGGGCGGGGTGCCCGGCCTGTGCCCAGGTGAGTAAGTGCGTGGCGGGATCGAAGCGGCAGCAGACGGCGCTGCCGAGGGCGGGCTGGGCGGTGGCGTCCAGCAGCTGGTTCAGCCAGCCCATGATGTGGCCGGGTTCCGCGAGGTGCCCTGGTCGCGCTCCGGCGACCGCCATGCCGCGCAGCGCGCCGAGCAGCATCGCCATGCCGGAGGCGACGGCGACGCCGTGCCCGGTGAGGTCGCCGACGCTCAGCAGGGCGTCGCCGCCGGGCAGTTCCATCGCGTCGTACCAGTCGCCGCCGATGAGTGCGCTGGTCGCGGAGGGGAGGTACTGGGCGGCGAGGTCGAGGCGTCCAGGACCGCCGTGCGGCAGTCGCAGGGAACCCCGCCACGGCGGCAGGACCGCTTCCTGCAGGGCGACGGCGAGGCGGTGCTCGGTCTGCGCGATGTCGTGGTGGCGCTGGAGCGAGTCGCGGCTCTCGCGCAGGACGCGCTGGCTGCGGCGCAGCTCGCTGACGTCCCGCAGGACCGCCCACATGGAGGCGGTGGAGCCGTCGGCGGCCAGCACGGGCTCGCCCATCATGTGCACCTGGCGTTCGCGGCCGTCGGAGCGCAGGATGCGGAACTCGCCGTCTATGGGTTTCCCGTCGATGAGGCAGTCCGTGACCATCGACGTCAGCTGGGGCTGGTCTTCGGGGTGCACCAGGGACGGGATCTCGTCGAGGGAGAGCGGGGGAGCGGCCCGGTCGCGGCCGAGGATGTCGTAGAGCTCGCCGGACCAGGTCGCCTCGTCGGTGAGCAGGTTCCACTCGGCGCTGCCCACCCGGCTCAGGAGAGAGCCGCGGCCCGGCTCGGTGGACTCCGGGACGGCCGGCGCCGCGGGCTCCCCGCCCGTTCGTGGCGGGCCGTCCCGCAGCTGGGCCAGGTGGTCGTCGAGATCGTTGAGCTGATGGACCGCCAGGTCGCACAGGGCCCGCTGCCAGCGCACGGCCGCGTCCCCGCCGTCGGCCACGGCGTCGCGCCGCACGGCGTCGACGTCGACGCGGAGCCGGCGCGTCTGCGTGATCAGCGCATCGACCGGGCCGCGCTCGGGCGGCTGGGCGGCTGCGTGGTCCGCAAAGAGATGGGACGGCATGAGGTGCTCCGTTGAGGTGCGGTGCGACTCCGTGGAAGGTGCGGTGCGACCAGCTTGACGGGTGGTGGACCGCTAACGACTTTGGCACAGCGGGGGGTGGGCCGTAAGGGATTTGGCAACACACGATGCGGTGGTGCTTCTGGCATATGCCTATGTCCTGCAGATACGCGTACCCGGATGCGGAAGTCTAGAGGGAGAGGGTGAAGGCTGTGTAGAGGTACGACGCGGAATGTGGGGCTCTGGCGGGGGAGGTGGGTGTGGGCGCGTACGAGTGGTGCCCGCGCGAGCCGTGACGCCTCCGAGGTGCGGGACCGGCGACGATCCCGCACCGCATGCGGGGCGAACTACCGTACGAGAGTGCCATGTTGGGCGTATCAGAACGGCGCGATTTGACCGCTGGGAGGGGCGGGGCTGCCGGGTGTCGGCAGCCCCGCCGCCGGCCGACCCGCTGTCCGCTGCTACGGGTGCGGTTCAGTTCGCGAGGTGGAAGCCCGCGCCGACGCCGCCGTTGGCGTTCATCTCGTCGATGATGCTCAGGATCGGCGAGCTGTGCTGGGCGCCCCACGCGTTGCCGACCAGGGTCTGGCCACTGACGACGGGCGAACCGGAGTCACCGCCGTCGGTCCAGATGAGGTGGGTGAACCACATGTTGTGGGTGCCCAGCTTGATGCCGCAGGTGAGGCCGGTGCGGTGGCCCTGCTTGCACATGCGGACCCCGTTGGCGGGAGGGGCGCCGATCGATGTGATGGTCGTCTGGCCGACGGTGTCGGTGGGGGCGACCCTGGTCTCATCCAGGTCGATCACCGCGAAGTCCAGGCCCTTGGGGCCGGTGTTGAGCAGGTTGTTGGGCGTGCTGACGTACGTCACCGTGCCGATGGGGCCGGTGGCCAGGTCGGGGCGGCTGGCCTTGAGGTCGGCCGGAGCGGCGGCGGTGCCGGCGGGCGAGGTGTCGCGGTAGAGCGTCGCGCCGACCAGCTTGTTGCCCTGCTCGTCGATGAAGCAGTGGGCGTTGGTCAGGCCCACCAGGTTGCCGGTCGCGTCACGGCCGACCGCGGTGAGGGTGCAGACCTGGTAGCCCTGCGGGTCCTCCGGGCTGGGCACGATGCGGAAGATGATCCCGGTGCCGCCTCCGACCGGCGTGAGGGTGGTGGCCGCGCCGGCGGACGGGGCCGCGAAGAGGGACATGCCCGCCAGGAGTACGGCGAGACCGAGGGTGCGTATGACACGTAACACGCGATCACTTCCCGAGTGAGGCTGGGGGCGACCGGGCCGAGCGCCCGGGACGAAGCCACAGGTCAACGTCGCCGGACAACACCCAGAGAGGAGAAAAGTGCCTCATCCCTATCACGGGACAGCCACGAACCACAGACCTCGCACTGCCCCTCCATGCCATCCACGCTCACGCCCATCACGGGTGCCGCCGATGCGAAGGTCACCGGGAAGCGGGGGGATCCCAGGCGTTGCTCACCCGGCAGTATCCGGGGAACACGAGCCACCCCCTACGCCCCGCTGCTCGGCGGACACCATGGGGTGGGCTGCGAGGCGGCGGGCTTCGGCCGCCACCTCGGCATCAACCTGGTCCACGGTTCTGTCGCCGTACTCGAGGACGTCGTACTCGTCGTCGAGTTCAGCGAGGCGCTCGGTCAGGGGCAGTTCATGTCCGTGGCGCTGGTGAATCCGGAAGGTGAACTCCCGAGGCGTGAGCTCTCCGGCGAGCATGCGTCGCGCGAGGGCTCGGGCGGCGGCTTCCTCGCCGGCCTCGCTGCCGACCGGATAGAAGGAGAGGCCAAGTTCGCTGAGTGCCTCGGGAAGCAGGTCGTGGACGTCGTAGTCCGCTTCGGCGCGCGTGCAGGCGGCGAGGACGCGAAGGCCGGGGGTGTCGAGTCCGGTGACAAGCGCATCACAGGCGGCATGCACGACATCGCTGGCACGGATTTCCGCAATGCTCCAGAGGGCGGCATGGTCCTGGAGAGCGATGGCTGCTGCTTCGGTCGACGTCACTCCTCCATGATTCCCTTCACGCTGCGTCCTGGTCGAGCAGGTTTCATCGAAGGTTCTGTTCAGCGGCCTGTTCCAGTAGGGCTCGTGGGGAGTCCGCGTAGCGCATCGCCTTCTGCTCGTCGGACCCGAAGGCGTCCGCGAGAGGGGGTGGGCCACGCCCGCGAACCAGGCTCTTCGAGCTGCCGGCCACCGGCGCCGCCGGTAGTCCATCCAGGAGTCAGGTGGTCGTCGGCCGTTTCACCTGCCGGTGCGCGCGATGACTCCACGCGGAACCTGTCCGCGACCAACAAGATCGCCGTGACGGCGTTGGAGGCCGCCGGGCACGAGGTGCGGGTGGTAAGCCGGACGGACGCGAGCCGATGACGTTCTCGGCGCGGCGGTGTTCGGCGAGGCGTCGGTCCAACCAGTCGAGCGTGGGGCCGTCGACGTGGCTGTCGGAGTCGACGACGCTCGTGACGCGGGCCAATAGGTCCTCGTCCGCGCACGGTCCGATGGGACGCGAGCGAGGAGGAGATCGACCGGACGCTCGTGCACCTGATCGAGACGGCTCCGAATCCGGTGCCGCCACGGGAGGATCCTGACCCGCAAGGTGGCGACTGGGCCGCGTGGGCGGAAACTGGCCCTGGGGCGCACAGCCATGGCCTCACAGGCCGAATCAGGAGCGGAGGATGCGCGTCGCGATGTCGTGGGTGCCCTCGCGGGAGAACGTGTGGTGGACCCACTCCGGCGCGGTGTTGACCTCCAGGATGGTGGCGGCCGTCGGCGGGTCCCGCGGGGTGACGCACAGGGCGTCGATGGCGAGGATTCTCGTGCCGAAGAGCTTCCACGGACGCGGCCCATGGGCCGAAGTCCGGGTGCAGGCTGCTCGTCACGTCGACGGCGACGCCTCCCTTGGCCAGGTTGGCCGTCCTCTTGAGCCGGACCACCCGGTCGGCCGCGGGCACATCGTCGAGTCCGAGTCCCTGAGCTGTCACCAGGGCCTGTGTTTCGGCGTCGACGACAAGAGTCCGCGCAGATAGGCGCGGTGGTACTCAAACAGCGAGGCGGGTACTGGGTCCTGGCGATCACGGAGGTGCAACGCTCTGTGATCATGGATTTGAGTGCCCTTCTTAAGTAAGCCCCCTCACTCGACGGCCACCGTCGCCTGCCATGCGCCCGGGCGCATGCCTGTCGCCTTCCGGAAGAACACCGAGAAGTTGGACGCGTCGGGGAAGCCGAGCGTGTTGGCGCAGGCGGCCGCGGTGAGGCGGTCGTGTGCGAGGAGCCGTTTGGCTTCCAGGACGATCCGATCGACGATGTACGCCTTCGCGCTGCGGCCGGTGACCTGCTGCACCGCTCTTGAGAGGGTGCGGGGCGCGTATCCCAGTGTCCGGGCGTAGTAGCCGGCGTCGTGATGTTCCCGGTAGTGCGCTTCGACGCTGGACCGGAACAGTCTGAACACCGGATTGATCGACCGTGCTTCGGCGTGCGGGGGCCGGAGCCGGGCGATGAGCGCGGAGAGCAGGATCTCGGGCAGCTCCGTCGAGCCATCCCCTGGTGGGGCGGATGCTTCGAGGAGGAGATGGTTGCGGGCGGTGTCGACGAACGGCCAGTCGGCGTCGGGAATGTTCCAGTGTGCAACCAGGTCCGGGGACCCGACGAGCTCCCGGGTGGCGTGGGTGACCGGCGCGGTCGGCACGAACAGCACGACGTGCCCAGCCACGCCAGCGATGTCATCCCATCGGTGCACAGCTCCAGGAGCGACCCACACCGCGGACCGCTCCTGGAGCGGGTGTCGGAGGAAGTCCACGGTGACGGATCCGTGCCCAGCATCGACGACGGCGAGGACGTGGAAGTCGGCACGCTGTGTCCCGCCGTCGTTCAGCTCGCGAAGGCGGTCGAACGTCATGGTTTCGACAGTGGCGGCACGGCGCCCGACGGGCTGGTAGGTCATCTGCCGGATCACAGTCATCTGTCCAGTTTCCACCATCAGGCGACCAGTCCTGCCGATGCCCCGGCACAGCGGCAGAGATTCAATGGACACACAGAACAACCGCCCCAGAACACTGATCGAGAGATTCACGATGAACACGACGCAGCAGCCGCTACTGCCCGTTTATGACCACCGGCCGGGGACCGGACCGACCCTGGTGTTTCTGCACTACTGGGGTGGATCCGCCCGCACCTGGGACCTCGTCGTCGACCGCCTGGCGGGACGCGACATGCTCACTGTCGACTTCCGCGGGTGGAGTCGCTCGAGCAACCTGGCCGGCCCTTACACCCTCCGCCAACTCGCCGATGACACGCTCGCCGTGATCGCCGACGCGGGCGTCACCGACTACGTCCTCGTCGGACATTCCATGGGTGGCAAGGTCGCGCAGCTCATCGCGGCGACCCGGCCCGTCGGCCTCCGGGGGATCATCCTCGTCGGTTCCGGTCCGGCGAAGCCCGCCGCAGGGATCACTCCCGAGTACCGGGAAGGCCTTTCCCACGCCTACGACTCCGACGAGTCCGTCGCCGGCGCACGGGATCACATCCTCACCGCGACCGAGCTGCCTGAATCGATCAAGTCGCAGATCGCGACCGACTCGCGGGCCAGCACCGACGCCGCCCGCACGGAGTGGCCGCTGCGCGGTATCGCGGAGGACGTCTGCGAGCACACCCGCATGATCAGCGTCCCCGCCCTCGTCGTCGCCGGGGAGAACGACCATGTCGAGCCCGTCGACGTGCTCGTCAACAACCTGGTGCCCTACCTCTCCGGAGCCGATTTCACGGTGATTCCGAACACGGGTCACCTGATCCCGCTGGAAGCTCCGGCCGACCTCGTCGACGCAATCACGGCATTCGCACCAGCAGCCTGACCATCTGCGCGGCCCGAAAATCGACTTCGTCCCCGATCACCCGCGGGACGCCCCACCGCGTGACAGTGCGAGGCCTGGGCCCGACCCTCCCGCGTTGATACGCACCTCAGCCAGCCCTGCTTGCCGCGGCCGACCGGGGCGACAAGCAGGTCGGTCTCATCGCCCGGCGCCGTGCCGAGAAGGGCCGCGAGCGCCCGCCCAGGGCGCCGCCGCCCGCGGGTGCCGCTGTGTGCCGGGTGCAGGCGATCCACCGGCGGCGGGACTCCGTTCGGGTGACGCTGATGCGGACGCCGACGCGGACGGGACGTGCTCGTCGCGTCGCCCCTTCCGCAATGTGGGGGCGGTCAACGGCTGGTACAAGGTCACGATGTGCGACGGTCCGGCCATCGACGTCCGGCTCGTCTCCTGTCGGACGAACGCGGTGATCGGCGGCCCCGTCAGGGTGGCCGACGCCGACGACCCCTCGTCGTGGACCGCGCCCAGGAGGAACCGGGGCTCTTCCGCTCCGCATATCCGCTCGCACGAGCTCGGACACCACGGGTCCAGGACCGACATCCGCGCGGCCGAGCCGGTCCCGCAGTCAAGACAGTTCGGTGCTGTCGTACGTCCGCTCCCGCTTCACCGTCTTCCTCGTTACTGCTCCACTCTCCACAACGGGCTCCCCGCATCCCCCGTGCGACCGTGCCGTTGCTGGTCACGGAGTCGGCTGAACTCATCTGCGGTCAGGTCGAGTTCCTCGCGGACGCGACGTGTGGTCACGTACTGGATGCCGTGCCCCGCGATCTGCGCCGACCAGTGGGTGAACCGGTCGGCCAAGGTCGTGCGGGAGCCCCTTGCCCGCTGAGTTCCGCTGGCGGGATCGCGCCATGTGCCCGTGCGGGCGCGCTCGCGCTCGCGGGCGATCTCGGAGAAGCCGCAGACGCGTCGGCTGACGTCCTCCGCCCGGGCCAGGGCGGTGGTGTCCCGCAGCGCACGCGCCAGGGGGTTGAGGGCGAGCGCGCGGGCCAGCGGCAGCCGGTACACGCACGCACCGGTGTCGGTCAGGGGGACCGGCTGCGGTGCGTCCCGGATGCCGCACACCCCTCGTACGCCATGGGCGGCGGCCGCCACGAGCGCGCTCGCCTCGGAGGGATGCCAGTCGAAGACGTGCTCCACGACACCGGTGTGCCGCGGCGTCAGGGTCATGGCCGGTGGCGTCCCCTCCAGGCGGCGCAGCACATCCTTCTCGGGGATCTCGCAGTCCAGGCCGGGACCGGCCACGTGGACGCGGGCCGGCAGGCCGGTGCCTGCGCAGGCGGCGAGCACCAGCGCGTCGCCCAGCGGGCTGCGCAGGGTGGGTTCGGTGCCGTCGGTCAGGATGTCTCCGCCCACGTCGACGATGTCGATCCGGGTGGCGCCGCAGTACGCGGCGGCCTCCTCGACCTGGCGGGCAAGGCCCACGGCTCCGTCGTAGGGGTCGAGCAGCCCGAGGCGCACCGGCAGGTCGGCCGCGAGCCGGGGCAGTGACGAACCGGCCGGCGGCACGGGGGCCGAGGCGGGGGTGAGTAGACGCAGTACGGATCCGGCGGCCACGGTGTCCGTGAAGTCCGAGGCGCGCCGGGGCCCCGGGACCGGGTCGACGGTCAGCCGCTCCCAGGCGTACGTGAGGACGAGAGCGGGGGATCCAACGCCGTGCAGGGCTGCGTGGACCGCGGTGGTGGTGATGACATCGCCGCCACCGCCCGCGGCTATCAGAAGGTTCGTCATGGCATCACAGGTATCGCATCAGCTGAACGCGCCGCGCCAGGAATGATGAAACCGGGCCCGAGTCGGGTGGAGACAAATCCCCGGAGTGCAGGGGAAGTACAGAATTCAGAATGGGGCAATACAGCGAAGGTCCCAATTCGATTCTCGCCGGGCCGCGATATTGGGAGGTTCGCACCGTCGCTGCGCAGGAGCGGCGTACGTACGGTTACCGGTGGGCGCGATCGATGATTTCGCACCGAAAGGAACCTTCCGCTTCATGGCGACTACTGTCCCGCTTCCGTTAGTTCCGTCCGGCTCGGCCGAGCCGGAGACGCCCTACAAGCAGTACGTGTACGCCTATCCGCATCAGAAGTCCTACCGTCTCCTGGAAGACGGCCCTTTGCTGCGCGACCTGTGGTCGCGCGAGCGGCTGGACGCCCTCTCCCTGTATGTGCACATTCCGTTCTGCGAAATGCGCTGCGGGTTCTGCAACCTGTTCACCCGCACGGGCGCGCCCGAGGACGTCACCCGGGCGTTCCTCGCCACGCTGGAACGCCAGGCCCGGGTCACGCGTGAGGCGCTCGAGGTCAAGGGGGACCCGGTCCGCTTCGCCCTCGCGGCGTTCGGCGGCGGCACACCCACGTATCTGACGGCCGCCGAACTGACCCGCTTGTGCACCATCTGCGAGGACGTGATGGGCGCGGACCTCGCCGCTGTGCCGTGGTCCGTGGAGACCTCCCCGGCCACCGCGACCGCCGACCGGATCGCGGTACTAAAGGAGCGCGGCGCGACCCGGCTGAGCATCGGAGTGCAGAGCTTCATCGACGCCGAGGCGCGCGCCGCGGTCCGGCCGCAGAAGCGCGAGGAGGTCGAAGGGGCCCTCAAGCTCCTCAAGGAGGCGGCCTTCCCGGTCCTCAACATCGACCTGATCTACGGTATCGACGGCCAGACCGAGGACAGCTTCCGCTATTCGCTGGACGCGGCCCTGGCCTGGGAGCCGGAGGAGATCTACCTCTATCCGCTGTACGTCCGCCCGCTGACCGGTCTGATGGCGCGCCACGACAAGGACGGCGCGCTCTGGGACGAGCAGCGGCTGCGGCTCTACCGCTTCGGCCGGGACCACTTGCTGGCGGCGGGATACGAGCAGACGTCCATGCGGGTCTTCAGGCGCCCCGGCACCGCCGCCGTGCAGGGCGCGGACGAGACCAGCATCAGCGAGTACAACCAACAGGCCGGAATGGTCGGCCTGGGCGTGGGTGCCCGCTCGTTCACCACCGACCTGCACTACACCACCGACTACGCCGTGGCGGTGCCCGAGGTACGCCGGATCATCGACGACTACATCGCCACCCCCACCGAGCAGTTCCGCCGCGCCCAGTGGGTGTTCGAGATGGACGGCGACGAGCGGCGCAGGATGTACGTCCTGCAGACCCTCCTCGAATCCGGCGGGCTGTCCCGCGACGCCTACCGGCGCCAATTCGGCAGTTCCCCCGAGGGGGACTACCCCGAGCAGTTCGCGCTGCTCGCCGCGCGGGACTGGACGCGGACCGAGCAGTCGGACCTGGTGCGGTTGACGGGCGAGGGCATGGCCTGGGCCGACGCGATCGGACCCCTGTTCTTCTCCGCCCGGGTGAACGACGCGATGGCCTCCTACCAGGACCGCTGACGGTCCTCGCCCTCCGGCAGGGCCCGGGGGCGGCGCCGGGCTCACCCGCCCTCGGATCGCCGCCCGGTCACCACGGGCCGGTCCTGAACAGCGTGGCAGCTGCCGCCGTCGTCCCGGAGCCGGGGCTCCTTTCGCCGCTCCGCCTCGCCCCGGCCCCGGGACGGCATCGAGGTCACCACCAGACCGCCCAGCAGCAGTGCCGCTCCGGCGGCCGCGAGCAGGCCGGGCCGCTCTCCCAGCAGTACGACTCCCAGACCCGCCGCCACCAGCGGTTCGATCAAACTGAGAGTGCCCGCCGTCGCACCGCTGACGCGGGCCACCCCCTTGGTGAACAGCAGGTACCCCAAGGCCGTGGTGGCCAGGCCCAGATAGCCGACCAGCAGCAGGCTCTCCGGCCGCGCGAGGCCATCAGGCCGGACGGCCAGCCACGGCGACACGAGGAGACCGGCACACACCACGCTCACCGGGGCGGCCGCCGAGGGATCCGCACCGAGCACGGCGATCCGCCGCGTGAGCGCGATGTACACCCCGAAGCTCGCACCCGCCACGCACCCGAGCGCCACCCCCGCGGCATCGACACGGGCACCCGCACCGGGGAGCAGCAGCAGCGCGAGCCCCACGACCGCGCAGGCCGTCGCGCTTGCCCAGCGGGGGCCGAGCCGGTCCCCGCCGAGCCGCCGCGCCGAGAGCCCGGCCACGACAGGCACGGTGCCGAAGGCGGCCGCGGTGGCCAGCGCCGCCCCGCACCGGTCGACCGCGACCAGGAAACAGGCCTGGAACGACGCGGTCACCGCCACGCTCACCGGCATCCAGCCACGCACCCCGGGCAGCAACAAGGTCCGCAGACCCGCGACGCGCACGGTGAACAGCCCCAGCGCCATGCCTCCCAGCAGCATCCGGCAGGCTCCCAGGGTCACGGGGTCGACCGAGGTGTCGGCCAGCAGCTGTGCCGGTGCGACGGTCCCCCACAGCACGGCGGCAGCCGCGATCAGGCCGACTCCACCGGCCGGCTCCCGCTTGTTGTCATCCGATGTGGGTCGCATGTGTAGGCCCGCCCGTCCTCTCAGCGCAGCGCTGGACGGACCCCGTGGTCCGTCCGTCAGGTGAAGCTAACCCGCACCAGGACGCGCGACCCATCGGGCGAATCCACCAACTCGTCCCCCTGCCAGGCCCGTTACTTCATGCGTTCAGACCGAAGCGACGTCCATGGTCCCAGGGGGAGCGGCAGCGGCTCTCCCGTTACCGGCCGGACAGCTCGTCGTGGCCCGCTGTGGTCCGGCGGACGAACCGAATCGGGGCCTGGAAGCGGGCCTTGCGTGCGGCGCGGCGGAAGACGGTCAGTACGGCGGGGCCCGCGAGGGTGATGCAGACGAAGTTCGTGACCGCTCGGCCGGTGTCAGGCCCTGGCCATGCTCGGCGTGCTCTCCGCCGTCAACGCGGGCATCCGCCCCCTGGAACGGCCAGGGTGATGACCACTCCGGCGCGCGGTGTGATGCGGTTGCCGTGGTGCGGGGTTGTCGGGGGGAGAGGCTCATGTGCCGGCGTCGCCCTTCCGGGCGTCGGGGAGGGCTCACACCGCCTGCCGCACCGTCAGGTAGGGGAGTGGTGACAGGATTTTGGCGACCTGCGGCGCGAAGACCGGTGAGGACACGACCACGTCGGCGGCGGGGCCCGTCCGCGACGGTCTCGCCCTCGGCCATCACCACCACCCGGTCGGCGGTCCTGGCGGCGGACTCCACGTCATGCGTGGAGACCACGACCGCTCGGCCCCGACCAGCCTCGCACTGACCGTCGACGACGGCACCGCACTCAAGGTCTGCGCCGTCACCTTCACCCCCACCTCGGCCACCACCACACTGGGCGCACTCCTCGACGCGGCGCAGACCTCCGCGGCCCCCACGGGCTGCGTCACCGAGACGACACCCGGCACCGGCGACGGCACCATTACGTCCGTCAACGGCAAGACGAACAACGGCAGTTCGACCTGGCAGTCGAGCCCCGACGGCACGCCGGCCGCAGCGGCGAGCCGCGGCACGGTGATCAACGCCGGTGACACGATCGCGCTGCGCTACGGAGGCTGAAGCACGTCAGCGAAGCCCTCGGAGCGCCGGAAAGCGGACAAGCGGGGCAGGAGCCGGACTCAGTCCTCCTGCCCCTCCACCGGATAGGGCACATGGGTGCGCCGGTCGGCGTCGATCGCCAGCCGGCCGCCGGCCGGTGGGCGGGCCCGCTGGGCGCAGTCCCGGCGTTCGCAGATCCGGCAGCCGAGCCCGATCGGCGTGGCAGCCCGAGGGTCGTCGAGTGCGACTCCTGCCGCGTGGACCAGCCGATGGGCGTGGCGCAGCTCGCAGCCGAGCGCGACGGCGAACTCGGCGCGCGGCGCGTGATGCCCGTGGCCGCCGCGCGTGACGGTGCGGGCGATCCAGAAGTGCCGCTTGCCGTCCGGCATCTCGGCGACCTGGGTGAGGACCCGGCCCGGGGCGGAGAACGCCTCGTACACCGTCCACAGCGGGCAGGTGCCGCCAAGGCGCGAGAAGTGGAAGTCGGTGGCCGACTGCCGCTTGGAGATGTTCCCGGCGCGGTCGACCCGCAGGAAGGAGAACGGCACGCCGAGCCGCCCCGGCCGTTGCAGTGTGCTGAGCCGATGGCAGACCGTCTCGAAGCCGACGCCGAAGCGTGCCGCGAGCAGTTCGATGTCGTAGCCGCTGTCCTCCGCCGCCCGATGGAACGCCGCGTACGGCATCAGCAGCGCGCCTGCGAAGTAGTTCGCGAGCCCGATGCGGGCCAGGGCCGATGCCTCGGTCGAGCCCAACTCGCCCGCCCTGTCCGTCAGATCATCGAGAAGGGAGGCGTGTTCGAAGAGCGCGAGCTGGGTGGCGAGCTGGAACGCCCGCTGTCCGTCACTCAGCCACGGCGACAGGAACAGCAGGCCGGAATCACGGTCCAGACGACGGGCATCGGCCGCACGGCCCGCGGCCGCCTGTACCACCGTCAGGCCGTGCCGCACGGCAAGCCGTACGGCCAACGGCCCGGCGATCTGCCCCGGCCGCAGCTCCATGTCCCGGGCCAGCTCCTCGGCGGCCGCGTCGAGCGGTGCGAAGTGGTTGTGGTGGGCGTAGAAGAAGTCCCGCACGTCGTCGTGCGGTTCGGCGGACGGCATCGCCGCCGGGTTCGCCGAGCTCTGGTCCGGGGTGCCGAGCGCGGCCGCCTGTGCGGCGGCGTCACGGTAGCGGCGGTGCAGGGTCACCAGGGCGCGCGCCACCGCGGGGTGGTCACGGACCGCCTCGGCGATCTCTTCCACCGGTGGGGGCTGGGCGCCGCACGCCTCGTCGGCCAGCGCGGTCCGCAAGTCGGTCGCCAGGCGATCCTCGTCGGCCCCGGAGAAGTACTCCGGGGCGACCCCGAAGACATCCGCCACGCGCCGCAGCACGGAGGCTGTCAGCGGGCGCTGACTCTGCTCGATCTGATTGGCGTAACTCGTCGAGATGCCGAGCGAACGAGCCATCTCCACCTGGTTCATGCCTGCCTCACGCCGCAGCCGGCGCAGCTTCGCATGGGCGTAGATCTTGCGCTCGGCGGGACGCCGGGGCATGGGCGCGCCTCCTGTACCTGCGAACACCGCGACGGGCTCGTTCCTGCGAATCTAGCATCCGCGTTCTTCGCAGGATTCGCAGATCATCCGTCGTGACCTGTACGGATTCCACAGCTTCGGCCGGTGGTCCCGCGCCGGTGGAGCGGGCAGGATCACCGCATCGGCAGGGGCGTTGCCCGCCCCGCATCCGCCCCGCATCCGCCCCGTGCCCGCCGTCGCCCGTTGCGGCGTGCGTTTCCGTACCAGGGCAGGCTTCGGCCGCCCACCGTGAGGAGTCACGTGATCGAGCACCGAGTCCGCGTCCACCCCAGCTCCGACCCTCTGCCTCGCGAGGGCCAGCTGGCCTGGAAGCTGGCCGCCGTCGCCACCGCCACCGACGAACTCGACGCGAGCAGCGTCGCCATGGCCGTCAACCGTGTGATCGACAACGCCTCGGTCGCCGTCGCCTCTGTGACCAGGCGCCCGGTCGCGGTCGCCCGCGCCCAGGCGAGTGCCCACCGCGCCACCGCACCGGGAGCCTCCGTGTTCGGCAGCCGCGTCCGTGTCCCGCCCGAGTGGGCGGCCTGGGCGAACGGCACCGCCGTCCGCGAACTCGACCACCACGACACCTATCTGGCCGCCGACTACTCCCACCCGGGCGACAACATCCCGCCGCTGCTCGCGGTCGCCCAGCACACCGGACGCACCGGCGCCGACCTGCTCCGCGGCATCGTCGCCGCGTACGAGATCCACGTGGCCCTGGTGAAGGGCATCTGCCTGCACGCCCACCGGATCGACCACGTCGCCCACCTCAGCGCCGCCACCGCGGGCGGCCTCGGCGCCATGCTGCGGCTGCCCACCGGAACCGTCCACCAGGCGATTCAGCAGGCCGTGCACACCACGACCGCGACCCGCCAGTCCCGCAAGGGCGAGATCAGCAGCTGGAAGGCGTTCGCCCCGGCCTTCGCCGGCAAGGCCGCGATCGAGGCCGCCGACCGGGCCATGCGCGGCGAGTCCTCCCCGTCGCCGATCTACGAGGGCGAGGACGGCTTCCTCGCCTGGATGCTGGACGGCCCCGGCTCCGACTACACCGTCCTGCTCCCGGAGCGGGACGAGCCGCGCCGCGCGATCCTGGACACGTACACCAAGGAGCACTCGGCCGAGTACCAGGCACAGGCGATCATCGACCTGGCCAGGCGCCTGCGCGACAAGGCCGGACCGCTCGACCAGGTGCGCTCGATCGTGCTGCACACCAGCCACCACACCCACCACGTGATCGGCTCGGGCGCGAACGATCCGCAGAAATACGACCCGCGTGCCAGCCGCGAGACCCTCGACCACTCGGTGCCGTACATCTTCGCCGTCGCCCTGGAGGACGGAACCTGGCATCACGAGCGGTCCTACGCGCCCGAGCGCGCCCGCCGTCCCGAGACGGTCGAACTGTGGCGGAAGATCACCACGGTCGAGGACCCGGAGTGGACCCGGCGCTACCACGATCCCGACCCACAGCGCCGCGCCTTCGGCGGTCGTGCGGTGATCACCCTCGCCGACGGCACCGTGATCGAGGACGAGCTCGGTGTCGCCGACGCCCACCCGGCCGGTGCGCGCCCCTTCGACCGTCCCGCCTACCAGCGCAAGTTCCGCACGCTGGCCGAGGGCATCGTCACCGACGCCGACCAGAACCGCTTCCTGTCCGCCGCCGAGCACCTCACCGACCTCGGTGCGGCGGATCTCGACGGCCTCTTCCCGGCTGTGGACCTGGAAGCCGTCGCCGCGTACGACGCGCAGCTCCCGAAAGGCCTGTTCTGATGCTGCTCCACACCCGTACGACGCCGCAGGAGCGCCGCCGCTCCTTCCGCGAACAGCTCGCCTCCGGACGACTGCTGCGCATGCCCGGCGCCATCAACCCGCTCTCCGCCCGCCTCATCCAGGACACCGGCTTCGACGCCGTCTACCTGTCCGGCGCGG
Source organism: Streptomyces venezuelae (assembly GCF_008642315.1). Taxonomy (NCBI): domain Bacteria; kingdom Bacillati; phylum Actinomycetota; class Actinomycetes; order Kitasatosporales; family Streptomycetaceae; genus Streptomyces; species Streptomyces venezuelae. Next base: position 402,624 of record NZ_CP029192.1, on the reverse strand, counting down.
TGATGGCCGCGGATCTCGGTCTGCCTGACATCGGCCTGACCACCAATGTCGAGATCGCGGCACGCGCGGCGCAGACCACCCGCGTCACCGATCTGCCGGTCCTCATCGACGCCGACACCGGATTCGGCGAACCCATGAACGCCGCCCGCACGGTGCAACTGCTCGAAGACGCGGGCCTCGCGGGCCTGCACCTGGAGGACCAGGTCAACCCCAAGCGCTGCGGTCACCTCGACGGCAAGACGATCACGCCGCGCGAGGAGATGGCCAAGCGGCTGCGCGCCGCCGTCGACGCCCGCCGCGACCCGGATTTCTTGCTCATGGCCCGCACCGACGCCCGCTCGGTCGAGGGGCTGGACGCGGCGATCGACCGCGCGAAGGCATACGTCGACGCCGGAGCCGACGCGATCTTCCCGGAGGCGCTGGCGGACGTCTCCGAGTACGAGACGTTCCGTGAGGCCGTGGACGTCCCCCTCCTCGCGAACCTGACCGAGTTCGGCAAGACCCCGCTGCTCGACGCGCCGACCCTGGCATTGCTCGGCTACAACATCGCCCTCTACCCGGTAACCCTGCTGCGCACCGCGATGGGCGCCGTCGAGAACGGGCTGCGCACGATCGCGGCCGAGGGAACGCAGAAGGCCCTGCTGCCCGACATGATGACGCGCTCACGCCTGTACGAACTCCTCGGTTACGACGAGTACGCGGCGTTCGACGCCTCCGTCTTCGACTTCCGTCTGCCGCCCGGCGCCTGACCGGCCGCCCGGCGCGCCCCACCTCACCTTTGCCGCCCGGCTTTTGACGTCCGCACATACCCGGAGGACCGCCATGATCACCAGCGCCCCCGAGATCCACCGTGGTCTCGCCGGTGTCGTCGTCGACACCACCGAGATCTCCACCGTCATCCAGGAGACGAACTCCCTCACCTACCGCGGCTACCCGGTCCAGGAGCTGGCCGCCCGTCGCTCCTTCGAGGAAGTCGCCCACCTCCTGTGGCACGGCGAGCTCCCGGACTCCACCCAGCTGCGCGAACTCCAGGCCCGCGAGCGCGCCCTGCGCCCCCTCGACCGCACGACCGCCGAACTCCTCGCCCGGCTGCCGGAGACCTGCCACCCCATGGACGTCCTGCGCACCGCGGTGAGCTTCTTCGGCGCCGAGGACCCTTCCGAGGAGGACGACAGTCCCGCCGCCAACCGCGCCAAGTCCCTGGCGCTCTTCGCCAAGCTGCCGACCGTGGTCGCCGCCGACCAGCGCCGCCGCCGAGGACTGGCACCCATCGCACCGGACCCGTCCCTCGGTTACGCCGAGAACTTCTTCCACATGTGCTTCGGAGCCGTCCCGGACCCGTCGGTGGTCCGCTGCTTCGAAACCTCCCTCGTCCTGTACGCCGAGCACAGCTTCAACGCCTCGACCTTCACCGCTCGCGTCGTCACCTCCACCCTCTCCGACCTGTACAGCGCGGTGACCGCCGCGATCGGCGCTCTGAAGGGCCCCTTGCACGGCGGTGCGAACGAGGCCGTGATGCACATGCTGAACGAGATCGCCGACCCGCGGGACGCAGAGCGGTGGCTGTGCGACGCCCTCGCCTCGAAGCGGAAGATCATGGGTTTTGGTCACCGCGTCTACCAGCACGGCGACTCCCGGGTCCCGATCATGCAGGAGGCCCTCGACGGACTCGTCGCGCGTGCCGCCGATCCGGAGACGACTCGCCTGGCGACCCTGCACGCCGCACTGCGGCACGCGATGATCTCGTCCAAGGGCATCCACCCGAACCTGGACTATCCAGCCGGCCTCGCCTACCACCTCATGGGCTTCGACATCCCCGTGTTCACCCCGATCTTCGTGATGAGCCGCATCACCGGCTGGACCGCGCACATCACCGAACAGCTCACGCACAACGCCCTGATCAGGCCGCTCGCCTCGTACGACGGACACCGGCAGCGGACGGTCCCGAGCTGACCTGTCCCGAGAAGCCTCCAGGCGCCTCCCGGGCAGAGACCCCTGCAAGACTGTCCCCATGAGTACGGAACAGCGCGCGATCCTCGTCATCGGCATCGGAGCCGGCGATCCCGACCACCTGACCCTCCAGGCCGTGAAGGCGATCCGGCGCGCCGACGTCTTCTTCATCGTCGGCAAGGGCCCGCACAAAGCGTCCCTGACCGACCTGCGCCACCAGATGATCGACGAGCACGCGCAGGGCCCGTACCGCGTGGTGGAGGTCGAGGACCCCAGTCGCGACCGGCGCCCGATGGACCGTTCCGACTACACGGCGGCCGTCCAGGACTGGCGCGAGCGGCGCGGCGAGATCTTCGAGCGGGCGATGCGCGAGGAGATGACAGCCGGTGAGACAGGGGCGTTCCTCGTCTGGGGCGACCCGTCTCTGTACGACAGCACACTCGGCATCCTCGGGGACATCGAGGACCGCGGCGCCCTCGGTGTGAACGTCGAGGTGATTCCCGGGATCACCAGCGTCGCCTCCCTGACCGCCCGTCACCGCATCCCACTCAACCAGGTGGGCCGCCCGGTGCACATCACTCCCGCCCGCCGCCTCGCCGACGTCGGCCATAACGACGACGGCGACATCGTCGTCATGCTCGACGCGAACGAGTCGTTCACCCAGGTCGAGGGCGACGACGTGTGGATCTACTGGGGTGCCTACCTCGGCACCCCGGACGAACTGCTCATCGCCGGGCCGCTCCACGAGGTTTCCGAACGCATCCGGCGCGTCCGCGCAGAGGCTCGCGAGCGGCACGGCTGGATCATGGACACATATCTGCTGCGGATCGCGCAGGGGACGCCGCGGGGAGCCGCGTCAGTGGTGCCAGGGGAGACGGACCGGAGCGGCGGGCACGTCGCCTGAGACTCCTGGTGTCACCAACTCGGCGGGTCCCCGTGGATGAACGGTGTCGCGGGTGGCGGCGGGCTCCTTCCGACGGCGGCACCCGGGCCCCTCAGCCCCGGTGGTTCTCGGTGGCTCCCCGCTCGTAGACGTGGAAGCCGCGCCCCGTCTTCCGCCCCAGCAAGCCCGCCTCGACCATGCGCTGGAGCAGCGGCGGCGGTGCGTACAGCGGCTCCTTGAACTCCTCGTACAGCGAATCGGCGATCGCCGCGACCGTGTCGAGCCCGATCAGGTCGGCGAGGCGCAGCGGGCCCATCGGGTGCGCGCAGCCCAGCTCCATGCCGTGGTCGACATCGGTCGGCGTCGCGAAGCCGGACTCCGTCATGCGGATCGCCGCGAGGAGGTAGGGGATGAGCAGGGCGTTGACGACGAAGCCGGCGCGGTCACGGGAGCGCACGACGGTCTTGCCGAGCGTTGTGGCGGCGAATTCCTCGGCCAGGGCGGAGGTATCGGACGAGGTGTGCAGAGATGTGACGACCTCGACCAGAGGCAGAACCGGGACAGGGTTGAAGAAGTGCAGTCCCACGACGCGGTCAGCGCGGTCGGTCGCCATGCCGAGACGCATCACGGGGATCGATGAGGTGTTGGTGGCGAGGACCGCGGCCGGATCCTCGACGATCTTGTCGAGGGCGGCGAACAGCTCGGTCTTGGCGTCGGTGTTCTCGACGATCGCCTCGATGACGAGCTGCCGGTCCGCCAGGTCGGTCAGGTCTCCGGTGAACGTCATCTTCTCCAGGGCGCTCCGCGCGACCTCGGCCGTGCACCTGCCGCGGCCGACCGCCTTGTCGAGCGAGGCGGTGACGCGGTCGCGGGCGCGTTGCACGGCCGTGGCGTCGGCCTCGCACACGATCGTGTCCAGGCCGGCGCGGGCGCAGACCTCGGCGATGCCCGCGCCCATCTGGCCGCCTCCGACGACCCCCACCCGCTGCACGTCGATGGTCATGACCGCGGCTCCCGGGTGCGCACGAGGTGGCGCGTGTAGGCGTCGGGCGTGAAGAAGAGCGGGAGCTCCGTGCTGAGGGCGGTGCGCTGGAGGAGGTCCCGGATCTCCGCCAGGGGCGCGTACGGCAACTCGGCGGCGAGCGCGTCCAGTTCCTCCTCGACGAGGGCGAGGACGGTCTCCCGGTCGATCTGACGGTGACGCAGCCACTGCCAGATCTGGACCCGGGCGATCTCCGCGGTGGCGGCGTCCTCCATCAGGCCGTCCAGGGCGACCGCGCCCTGCCCGCGCAGCCAGGCGGCGAAGTACCGCAGCGCGACGGAGATGTTGGTGCGCACGCCCTCGGCCGTCGGGGCTCCGCTCACCTTGCGCACGGCGAGCAGCTGCACGGGCGTGACGGCCACGTCCTCGCGTGTGCGGCTCAGCTGGTGGGGCGCGTCCCCCAGGACGTCGTCGAACACCTCGCGGCAGAGCGGGACGAGCGCGGGATGAGAGACCCACGACCCGTCGAAGCCGTCCTGGGCCTCGCGTTCCTTGTCCAGGCGGACCTTCGCCAGTGCGGCCGCGTTCGCCTCGGGGTCCTTGCCGGGCACCTGAGCGGCCATCCCGCCTATGGCATGGGCGCCGCGCTTGTGGCAGGTGCGCACGAGGAGATCGGTGTAGGCCCGCATGAACGGTGCGGTCATCGTGACCCGGGCGCGGTCCGGCAGGAGGAAGTCCGTGCGGTGCCCGAAGGTCTTGATGATGCTGAAGAGGTAGTCCCAGCGTCCCGCGTTCAGGCCGGCGCTGTGTTCACGCAGTTCGTACAGCATCTCCTCCATGTCGAACGCCGCGGTGACCGTCTCGATCAGGACGGTGGCCCGGATCGTGCCGCGGGGGATGGAGAGAAGTTCCTGGGCGAGGAGGAAGATGTCGTTCCAGAGCCGGGCCTCGTCGCGGTTCTCCAGCTTGGGCAGGTAGAAGTACGGGCCGTGTCCCGCGTCGATCTGCCGCTGTGCGCAGTGGAAGAAGTACAGGCCGAAGTCGACGAGGGCGGCCGGCACTGGGCGGCCGTCGACCTCCAGGTGTTCCTCGTCGAGGTGCCAGCCGCGCGGCCTGACCACGATGGTGGCGAGCGGCCGGTCGGTGGCCAGCCGGTACTCCTTGCCCGCCTCGGTCGTGAAGTCGATGCGCCGCTCGATCGCGTCCAGCAGGTTGAGCTGTCCGCCGATCACGTTGTCCCAGGTCGGTGCGGTGGCGTCCTCGAAGTCGGCCAGCCACACCTGCGCGCCGGAGTTGAGCGCGTTGATGGTCATCCGCCGTTCGGGAGGCCCCGTGATCTCCACGCGCCGGTCGGTCAGACCAGGAGCCGGTGGCGCCACCCGCCAGCCGGGGTCCTCGCGTATCGGCCGCGTCACCATCGAGAAGTCGAGGGGGCGGCCCTCCGCGAGCCGCATCGCCCGGCGCCGGCGCTCCTTGAGCAGACGCGCGCGATCCGGGGCGAACGTGCGGGCGAGCGTGCCGATGAAGTCGAGCGCGGCGGGCGTGAGGATCTCGTCGTGGCGGTCACCGGGAGCGGCGAGCACCTGAACGGGCTGGGTGAGTAGTTGCGGTGACATCGGATCTCCTGAGGGGGGAGGAGGCGAAGGAGCGAGGGAGGGCAGGGGTGGATCGACGGGCGGGAGCTGGGACTCCGTCTTGCCCCCGCCGTCGAACACCACCTGCTGCCGTTGCTGTGTCGTGCAACTGCTAGTGGAACTGCTCCTCCTCTGTGGAGCCGGACAGCGCCGTCGTGGAGGAGTTCGGGTTGACGGCGGTGGAGACGAGGTCGAAGTAGCCGGTGCCGACCTCGCGCTGGTGCCTGACGGCGGTGAAGCCGTGCTCCTGCGCCGCGAACTCCCGCTCCTGGAGGTCGACGTAGGCGGTCATGCCGTGCTCGGCGTAGCCGCGGGCCAGGTCGAACATGCCGTGGTTGAGGGAGTGGAAGCCGGCCAGGGTGATGAACTGGAAGCGGTAGCCCATCGCGCCCAGCTCCCGCTGGAACTTGGCGATCTGGTCGTCGTCGAGGGCGGCCTTCCAGTTGAAGGACGGCGAGCAGTTGTAGGCCAGCATCTGGTCCGGGTGCTCCGCGTGGATCGCCTCGGCGAACGCGCGCGCCTGTGCCAGGTCGGGCGTGCCCGTCTCGACCCAGATCAGGTCGGCGTAGGGGGCGTAGGCCAGGCCGCGCGCGATGACGGGGGCCATGCCGTTGCGCACCCGGTAGAAGCCCTCCGCCGTACGCTCACCCGTCACGAACTCCGCGTCCCGCTCGTCGACGTCGCTGGTCAGCAGGTTGGCGGCGAGCGCGTCGGTACGGGCGACGAGCAGCGTGGGCACGTCGGCGATGTCCGCCGCGAGACGGGCCGAGTTGAGGGTGCGGATGTGCTGGGAGGTGGGGACGAGCACCTTGCCGCCGAGGTGGCCGCACTTCTTCTCCGAGGCGAGCTGGTCCTCGTAGTGGATGCCGGCGGCGCCCGCCGCGATCATCGCCTTGGTCAGCTCGAAGGCGTTCAGCGGACCGCCGAACCCGGCCTCCGCGTCGGCCACGATGGGCGCGAGCCAGTCCACGGAGTGGTCGCCCTCACTGGTGGCGATCTGGTCGGCGCGCAGCAGCGCGTTGTTGATCCGGCGCACCACCTGGGGAACGGAGTTGGCCGGGTACAGGCTCTGGTCGGGGTAGGTGTGCCCGGCCAGGTTGGCGTCCGCGGCGACCTGCCAGCCGGACAGGTAGATGGCCTGCAGCCCGGCCTTGACCTGCTGCACGGCCTGGCCGCCCGTCAGCGCGCCGAGGGAGTGGATGTAGTCGTTCTCGTGCAGCTGCCGCCACAGCCGCTCGGCGCCGCGCCGGGCGAGGGTCTGCTCCTCGCGGACGCTCCCGGAGAGGCGTACGACGTCCGCGGCACTGTAGGTACGCTCGATGCCCTTCCAGCGCGGGTCCGTGGACCAGCGGCGGGCGAGTTCGTCGGCTGCCTGCGTCAACGTGTCGGTTGCCATGAAGGACACCGTCTCCTCGGTCGTTCGTCTGCGAATTCGGTCAGCACCGCGCAGTACATGAATCGATGGCTGGCACTGTGTGCCGCACTGCTGGTGTGCGGCCCACCCCTCCCGAGGTGGGGCGAGCTGAGCAATCCTGCCGACGCGGATGCGCTCGATGCCGGGATCTCCGACGTCAGGGCATAAATCGTGCCCCGGTTCCGAGCCGCACCCGCCGGGATCCGGTGGGCCGCACCAGAACTCTGGCACTGGCACTGAGTGCCAACAAGCGTGGATCGGTGCCAACTTCTGTGAATCTTCCAGGCCCGGATTGCCAACATTGCGAAGGCGGTGTGCGGTGCGCGACGGCGTACGCTGAGCCGCCCCGGAACGGCAGGAGAAGCGGATCCATGGGCAAGACGTACGCGGGCGCCCGGCTGCGCAGGCTGCGCGAGGAGCGCGGCATGAGCCAGGCCGAGCTGGCCCGCACGCTCGGCATCTCACCCAGCTACCTGAACCAGCTGGAACACGACTCGCGCCCCCTCACGGTCCAGGTGCTGCTGCGCCTGACCGAGGTGTTCGGCCTCGACGCGCACTTCTTCTCCGAGCGGGACACCAGCCGCCTGATGGCGGACCTGCACGAGGCGCTGGCGTCGGAGATCGACGCGGCGCGCGTCTCACCGACGGACCTGAGTGAACTCGCCTCCCGTATGCCCGCCGTCGCGCGGGTCCTGGTGGACCTCGGCCGCCGCAACCAGCGTCTCGCCGAACTCGTCGGGGCGGACGGGGACCGCGACGCCGGACTCGACGCCCCGCGCTCCCCGCACGAGGAGATCCGCGACTACTTCTACCGGCGCCAGAACTACCTGCACGAAATCGACACCGCGGCGGAGGAACTCGCGACCGCCATCGGTATCCGTCCCGGCGAGGTCCTGAGCGCGCTGACGACCCGTCTCACCGAACGGCACACGGTGCACCTGAGCACGGAGTCCGGCGACCGACTGCACCACTACGACACGGCGACGCGCACCCTGCACCTGTCGACGCGACTGCGCCCCGGCCAGCGCGCCTTCCGCATGGCCACCCAGCTCGCGCTCCTGGAGCACGGGGACGAGCTGGACCGCGAGGCCGCCGAGGACTTCGCCCCCGCCTCACCGGCCCACTCCCTGGCCCGGATCGGCATCGCCAACTACTTCGCCGCCGCGCTGATCCTGCCGTACCGCGACTTCCACACCGCAGCCGAAGCGGTGCGTTACGACATCGAACGCCTCACCGACCACTACGGCCTCGGCTACGAAACCGTCTGCCACCGCCTGAGCACCCTCCAACGGCCCCGGCTGCGCGGCGTCCCGTTCTCCTTCGTCCGCGTCGACCGCGCCGGCAACGTCTCCAAACGGCAGTCCGCCACCGGCTTCCACTTCTCCCGCGCGGGCGGCACCTGCCCGCTGTGGAACGTCTACGAGGCCTTCGCCGCCCCCGGCCGCATCCACGTCCAGCTCGCCGAAATGCCGGACGGACAGCGGTACTTGTGGACCGCCCGCGCCGTCACCCGCCACCGCGGCGGCTGGGGAGTGCCGGGGAAGACCTTCACGATCGGCCTCGGCTGCGAGCTGCGCCACGCGCACCGGCTCGTCTACTCCGACGGCCTCGACCTCGGCCGCAGCGCGGCCGCCACCCCGATCGGCATGGGCTGCCGCGTCTGCGAGCGCCTGGAGTGCCCGCAGCGCGCGGCGCCGCCCCTGGGCCGCCCGCTGCACATCGACCAGAACGCCACCACCTTCGTGCCCTACCCCGTGGCGCCCGGCCCTCAGGGGCATGCCCACTCGTGATGAGGCGGCCAGGTCCAAGGTCCCCTTCCGATGGACTTGCGTCACCACTACATCTTGCTCGGGCGTGTCGTGGTCGTCCCAGATGTAGTGTCCGAGTGTCGGTTCGGCGGTGCGCACGGGATGTGCGCGCCCTCGAGGCAACAGGGAATCCGGTGCGAATCCGGAACTGCCCCGCAACGGTGTGCCCCCTCGAAAGGGGAGCGAGTCCGATACCTGCCGGCACCGGCCACGCTCCGTGGGTCCGGGTCCACTCCGTATGCCTCGTGGGAGGGCTGTCGTGACGCAGATCAATGCCGTCGATTCGGTGACCGAGTACCTGGACCGCCGTGACTGGCGGGTCAACGCCAACGCGAACCAGGGCTATTCGCTCGGCGGACTGATCCTCAACGTGGCCGGAAAGGTCGTGGCCAACTACTGGCTCGACCACGTGTACCCGAAGGGCGTGGGCCGCGCGCACCGCGAGGGCGATTTCCACCTCCATGACCTCGACATGCTCGCCGGGTACTGCGCGGGCTGGTCCCTGCGCACCCTGCTGACCGAGGGGTTCAACGGGGTGCCCGGGCAGATCGACTCGGCCCCGCCGAAGCACTTCTCCTCGGCCGTCGGCCAGATCGTCAACTTCCTCGGGACGCTCCAGAACGAGTGGGCGGGCGCGCAGGCGTTCAGCTCGTTCGACACCTACATGGCGCCGTTCGTCCGCAAGGACGCGATGACGTACGACGAGGTCCACCAGTGCGTGCAGGAGATGGTGCACAACCTCAACGTCCCCTCCCGGTGGGGCACCCAGACACCGTTCACCAATCTCACCTTCGACTGGACGTGTCCGCAGGACCTGCGCGCCCAGGTGCCGGTCATCGGCGGCGACGAGATGGGCTTCACCTACGGCGAACTGCAGGCCGAGATGGATCTGATCAACCGGGCCTACATCGAGGTGATGACGTCCGGTGACGCCTCGGGACGTGTCTTCACCTTCCCGATCCCGACGTACAACATCACCCAGGACTTTCCCTGGGAGAGCGAGAACGCGACGAGGCTGTTCGCGATGACCGCGAAGTACGGCTTGCCCTACTTCCAGAACTTCCTCAACTCCGAACGCGAACCCGGCCAGATCCGTTCCATGTGCTGCCGACTCCAGCTGGACCTGACCCAGCTGCTCACCCGGGGCAACGGTCTCTTCGGCAGTGCCGAACAGACCGGATCTCTGGGCGTCGTCACGATCAACTGCGCGCGGCTCGGGCATGTGCACGCCGGCGACGAGGCAGGGTTGTTCGCCGCGCTCGACCGCCTCCTGAACCTGGCGAAGGACAGCCTGGAGATCAAGCGGGTCACCGTCCAGGAACTGATCGACAGCGGACTGCTCCCGTACAGCAATCGGTACTTGGGGACCCTGCGCAATCACTTCTCCACGATCGGTGTGAACGGCATCAACGAGATGATCCGCAACTTCACCCACGATCGCGCCGACATCACCGCGGCGGAAGGTCACGCCATGGCGGTCCGGCTGCTGGATCACGTGCGGGCGCGGATGATCGAGTTCCAGGAGGAGACGGGACACCTGTACAACCTGGAGGCGACCCCCGCCGAGGGAACCACGTACCGCTTCGCGAAGGAGGACCGCCGGCGCTTCCCCGCGATCCTCCAGGCGGGTACGGACTCCAACCCGTACTACACCAACTCCTCGCAGCTGCCGGTCGGCTGGACCGATGATCCGTACGAGGCACTGGAGCGGCAGGACGAACTCCAGACGAAGTACACCGGCGGCACCGTCGTGCACCTCTACATGGCGGAGCGGATCTCCACCGCCGAGGCGTGCCGCGCCCTCGTGCGCCGTTCCCTGGAGCGCTTCTCCCTGCCCTACCTGACGGTGACGCCGACGTTCTCCATCTGCCCCGGACACGGCTATCTGCCCGGCGAACACACCACCTGCCCGACCTGTTCCGCTACGTGCGAGGTGTGGACCCGGGTCATGGGCTACCACCGTCCGGTCTCCTCCTTCAACATCGGCAAGAAGGGCGAGCACACCGAACGCGAGCACTTCACCGAAACGGCGGCGGCGCGGGCGTGATCGCGATAGGCGGCTGGTCCCGGCTGTCCACCTGTGACTGGCCGGGCCGCCTCGTCACCACCGTCTTCTGCCAGGGCTGCCCGTGGCGTTGCGGCTACTGCCACAATCCCGCACTCCTCGACCCTCGGGCCGCTGTGCACATCGCGTGGGAGGACGTGGCGGCGCACCTCGACCGCCGACGAGGGCTGCTCGACGGCATCGTCTTCTCCGGAGGCGAGCCCCTCCTCCAGCCCCGGCTGGCCGACGCCGCACGCGCCGCACGGGAGCGCGGCCACGCGGTCGGTCTGCACACCGCAGGCGCCTTCCCACGCCGGTTCGAGACCCTGCTGTCCGAAGGGCTCCTCGACTGGGTCGGCTTCGACATCAAGGCCGGCCCCGACGCCTACGACCGAGTCACGGCGACGAACAACAGCTTCCCGCCCGCCGAGCGGAGTCTGCGGATGCTGCGCGACTCCGGAGTACCCCACCAGCTGCGCACCACCGTCGGCCCGGCCGCCCTGGACGGCGACGACATCACCTCTCTCACCGCTTGGCTGGGGGAGCACGGCCTGCACGACCACGTGTGGCAGACAGCCCGTCCTGTCTGATCCGGGGGACGTGGATTCGACGACGAGGATGTGCCGATATGATTTCCGCTTCGGTCGCCCGCCGAGAGAGGGCTGTGGGATACACGCCTCGGTGACTGTCCCCCAAGGAGAAGCGAGGTATGGCAGTGATCTGCGTCGGCGGCATGATCGGGATCGGTAAGACGAGTGTGGCCGAGCTGATCGCCAAGGAGCTGGGGAGCGAGGTCTTCTACGAGAGCGTGGAGGACAATCCGATCCTCCCCCTCTTCTACACGGCCGGCCCCGAGGAGATAGAGGCGAGGCGCTACCCCTTCCTGCTCCAGCTCTACTTCCTGCAGACGCGCTTCGCCGCGATCAAAGAGGCGTACAAGCAGGACGACAACGTCCTCGACCGCTCCATCTACGAGGACTGGTACTTCGCCAAGGTCAACCACGACCTCGGCAGGATCAGCTCCCTGGAGATGCAGATCTACGAGGGGCTGCTCTCGGAGATGATGCGCGAGATCGACGGCCTGCCCTACCGCAAGGCACCTGATCTCATGGTGTACCTCCGGGCGGACTTCCCGACGGTGCTGCACCGCATCGGGCTGCGGGGGCGCGACTTCGAACAGGACCAGAGCCTCGTGGAGTACTACCGGACCCTGTGGTCGGGCTACGACGACTGGGTTCACCAGCACTACTCCGCCAGCGATGTCCTCGTGATCGACATGAACGAGACCGACGTCGTCAACCGACCCCAGGACGCGGAGCGAGTGGTCCGGGAGACAGTGGACGCCCTGGCACTGGCGAAGTCACGCCTCGTCTGATGCCTGCCGAGAGCGGGCGCAAGTTCTCCACGGAGGGCGAGCCCCCCACTGCGTGACGCGGAGATCGTGGGAATTCTTGGCGCCCGCGTCGGTGTGATCGTCGACGGGCAGGCGCCGGGCGGCGCCCGCATCTCCCGGCCTACCGGTCCGGCGCGCGGGCTTCGCTCAGGGTGTGTTCGAGCGCCTTCTTGGTGTCCGGTGTGTAGGCGGGCCTTGGGTACTGGAAGGCTCCGGGGCCGATGTTGGTGTCGGCCCGACGCTGGATCTTCTCGACGTTGATACCGAGGGGCGGCAGGGCGTCCTTCGCGGGTTGTGCGCCGGCGGCGACGATTCCGGCGGCCTCCAGGATGCGTACGGTTTCCTCCTTGACCCGCGTCAGCTCGACACCCTGCTCGCGCAACACGTCCCCAGCCGTGCTCTGGAATCCTGACAAGGTTCGGCCGGACGACCCGGCCACTGTCCCTTGCCGAGGGCGAAGACGCCTGGATCGTTGATCGGTAGGGTCATGGCGTCATGAAGGCTCTGATCCTGCTGTCCGCCGTGCTTCTCGTTTTTGTGCTGCCAACCTCTTGCGTATGGCTGCTGGGGCGGCGGGCGAAGGTCGCCCACTGGATGCTCGCTGTGTTCGTGCTCGCCGGGTGGCTGACAGTGTTCGCCGGCTGGTTCCTCTGGCAGCGTGCGCAGCCGGGCCTGATGCCCGATACGTCGCCCTGCCATGGCATCAGCGCCGCCCCGGTCTCGCGATACTTCCCGCCCGACTCGTTCTGTCGCCACGCTGACGGGGAGTTGCGGACCGTCAACGGACCGGACGCCAGGTTCGTGTTCTGGACTGCCGCGGGCACCACCGTTGCGATGCCGATCGCTGCCGCCGTCGCGCGACGGCGTCGACAAGCCTGATCGCGCATGTCTCGTCACAGGCAGCCTGGATCGCAACGGCCTGCCGGAGCGCGGCTCGTCTCCGTCACGCCCGACGCCGTCCGGCTGAGCGCGTCCATGTCTCCTCAGCCGTGCGGCCGTACGGGCAGCCTCCGCACGCTGTTGCCCACGAAAGAGGCGTGGCGCGGCAGTTCGCCGTCCGGTTCGGCGAGGTCCAATCGCGGGAAGCGGGCGAAGAGCTGTTCGAGGGCGACGGTGGCCTCCAGGCGGGCCAGCGGGGCGCCCAGGCAGTAGTGCGCGCCGTGGCCGAGGGAGAGATGGCGGGCGGAACCGGTGCGGGTGAGGACGAATCTGTCGGCGTCGGGGCCGTGGGCCTTGGGGTCGCGGCCCGCGGCGGAGTATCCGGCGAGCACGGGGGTGCCCTTGGGGATGACCGTGCCGTCCAGCGTCAGGTCCCGGGTCGGATAGCGGAACGGGAAGTAGCTGACGGGGCTGTCCCAGCGCAGCGTCTCCTCGACCACGTCCGCCCAGGTCGCCCGGCCCGACGTGACCAGGTCGAGCTGGTCGCGGTGCGTGCACAGGGCGCGTACCGCGTTCGTGATCAGGTTCAGCGTCGTCTCGTGGCCCGCGACGATCATGAGCATCAGGGTGCCCAGCAGCTCGTGCGGGCCCAGCCGGTCGCCGTCCTCCTCGCGGGCGGCGATCAGGGCGGACGTGAGGTCGTCGCCGGGGTTCTCCATGCGGGCGGCCACGACGTCGCCCAGCACGTCCACCATCTCCCGGTTCGCGGCCAGCGCCTGTTGCGGGCCGATGTCCGTGGCGACGATCTGGTTGGAGAGGCGGTGGAGGCGGTCGTGGTGTTGGGCCTCCACGCCGAGCAGTTCGCAGATGACGCCCATCGGCAGCGGCAGCGCGAAGTGGGCGCGCAGGTCCACGACTCCGTCACTCCCGGCGGCCCGCCGGTCGAGGTCGTCGAGCAACCGGGACGTCAATCCGGCTATGCGCGGCGCGAGTTGCTCCACGCGGCGCGGGGTGAACGCCCGGCTCACCAGCGACCGCAGGCGCCGGTGGTCGGCCCCGTCCGCCGTGGTCATGCCGTGCACCGTGGCGAAGGTCCTGAGCGGCCAGCCGTCCGGTATCCCGCCGGACCGCAACGCGGTGAAGTGCGCCGCGTTCTTGGCGACGTCGGGGTGGGCGAGGAAATCCCGGAGCGCGTCGTGCCCGAGCACCGCCATGCCCGCCACCTCACCGGGCAGGACCACGGGAGCGACCGCGCCCCGCGCGAGCAGCCGGGCGTTGTCCGCGTGCGGACAGCCGCCGGAGGGGTCCATGCGGTGCGCGGGTGGCGCGGGCCGCTGGGAGAAGGGGGCGTCGCTCGGCGGTGTGGTGTCCAACGGGGCTCTCCAAAGAGGGGGAGTGGAGGTACGTCGTCCGTCCGGATCGTGGCCCAACCCTGGGCCCCATTCAGAAGCCGGTCAAGACGCGCCGGAACAAGTCCAAGGCCTCGTCGGCCCAGCCGATGACGCGCAGCGTCGAGTCCAGGTTCCCCGGCGGCCGGTCGACCAGGGTGTCGTGGCGGATAAGGCGCTCGAAGTCGACGTGCACCGGGTCGTCGCGGAGGGTCTCCCCGTCGGGGCGGAAGAACTGGACGCCGGCCAGCCGCATCACGTTGATCACCTCCTGGGCGAGGATGCCGTAGCCGACGGTCGTCGGGTGGACGCCGTCGAGCGAGAACAGCCCGCCGTCGGTACGACGCTCCGCCTCACCGGCGAGGAAGTGGGAGTTCGGGGGAGGCGTCAGGGCTTGCAAGGCGGGCGGCAGGTCGTACGGCCGCCACCACGACGGTTGAGCCGCCGGGTCCTCCGCGAACCGACGGGACGCGAGGCGGTCGAGCAGCCCGCAGGTCTCCAGCAGGTACCAGTCCTTGCCCGACCGCCGGGCGTCGCGGACCTCAGCCGTGATCGCGTCGTTGTAGTCGTCGATGGCGTCGTCGACCTGCCGCGCCTCGTCAGCGGTGATCTTCGGGTCCCGGCGGGGGTCGAAGTCGTCGTTGCCGATCCACGGACGGGTGTAGTAGGGGTAGTACCGCGAACCCCTCGCGACCTTGTCGTCGACGCCGCGCGCTATCGGCGCGATGGTGACGTGCGGAACCGTGCACCATATGACGTGCCGTGCCCTGATCCCGGCGACCCTCGCGGCCACCTCGCGCAGTTCCGCAACGAAGTGCTGCGGCTGCCAGACGGTGAAGCGTCCCTTGCGGGACAGGTCGGCGTACCCGCTCCCGCTCCATACGACCTTCAGCTCGGTCACCGCCTTCAGCGCGTTGTTCGCGCCGAGGAAGACGACCAGGGTCTCGATCCCGTGCTCCGAGCCGGTCCCGTCGGTCTCCTCCCCGAGCCGGGCCGCGGCGCCCAGTTGGGTCAGGGCCTTCGCCGCCGGGGGCCGCGTGGGCAGCACCCGCAGGGCGGCGCGCTCGCCCGCGTTCTGGACGAGCTGCTTGATCAGGTCGTCCTCGGGGGCCTCGATCAGGTCCTCGCACTCGGCCGCCGACTTCGAGAGCGCGTCCCTCAAGTCCCATCCGAAGACGGCGAGGTTGTGCATGATGGCGGTCGTGGACGGCACGGACCGCCCGGGCCCCCGCTCCCAGTAGTCCTCCACCCGGTCCATGAGGCTCCGGGCCCGGAACAGCGCGAACGGCGCCTCGCGCAGGTCCACGGTCCGCCCGTAGCGGGCGTCCAGGTCGCGCAGGAGGAGCTCGATGTTGAACGGCAGCCCGCCCATTCCCTCGTAGCGGGGATACCTGAACCGTTCGGCGCAGCCCAGCTCGTGGGCGACGATCGCCGGATACGACAGTGCGGTGTTGAAGATCGCCAGGCTCTGGAACCCCTGCGTCAGGGAGTCGCCGATCGCGACGAGCCGGTGCCTCGGCTCTCCCCGCCGGTCGGGGCTCACGTCGACCCCCACGGTGGGGTCGGCCTCGGGCACTCGTGGCTCCCGGCGGCGTGCGGAACCCTCCATGATGTCCCCCTGGCCCGCCACGGCGCACCGACTGTGCCCTCGTGGGGCCAGTTCCTGCATAGCGCAGCCCGGGTCGGGGCGGGACCTCGCGAACGGGGGATACGTAAAACTCGGTGCTCCTGGGGAGGGGCACCAGTGTTCAGGTCACCGGTGTTCAGGTCAGCCGGAACGAGTCCGCCAGCATGTCGACCTGTGCGGTGAGCAGTGACGCCGGCTGGTGTCCCATGCCACCGAACTGACCGGCCGCCTCCAGGCTGACGGTGCCGTGCAGCAGGGGCCAGGCGGTGATGGCGCCGGTCAGCGCGACGGCCGCCGCGGATTCTTCGGGCGGAAGCTCGGTCCACTGCTCGACCCACGCCGCCACCGCCGCGTCGTCCCGCAGCCAGCGGCCGAACTCGTCCACGAGCGGTTCCAAAAAGCCTGACGGCCGCCCCTCGGCGAAGACGCCGAGGAACGGGCCCAGGACTCCGCGGGCCTGCGCCACGGTCTCGTCCGGCGCGCGGAAGCCGGGGACCGGGGTGCCCTGGATGAGCAGGTAGAGGTGCGGCTGCGCCACGGCCCAGTCGCGGAGGGCGGTGGCCAGCGCGTGCAGCGCCGTTCGCCCGCCGGCCGCGGTGTCGACGGCGCGAATGCGGTCCGCGACCGCCTGATAGGCGTCGACGATCAGTTCGGTGAGCAGGTCGTCGCGGCTGGCGAAGTACCGGTAGAGAGCCGGTCCGGACATGCCGATTTCCTTGGCGATACGCAGCAGCGCCACGCCCTCCACGCCGCCCGCGGCGAGCTGGCCCACGGCGATCTGCTTGATCTCCGCGCGCGTCTGATCCCGGTACCGCTCCCGTGGGGTGCGGGCTCGGGGGGCCGGATTCGGTGTCGAGCTCGATGTCATGCGGTCTACCTCCTCTAACGAAGGTTACAGCGCATTACCTTCGCTACTCACCATTGCGTCACACCATCGCGATAGTTATGGTGTGTAACAGAAGGAACGGCTGCTTGAGCCGACTCCTGACTCCTGACTCCTGAAGGGATGTGGATCATGACCACCACGAACGCCACAGCATCCGAAGGCCTGCACACAGTCCTCGGCGCCGGCCCCGCGGGGTCGACGCTGGCCGGTGAGCTGGCCCGCCGCGGGCACGAGGTCCGCCTCGTCGACCGCTCCGGCGACGGCCCTGTGCCCGAGGGCGTCACCCGAATCACGGGCGACGTGGGCACGATCGACGGCGCCCGGGCTGCCATCAAGGGCGCCGCCGTCGTCTACCACTGCGTCAACGTGGCCTATCACCTTCAGGTCGAGGTCATGCCCGGCATCCAGGACGCGGTGCTCGGTGCCGTCGAGGCCGAGGGCGCCCGCCTGGTCGTGCTCGACACCCTCTACCCGTACGGCGAGACCCACGGGCAGGTGATGACCGAGGACACCGCCTGGCGGGCCACGGGTGCCAAGGGCAGGATGCGTGCCGAGCTGGACGAGAAGTACCTGATCGCGCATCAGGAGGGCCGTGCGCGCGTCGTCCTGGGCCGCTCGGCCGACTTCGTCGGCCCGCACGTCCTCAACTCCACCCTCGGCGGCGCCGTCTTCCCCGGCGCCCTGACGGGCACCGAGGTGTACGGCATAGGCGACATCGACCTGCCGCACAGCTACACCGACATCCGCAACGTGGCCGCCGGCCTCGCCACCCTCGGCGAGCACCCGGACGGCGACGGACGTGTCTGGCACCTGCCCACCGCGCCCGCCCTCACCACCCGCGAGGTCTTCCGGCTGATCGAGAAGAAGGTCGGGCAGCCGCTGAACACGGTCATCAAGCCGGAGCCCGTGCCCTTCGGCCCGTTCGACCAGGTCTTCATGGACTCCTATGCCGAGCTGTTCTACCAGCACACAGAACCGCAGGTCATGGACTCGTCGGCGATCCAGGAAGCGTTCGGCCTCAAGCCCATCGCCCTCGACACCACGCTCGACGACACGATCGCCTGGTACCGGAACTTCCTCGCCGCGCAGCGCTGACCGGCGTGGCTGTGTACGGCAGCTGCCGCCGATCTCTACTGCTCACTGACCCGGCACGGTCTGCGCCGAGGAGGCGAGGTCAATTACGACCGGTAGACGGCCCCGTGCCGGGGCAGCCTGCCGGTGGAACTGTGCAAGGAAGGGGGCCCGTGGAGAGCACGCGGACGCAGGTGGAGCGGCAGAGCGAGCAGCTGGACCGGCTGATGTGCGAGGTGCGGCGTCAACTGGCGCGCGGGACGGCCCCGGACGTGCGGAGAATTCTGGACTGGTTGCGTCGGCAGACCCATGCGCACGTCGCCCTCGTCGCGCATGACGTCCACGTCGTGGAAGCGGCCACTCCGGACTTCCCCCGGGCCGTGCTGCGGCCGCTGGCCGAGCTGCTCGCGCGCCTGTCCGACGGCCGGTTGGCGACGGCCGTCACCCACACCGGAGGCCTGCACGTGCGCTGCGAGGCGCTTGGCTTCCAGCGGCCACATCCGGTGCTGGTGGCGGCCGGGCGCCAAGAGCCGTCCCCGGAGACGGTCGCACTCCTCGCCCATACGGGAAGCGTCCTGACCCTGCTGCGCCAGGCCGGGGAGAGCGACCGGATCCGGCGGAACTACCAGGCCAAGGCACGGCAACTGCGCTTCGCCGTGCTCCAGGCGCTGCTGACGGGTCAGCCGACGCTGGCGCGCCGGATGACGGTCGGCGCGGTCCCGCCGCTGCTGGAGGCCGGCCGGCTGCGGCTGTATCTGTTGCACTGCCCGCCCGGGGAGCGCGACCGGATCGCACTGGCGCATCAGGACCCCTCCGGATACCACGGAGCGGACCTCCTGGTGCACTGCCCGGTGTTCCACGAGCACTTGATCTGCCTGCTCGCGGAGGAGTCGGAGGAGACGGAGATTGCGGTGGAGGCGCAGGGCGGGCTGGCGGCAACCTTGCGGCGTCTGGTGCACAGCGACCCCCGCTTCGCACTGGGCATCAGCGGAGCCCACCCCCTCGAGTCGACAGCGGGGGCTTACGGCCAGGCCACCCATGCCCTCGCTGCCGCCCGCCCCACGCCCGAGCGCATGGCGTTCTATCACGGCAGGACTCCGCTGGAGGGAATCCTGCTGCCCAGGGAGTCCGCCCTCGTGTGGGCCCACGGACTCCTCCACCCCCTGCGTTCGATTCCCGCCACCAGCGCCGAAGTGACGCGCTTGGCCGTGAACCTCTCCCGCTCGGCCGTCGCGCGGCTGCTGGGTCTGAGCCGCAATACCGTCTCCGCCCATCTGCGAAAGGCGGAACAGGCACTGGACGAGGATCTCCTGGACGTACAGGTCCGCGCCGATGTCCACTTGGCTCTCGCCCTGACCGGCTGCGGCGCCGCGCCCGTACCGCAGACCGGCGACCTGCCGCCGCACCTGGACGACCTGCTGGGCAACGAGCGCGCGGCCGCCTGGGCGCGCACCGTTCTGCGACCACTCGACGACCGGCATCGCCGCACCCTCCAGGCGTGGATCGAGGCCAATACCGACGCCCAGCGGGCGGCCCGCCGGGCCGGCGTCAGCCGCAACACGGTCCGGGCGCACCTGCGCGCGGCCGAAGGCGTCCTGGGCCTCGACCTCCTGACCGGCGGCACCGGCGTCCACGACGTCGTGCACGCGCTCCGCATCGCCGATATGCACGGCATCTGAGCGCTGCGCACCATTTGCTCAGAAATTCGCGCACCGTGCACATGGGCCGATCCGCGCGCCCTCTTCTACCGTTTCGGCATGTTCTCCCGGCCGACCAGAAGCACGGGAGAAAACGACACCGGATACGGGGAAAGCATGTTCACCAAAGCACGCGGACTGACCGTCCTGACCACCGCCACCACGGCGCTGCTCCTCGCGGTCTCCCATGCGGGAGCCACCGCGCAGTACTCGGACTTCGTCCAGTGGCAGCGGAGTTGCGGCACCGACTACGCCGGATCGGTCTCCAAGAAGAAGGCGGTCACCGGCAAGGCCGACAACGGCAACTGCGCTGGCTACGCCTGGGTCGGAGTCAAGTACAAGAACGGCAACTGGAGCAACTGGAAGCACGGAAAGCACGAGGCAGTCATCAAGAGCTCCGGAGGCAACATCGTCAAGGCCGTCCACAAGGGATGTGCCGACTGCAAGAAGTACTACACCAAGCCGTAGACGGCGCTGGCGGATGACCGGAGGGGCCGTGTGCAGTCCCGCAGGATCACCGCGGCGGGCTGTGCCGGTTCCCGGGCTCACCGCGTCGGCCGCACCCGGCAGCCCCCTGGAGCCGGCCCGCCACGACCCGGCCCCCGGCAACGAGCCGGAGGCCAGTGATTGGCTCCCGCCCGCCGAACCCTCGGCCGACGTCTACCACACCGATTCCTCCGCCCCGACGACCCCGCCCACTCCGTCCGATCCTGGACCCCAGTGCCCCCTGGCCAGGCCGACGACCGCGCGGTACACCACGAACATGACCCACGGAACGGGGCGTCTTGAGGGCAAGGTGGCCTTCGTGACCGGCGCGGCCGGCGGCCTGGGCCGCAGTTGTGTCCAGCGGATGGCGGAGGAGGGCGCCGACCTGGTCATTGTGGACATCTGCCGGTCGGTGGACACCGTGCCCTACCCGCAGTCGACCCCGGAAGAGCTGGCCGAAGTGGTCGCGGAGGTGCGGGAGTCGGGCCGCCGTGTCGTCGCCCGACAGGCGGACGTCCGCGACCGTGCCGCGCTCCAGGAGGCGTACGACGCCGGGCTCGCCGAGTTCGGACAGATCGACGTCGTCGTCGCCAACGCCGGAATCGCCCCGCTCCTGGTGAACGACCGGGTCCAGGCGTGGCACGACGCCATCGACATCAACCTCACCGGCACCTTCCACACCGTAGAGGCGGCCGTCCCTTCGATGGTCGACGCGGACCGGGGCGGCTCGATCGTCATCGTCAGCTCCACCGCCGGACTGGTCGGCATCGGCGGTGCCAGCAACGGCGGCCTCGGCTACGCCGCTTCGAAGCACGGTGTGGTCGGGCTGATGCGGACGTACGCCAACAACCTCGCCGCGCACAGCATCAGGGTGAACTCCGTGCACCCCACCGGCGTCGCCACCCGCATGGTCGCCGATCCGGCCATGGTCGAGTTCGTCGCCCAGGACCCGATCCTGTCCGAGGGCTCCCCCAACGCCCTGCCCGTGGCCACCGTCGAACCGGAGGACGTGGCCAACGCGGTCCTGTGGCTCGCCTCGGACGAAGCCCGTTATGTCACCGGCGTCACGCTGCCCGTGGACGCCGGATTCATCAACCGCCGCTGAGCCGGAGGTGGGGCGCCATGCCCGAGCCGTACGCGGATCTGATCCTCGTGGGCGGACACGTCAAGACGCCGTCGGGCTGGGCCGAGGGGCTCGCCGTGCGCGCCGGTGTCATCGAGACGGTCGGCACCCGCGCGGACGTACTGGGCCGGCGCGGGCCGAAGACGCGGGTGCGGGACCTGGCGGGCGACACCGTGCTGCCCGGCCTGCACGACCTGCACGTCCACCCGATCTACGCCGGGGTCCGCGAACGGCGCTGCAAGATCCCGCAGGGCTCCGACCTCGCAGCCACCCTCCGCATCGTCGCCGAGCACGTCTCCCGCGCCGCACCCGGCGCGTGGATCCTCGGCGGGCAGTGGGACGCGTACGCCCTCGGCGGCACCCCGGACCGTACGATGCTCGACGCCGTCGCACCCGGCCACCCGGTCCTCCTGGAGGACACCAGCGGACACAGCTCGTGGGCGAACAGCGCGGCGCTCCGGATCGCGGGCGTAGGCCCCGGCACACCCGACCCGGCGGGCGGCATCTTCGAGCGGGACGCGGCGGGCGCGCCGAGCGGTATACAGCGCGAGGCGGCCGTCGACCTGCTCGCCGCCGCGGCTCCCACGCCGGACGACGACGAGGTCGAGGCGGCGCTCGAGTGGGCGCTCGGGGAGATGTTGTCGTACGGGATCACCTCGTTCACCGAAGCCGCGGTCGGCTTCACCGCGGGGCCGCGGGCCGAACTGCGTGCCTACACGCGGCTCGCCGCGCGGGGCGCGGTCCGGCAGCGCGTACGTCTCAGCCTGGTGTGGTCGCCGTACGACCCGGCCTGCGAAGACGTGATCGCGTACCGCAATCTCCACGCGAGCGCCCGCATCAAGCCCGACTGCGTGAAGATCTTCCTCGACGGCGTACCGACCGACAGTCACACGGCCGCCATGCTCGAACCGTACGCGGACACCGTGGAGGGGCGCGGGGACGAGGCGGGCCGGCACGGCATGCTCGTGGTGGCGCCCGCCGTGCTCGACCAGGCGGTGACCCGGTTCGACCGGATGGGCCTGACGGTCAAGTTCCACGCGGCCGGTGACGCGGCGGCCAGGGCGGCGCTCGACGCCATCGAGGCCGCCCGCACGGCCAACGGCCCCAGCTCCTGCATGCACAACGTCGGCCACTGCTCGTTCGTGTCGAAGCCGGACATCGAACGGGCGACCCGCATCGGCGCGACCTTCGAGGTCTCGCCCTACCTGTGGCGGCCCTCGCCGATCTGCTCCGACATCGAGGCCGCCGTCGGCCGGGAAGCCGTCGAACGCGCCTGGCCGGTCCGCGAGATGCTCGATGCCCGCGCGCTGGTCGTGGCGGGTTCGGACTGGTGCGTCGTGCCCTCGGTGAGCCCGTGGGCGGCCATGGAGACGCTCGTCACCCGGCAGGAACCTGGAGGAAGCGCCGAACGCCTCGGCCCCTCCCAGGCCATCGGCCTGACGGAGGCCTTCGACCTGTTCACGGTCAACGCCGCCCGGCAGGAGGGCATGGCGCACCGCGTCGGACGCATCGAGCCCGGCATGCTCGCCGACGTCATCGTCGTCGACCGGAACCCCTTCGAAGTACCGATCACGCAGGTCCACGCCACCGAGGTCAGGATGACGTTCATCGAAGGGGTACAGGTCGCGTAGGGGTCAGCAGCCGCCGCAGTTGTAGTACAGGACGTCCCAGTGGTTGCCCTCGTCGGCGTAGATGTTGCCGGAGCCCGACTTGTACTGCGGGGCGCCGTCACCGCGCGGGCCGATGTAGGTGAAGGTGTTCTTGACGTAGTTCGTGATGCAGGTGTTCTTGCCGTAGTCGAGCTTGTATCCGTTCCAGTGCGAATACGTTCCGCTCGCGTGGCCGGTCTCCGTGCCGCCGGTGATGTTGAGACCGCACCCGCTGGCGCTCTTGAGGGTCTGGGCGCCCTGCGCGGTGGCGAGGTTGAGCTGCTCGAAGGACGTGCACGTCGGGTTGGAGCGGTCCGAGCACCCGCCGGACGACGACCAGGTGACACCGGCCGAGCGGAACATCGAGGTCGCGGTGGCATGACTGATCTTGGTGGCGGCGAGGGCGTCCGTCGCCGAGGTGAGGACGCCGAAGCCGGGGGCGATCAGGGCGCCGGTGATGAGCGCGAGCGCGGTGAGCGCGGAACGCGTGCGCATGGGGGTTCCTCCCTGCTGGTGACCGTGCTGACGGTGGGTCGGCTGTGGTGCAGGTGGAGCAAGGAGAGATGGTGCCCGCATCCGCGCTCCCGGGCCAGAGGACAAAGCGGAAGGAGCGGCGGGCGGCTACTTGCCGCGGTGGAGCAGGTCGTCCGCCTGCTTGTCGAGAGCGGGCGCGACGCTGTCGTTGAAGACGCCGAGCAGGTCCTTCGCCACGTCGCCCACCGGCAGCGGGTTCTGCCGGTCCGGAGTCTGGGCCTGCGCCACGCCGGAGAAGGACAGGGCGGCGGCGCCGGTGAGGGCGACGGCGGTCAGTACACGCGTCGTATTGTTCATGGTTTGCCAACGATCGCCCGGTTCGTGGGTCACGCGAGGAGGTAGGGCTGTCGCAGGTGCACCGGGACCTCGCCCGGTGCGGTGTCCAGAGTGAAACCGGCCCGGTGGTGATGCTCGTACACCGACGGGGGCAATGCGTCGCGGGTCCGCTGTTCGCAGGTCCTGCGCCGCTCAACCATGTCGGGGGAGCCCAGCTGGGGCACGCCGACCTTCCGCCACACCTGATCGCCCAGCCCCAGCAGCCACGCCGCCCACTCCACCTGCCCGTCGTCGACGGCCGCGAGAGCGAGGGTGTCGAGGGTTATGGCGATGCCGTAGGCGTCATCGAGGAGCCACTTCGCCTCCAGTGCCGTGCGCAGGGAGGGGATCGCGCGGGCGGGGTGTCCGTCGACCGTGTCGAGCGTGCCGATCACGTAGTGGCCGAAGGAGCGGGCCCAGATGTCCTCGGTGGGCGCGGCGCGGGCGATGACCCGCTCGGCGAGGGCCCGGGCCCGGTCGAGTTCGCCGAGCGCCATGAGGAGATAGCTGTGGGAGGCCATGCAGAGCAGCCCGGCGATCTCCTCGCCCGCGGTCTCGGCGAGGGGGAGGGCCACGGCGAACCGTTCCTGGGCGGGGCCGGTGTCCCCCTGGAGGGTGAGTGCCAGTCCCTGTGCGTAGGTGGCCCACGCCCGGGCGGGCTCGTCGTCGGTGCGCGTGGCCAGCTCCAGGGCCTCGGTGGCCCGCTCAAGCGCGACGCGGTGTTCGCCCTGGCAGGAGGAGACGACGGCGCACACCCACAAGGCCCGCGCTCTGCCGGGCTCGTGCTCCGGGTCCAGGTCCAGGGCGGCGTCGAGGAAGTGCCGTCCTTCGCGGAGGTTGCCGCACGCGAACCAGAAGTAGAACAGGTCGGCCGTCATGTGCAGTGCGGCCGACGTGTCGGTGAGCAGGCAGTGCTGCAGGGCCGCGCGCAGATTGGTGTGCTCGGCGGCCGCCTGCCGGTACACCTCGGGCTGTCGGGGGCCCAGCCAGCTCTCTCCGCCGGTCAGGGCCAGGTGACGGTAGAAGTCCCGGTGCCGCAGCCGCAGTTCGTCCTGCCCGCCGCAGCGTTTCAGCCACTCGGCGCCGTACTCGCGGATCGTGTCCAGCATGCGGTAGCGCCGGGCGCCCGGCGGCCCTTCGCGCAGCACGACGGACTTGTTCACCAGGGAGGCGAGGGTATCGGTCAGGTCGTACCCGAAGAGCGGCTTGATCGTGCAGACGAACTCCATCGCCGTCATCGTGAAGCTGCCCGGGAACACCGAGAGGCGGGCCCACAGCAGCCGTTCGTGCGGGGTGCACCACTCGTGGCTCCAGCCGATGCTGGTGCGCAGTCCCGCATGCCGCGGACGTAGGGCTGTCAGGTCGGTGTCGGACGGGGTGTCCGGCGACAGGAGGTCCAGGCGCTGGGCGAGTTGCCGGTTCAGCTGCCGTGCCGAGGCGGACCGCAGCAGCGGGGCGGCCAGCTCGATGGCGAGGGGGATGCCCTCCAACGCGTCGCAGAGAACGACGAGTTCGTCCGGCTCGTCGTGTGCGGGCACCCGGTTCGGCGAGGGCTCCGCCCGCCCCGCCTGCTCCAGACGTGCCGTGAGCAGGGCGAGCGCGTCGCCGTCGGGGCCGGTCGACATGGGCCCGACCGGCACGACGCTCTCCTGGCGCACCTCCAGCGGAGCCCGGCTCGTGGCCAGGATCCGCAGCCCGGGCAGCGCCGCCAGCAGCGCGCCCGCCAAGGACGCGCACTCGTCCAGCAGGTGCTCGCACGTGTCGAGTACGAGGAGTACGTCCTGGCCCGCGAGGCTCTCGGTCAGGACCGCCACCGAGGAGCGACCGGTCTGGTCCTGCAGCCCGAGCGCGGTGATGACCGCCTGCCCGACGAGCGCACCGTCGCGCACCGACGCCAGATCGACCCACCGGCTCCCGTGCGCCAGACCGGCCCGCGCGGCGACCTGCCACGCCATGCGCGTCTTGCCGACTCCGCCGGGGCCGTGCAGCGTGACCATCCGGTGGGACGCCAACCGGGTACGGGCGGCCTCCACTTCGCGCACGCGCCCCACGAACCCCGAGGGCTCCGCCGGCAACGACCCGCCCGTGTCCAGCCCCTGCACGTCTCGCATCGGTGGCGGAACCCCTCCCGTCCTCGTCACGGGCAGCGTCGCCCGTCACGAGGATGCCTCATGTCGGCGATCAAGACTCGGAAAGCGCGTGGAGACATCCGTTGGTGGGAGGGTTCAGGCCAGGACGGCCGACCGAGGACGGGGCGCCTCACGGGTGCGCCTCGTGGCCGTAGGGCCCGCGGACGGCGTCGGTGGAGGTGTCGCCGCTCCTCGGCCCGAGGAGGGAGGCCAGATGGGCCGCGTTGAGGTAGTGCCGGGGTCGCCAGCGCTCGTGGTCCGGGTGCGCCCGCCACTGCTGGGCGGCCCAGACCAACTGGTTGAAGTCGTGCCCGATGTCGCGCCGCAGGGTCTGGAGCAGGCCGGGCTCCTCGCCGCGTCCCTCGGCGAGTGCCTGGCGCCAGGTCGTGATCTCCTCGGTGAGCCGCATGGCCGTGGACAGCATCGCGCTGGTCAGGGCACGGGCGGCGAAGCGCTCGTCGCTGCCCATCGGCCACCGGCCCTCCAGCTCCGCCAGGCGGGCGCGCAGGAACTCCTGGAGCGGCAGCACGTCGGCCTCGACCAGGTCGTCGGAGTACAAGGGCGTCGGCCTCGGCGTGCGTTCGGCGAGTTCCAGCGCGCGACGGATGTCGTCCTCGGTCGGTTCGTCCTCGGTCGGCTCTCGGGACACGTTCCCGACCTCCTCCCCGGCCCTCCTGGGCAACGTACGCCCGTGCGCCCGCCCCGGCCAGGCACGCGCCGACCTGTCCTCAGAGGTCGAGGACGAGGCGGGGCGAGACGGCGCGGGACACGCAGGGGAACATCCGGCCCTCGGGCGCGCCGATGTCGTCGCGGTGCTCGGGCGTGCCGTCCAGCACGGTGATCTCGCAGCTGCCGCAGATGCCCTCGCGGCAGCCCGCGGGCAGGGGGCGCCCCGACAGGGCGAGGGCATCGAGCAGCGACTCGTCGGCCGGTACGGTGACGGTGTCCCCGGACCGGGCGCAGACCGCCTCGAACGCCGTGTCGGGCCCGAAGGTCCTGGCCACCGGCTGGAAGCGTTCGGCGTGCAGCCGTTCGGCGGGGAACGCCGCCTCGGCCGCCGCCAGCATCGTCGCGGGCCCGCAGCAGTAGACCAGCGCGTCGGCCGGCAGCGTGGCAGCGAGGGCATGGAGGTCCGGCCTGCCGTGCCGCCCGGTCTCCACGATCCGCACCCGGTCCCCGTAGGAGCGGAGCAGGTCGTCGGCGAAGGGCATGGTGGCCGGCGAGGGACCCACGTAGACCAGCGTCGCGGGGGCCCCGGCGGCCGCCGCCGCACGCATCATGGGAAGCAGGGGCGTGATGCCTATGCCGCCGGCGAGGAACAGGTAGCGCGGGGCGGGGACGAGCGGGAAGTGGTTGCGGGGGAGGGAGACCCCGAGGGCGCGGCCCGGGCGCAGGAAGCGGTGGACGTACTCCGAGCCGCCCCGGCTGAGCGGGTCGTACCGGACGGCGACGCGGTAGGCGTCCCGCTCGGCGGGATCCCCGCACAACGAGTACTGCCGGTCCAGCCAGTTGGGCAGGGACAGGTCGATGTGGGCGCCGGGGTCCCACGGGGCGAGGTCACCCGCGGTGGCACGCAGGGTGAGGGCGACGACGTCCTCGGCGACCCGGTCCATGTGCTCGACGACGGTCTGTTGCATCGGTGGTTCCTCTGTGGCTGTGGGGGCGGGTGTCGGTGCGGGCGGGCGGCGCGGTCAGTAGAGCTTGCGGTAGGCGTCCTCCAGGGACGCCTCCAGGAGCTTCGGGTCCACGTCGACACCGAACTGCGCGGCCGCCATCTCGCCCATCGACGGCAGGCCCTCGGCGAGCGCCTGGCTCGCCGGATCCCACAACCGGGAGCGGACCAGCGCCCGCCCGCAGTGGAAGTACACCTCGGCCACCTCGACGACGATCGCCAGGTCCGGCCGCTTGGCCTCGATGCGCATCCGGGCCAGCACGTCGGGCTCGTCTGTGACGTAACCGCTGCCGTTGACGCGCAGCACCTCACGGATGCCGGGGACGAAGAAGCACAGCCCGACGCCGTCGTTCTCCGCGAGGTTGCGGAAGGAGTCGGCGATCTTGTTGCCGGGGCGGTCGGGGAGCGCGAGGGTGCGCTCGTCGAGGACCTTCGCGAAGCCGGGGTAGTCGCCGCGCGGCGAGCAGTCGGCGCGTCCGGCCGCGTCCGCGGTGGCCATCGTCAGGAACGGCGAGTGGGCTATGAAGTGCCGTACATAGTCATCGATACGGTCCTTCACCTTCTCCTTGATCATGGCGTCGGGTTGCCCGAGCCGAGCCAGCACCTCGTGCGGAGAGACCCGTCGGGGGCGTGCGGGGGCATGCGTCATGGTGGCTTCCTCGGACGGACGACGACGGACGACGGTGTGCGGCCGCAGGGGCCTCCCCCGCATCGCCGCAGCTCATGCCAGTATTGTGAGCAATTACTCGGGTCCCCGCTACTCGCATTCACGGGCCCTCTCAGGAGGTGTGATGGCGTCCGACCGACGCGGCCTGCAGCCGCGTAAACAGCCTCGTCAGATCCGGGCGGAGCTGACCCGGCAGCGCATCCTCGACGCGGCTGCTCACGTTTTCGCCGAGTACGGGTACGCGGCGGGGACCACCAACCGGATCGCGGAGCGCGCCCGGGTCTCCATCGGATCGCTGTACCAGTACTACCCGAACAAGGACGCGATCCTGGTCGAGCTGCTGATCCGGCACCTGGACGCGGGGATGGCCGCCATCGACGCGGCCCAGCCGGACCTCGACGGACTGCGGACGCAATCCGTCGGGAGCATCATGCGCTCCTACGTCCGGAGCGTGATCGAGAGCCACCGCGACGACCCGCAGCTGCTCCGCGTGATGATGGAACAGGGCCCCCGCGCCCCGGAGCTGCTGGAGCGCGTGGCACAGAACGAGAGGCGCAGCATCGCCTACGCCCACAGGCTGCTGCGGAACCATCCCGAGGTGCGGGTCGCGGACGTCGACGTCGCCGCCCGGCTCGTCGTCTCCACGGTGGAGACGGTGGTGCACAGGGTGATGGCGGGGCCGGGCGACGTCGACCGGGCGCGGTTCGAGGACGAGCTCGTCACGATGCTCACCCGCTATCTGACGGGTGGCCCGGCCGCGTCGGCTCCGTGAACGACGGTCAGGGGCGGGGCCGGGTGGCGGTGTCGAGGTAGAAGGCGTCGATGCTCTGCACGGCCGTCTCGAACTCCTCCAGGTTGACGGGCTTCGTCACATAGGCGTTGGCGTGACTGCTGTACGCACCGGTCACGTCCTCCGGGGCGGTGGACGTGGTGAGGACGACGACGGGGATGGTCTGCAGGTCCTCGTCCGCCTTGAGGACCTTCAGGAGGTCCCGGCCGTTCATGCGCGGCATGTTGAGGTCGAGGACGATGAGGTCGGGCCGCGGGGTGCCCGGGGTGCGCAGGTGCTCGAGGGCGGCGACGCCGTCGGTGACCTGAACCAGGTTGCGGGCCCCGCGCTCGGAGAGTGCCTCCTCGATGAGCATCGCGTCGGCGACGTCGTCTTCGACCAGCAGGACGTCGAAGGGGCGGGCGGGGGTCGTCATCATGGAACGCTCCGTGCGTTTGTCGGGGGAGTGGTGAAAGAGCCCCGGCCAGCGACGCCGTGCGCCCTGGCGGGTCATGCCGCACGCGGCGCCGATCTGCGGGTAGCCGGCGCCCGCTTCGGCGGCGGCCCCGGCGGCCTCCCGCTGGAGCCGCTCGGTGGCCTGCTGCAACTGGTCGAGCACATGGAGCAGGAGCAGCGCCTGCGCCGGGTCGTCCGATGCCGCCGGGTGCTCGGGTCCGTCGAGGAGTTGCCAGGCGAGGCGTTGCGCGACAGCGCCGACCGCCGAGTCGGCGATGGCGGCCGTCTCCTGCGGAGTGGCTCGCAACTCGAAATTCATGCCTGACATGTGAGGCACTCTAGGTCCCCGTGACTGCTGGCGACAACAAGTGTTGTCAGCCTCTAGAGTATGCGGGCCGCAACCTCAATGCGGCTGTCGCAACTAGGAGTCCAGAGGATGACCGGCGAAGAAGGGCGGCCGCGCGTGGGAGCGCTCTCCACGTGGACGACACGGAGATGGCTCCGTGTCGGGGTGGCCTTGTCCCTGGCGATCCTGACGCTGCTCGGGGCCACGGGAGCGTGGGTCCTTTCGCGCACCGCCACCATCAGCAGAGACCTGGTCGATGTCCGTTCACCCGCGCTGACCACCGCGATCCGCCTGGAAACGGCCATCCTCAACCAGGAGACCGGAATTCGGGGGTACGGGCTCACCGGCACGCCGGAGTTCATCGCGCCCTACCGGCGCGGCCTCGTCGAACAGAAGGCGAGCACGGCCCGCCTCGCCGACCTGCTGGAGGACGACTCCGAGGGCAGGAAGAACCTGTCGGCCGTGCGGGAGGCCGTCGCGGGCTGGCAGGAGAGGTTCGCCCGGCCGGTCGCCGCGGCGCCGCCCGGCGCGCCCTCGTCGCTGGCCTCCGAACGGGCCGCGGAGGGCAAGAAGGCCTTCGACCGGGTGCGGGACGCGCTCGACGTCCAGCAGGAGCGGCTGCGCACCGAACGGGCCCGGGCGAGGGACGACCTGATGGCCACGACCACCCTGCGCAACTGGGTGTTCGTCTCCATCGGGGCCCTCATCCTCCTCCTCACCGCTCTTGTATTCGACGGGTTGCGCCGCGGCATCAACCGGCCGCTGGAGCAACTCGGCGCGGAGGCCCGGACCATCGCCGGGGGAGAGTTCGACCACGCCATCACCCCGACGGGCCCCGCCGACCTGCGCCGGCTCAGCGCCGAGATCGACTTCATGCGCCGGCGACTCGTGCGCGAACTGGCCTACAGCGAGGAGGCGCGCCTGCGCCTGGACGCGCAGGCCGCGGAACTGCAGCGCTCCAACGCGGAACTGGAGCAGTTCGCGTACGTCGCCTCCCACGATCTCCAGGAGCCGCTGCGCAAGGTCTCCAGCTTCACCCAGCTCCTCCAGCGGCGTTACGCGGGACAGCTCGACGCCAGGGCGGACCAGTACATCGACTTCGCGGTCGACGGGGCGAACCGCATGCAGGTCCTCATCAACGACCTGCTCGACTTCTCCCGGGTGGGGCGACTGCACAACGCCCAACAGAGCGTCGACCTCGACACGGTGCTGGACCGCACCCTGTCCACGCTGAGCGTCGCCATCGAGGAGTCCGGCGCGACGGTCACCCACGATCCGCTGCCGACGCTGATCGCCGACCCCACCCAGATGGGCATGCTCTGGCAGAACCTCATCGGCAACGCCGTCAAGTTCCGCCGGGCGGGCACACCGCCGGAGATCCGCGTGACGGCGGAGCGGGAGGGCGACCTGTGGCGCTTCACCGTCGCCGACAACGGCATCGGCATCGAACCGGACTACGCCGAGAAGGTCTTCGTCATCTTCCAGCGGCTGCACACCAAGGACGCCTACAGCGGCAGCGGCATCGGCCTCGCGATGTGCAAGAAGATCGTCGAATTCCACGGCGGCACCATCGCAGTGGACCCGGAGTACACCAAGGGCGCCCGTCTCGTCTTCACCCTGGCGCCCGAGCCCCCGGAAGTCATCGGCCCATCCACCCTGCCGGAAGCCACCCGCGCCGGCGCGGAGCACGCACCATGACCTCAATCGTCTCAGCCGTCCCTGACGAGCAGATGTACCGCGTCCTGCTGATCGAGGACGACCAGGGCGACGCCCTGCTCGTCGAGGAGCTCCTCCACGACACGGGACTGCGGTTCGAGCTGACCACGCGTACGACACTGGCCGAGGCGCGCGCCGAACTGTCCGGCAGCCCCATCGACTGTGTCCTGCTCGACCTGCACCTGCCCGACGTCTCCGGCATCGACGCCGTCACGGCGGTCCGGCACCTGGCACCGCACACCGCGGTGATCGTCCTGACCGGGCTCTCCGAGGCCCAGGCGGGCGCGAACGCGATGGCCGCCGGAGCCCAGGACTACCTGGTCAAGGGCAAGGTCGACGGGGACCTGCTGCACCGGACCGTGCGCTACGCGGTCTACCGCAGCAAGACCGAACGTACGAACGCCGAGGCCCAGGCCGCCCGGCTGCGGGCGGAGGAGAACGCACGCCTGGAGCGCGGCCTGCTGCCCCAGCCCATCCTCGACACCTCGACGGTCAGGGTCACCACGCGCTATCTGCCCGGTGCCGCTTGGGCGCTGCTCGGCGGTGACTTCCTCGACGTCGTGGAGGGCGACGACGGGCTGCTGCACGCCGTCGTGGGCGACGTCAGCGGGCACGGCCCCGACGCCGCCGCACTGGGTGTCTTCCTGCGCATCGCCTGGCGGTCGCTCGTGCTCGGCGGGCATCGCGGCAACGACCTGCTGCACCTGATGGAGCGCATCCTGATCGCCGAGCGCGGCAGCCAGCACCTGTTCGCGACGTGCACGCTCCTGACCCTCGACCAGAGCACCGCCACGGCCACGCTCCACCTGGCGGGGCACCACGAACCCCTGCTCACCACCGGGACGGGCACCCAGGAACTGGCGGCCGCGCACGGCATCGCCCTCGGCGTCGTCCCAGGACTGCGCAGGTGGCCCTCCACCGTCGTCCCGCTCCCGGCGTCCGGCGCCCTGACCCTCTACACCGACGGACTCACCGAGGGACACAACGGGGCCACGGGCGAACGGCTCGGCGTGGACGGGCTGCTCGAACTCATCGGGGGCCTGCCGACGGCGGACCCGGCCGAGCACGTCGACCGCCTCATCGAGGAGACGCACGCACTGAACGCCGGACGGCACTCCGACGACCTCGCGGTGCTGCGGCTGGACTGGGGGAGTGGCGGCACACCCGGCCGGGAGTAGTCGGAGGACCCGGTCCCCCGGGCGCAGCCGCGTGCCCGGCCCGGGGCATCAGAGCGGGGAGTTCTCCGCCAGCTCGATCACCGCGGTGATCCGCTTGCCCACCGGTTCGCGGTGCACCGTGAAGCTCCGGCTCAGTGCCATGACGATCTCCAGACCGTGCTGCCCGATGCGGCTCGGGTCCGGCGGCAGGATCGCAGGCAGCGCGGTGCTGCTGTCCCACACGCTGATCTCGACGGCGCCGGACCGCACGTCCAGGGTCAGCAGCGAAGGTCCGGGCGCGTACTTGCGGGCGTTGGTCACCATCTCGCTGACCACCAACTGCACCGTGCCCATCGCCCCGACCGAGACCGGCAGCCCGTGCACGGCCTGCACGTCCGTCAGAAACCTGCGGGCCAGATCACGGGCGGCGCCGATCTCCCCGCTCTCCTCGAAGGCCGCGGACACCGACAGGAACTCGCCCACCGACGATCGCTGGTCGCTCATACCCGCCGTCCGGCCGCGGTCCGCCTTGCCCACCAAACACTCCTGTTTCACAACGCCCGTCTACCCAGAAAAATCCGGAGCATCATCCCCGACACGACCGGATTTTGCCGTGCCCGCGCCCCGCCCGTCGACCGCGGTGCACGCCGGAGCGGGGCCAAACGGTGGCACCGTGGGTGTTTCGGCTGTTCAGGGGGCACACGTTGCGCCATGAACGACATGGCAGACACGTCGACGGAGCCCGGCACCCCGCTCCGGCGGACCCTCACCACCACGCTCCTTTACTTCTTCATCCTCGGCGACGTCCTGGGCGCCGGGGTCTACGTGCTGGTGGGGCAGGTCGCCGCGGAGTCCGGCCCCGCGGTGTGGCTGCCGCTCGCCGTGGCTCTGGGGCTCGCCCTGCTGACCGCCGCGTCCTACGCGGAGCTGGCCACCCGCTTCCCGCGCGCCGGAGGCGCCTCCCACTACGCCACGCTCGCGTACGGGCCCTTCGTGGGGTTCCTCGCCGGCTTCTGCATGCTCGCGGCCGGCGTCGTCTCGGTGGGGGCGCTGGCGCGCGGGTTCGCGGGAGACTATCTGGCCGAATTCGTCTCCCTGCCCGTCGCCCTGGTCGCGGTCGTGTTCCTGGGCGCCCTCGCGCTCCTCAATCTGCGCGGCATCAGCGAATCCACCCGGGCCAACGCCGTCGCCACCGTCATCGAGGTCGGCGGACTCGTCCTCGTCATCGGGCTCGGCGCATGGGTCCTGGCCCGCGGCGACGGTGACATCGGCCGCCTCGCCGACGTCGGTACGGAAGGCAGCGGCCCCACCGCGGCCGTGCTGAGCGGCGCCGTCCTCGCCTACTACTCCTTCGTCGGCTTCGAGACGTCCGTCAACGTGGCGGAGGAGACCCGCGACCCGCGCCGCTCCTACCCCCGCGCCCTGTTCGGCGCCCTGATCACCGCCGGACTGGTGTACGTCCTGGTCGGCTGCGTCGCCGCGGCGGCCGTGCCCACGCAGACCCTGGTGGACAGCAGCGGCCCGCTGCTCGAAGTCGTCAAGGAGGCCGGCGGCGTACCGCCACGCGTGTTCAGCGTCGTGGCCCTGGTCGCCGTGGCCAACGGCGCGCTGCTCACGGGCATCATGACCTCACGCCTCACCTTCGGCATGGCACGCGACGGTCTGCTGCCCCGCGCCCTGACCCGCGTGCTGCCCGGACGCCGCACCCCGTGGGCCGCGATCGCCGCGACGACCGCGCTCTCCCTGCTCCTCGCCCTGACGGGCAGCGTCGCCACGCTCGCCTCCACGCTGGTGCTCCTGCTCTTGGTCGTCTTCTTCATCGTGAACACGGCCGCGCTCGTCCTGCGGCGCACGCACCCCGGCCACGGGGAGACCGGCCGCGACCACTTCCGGGCCCCCGCCGTCGTGCCCGTGCTCGGCGCCCTGTCCTGCGTGGTCCTCGCGACACAGGTCGAGGCGGAGGTGTGGCTTCGGGGGCTGATCGTGTTCGCCGTCGGCTGCGTACTCGCCACCTGTGTCACCCTGCGCCGCCGATCGAGGAAGCAGGAGTAGCGCGCGGTCTCAGCCGTGCATACGGGCGCCCTTCAGCACCTTGTCGACCGCGTTGCGGGGGCCGTACACCGCCATGCCCACCACATCCAGCTGATCCGCGGGCACGGCCCGCACCGCGGCGCGGTTGTCCCGGTCGTTGCCGGTGGCGAAGAGGTCGGAGGTGAAGACCGACCGGGGCAGATCACGGCTCAGCGCACGGCGGTGCGCCGCCGTCACCACCTCCTTCGTTCCTTCGAAGACCATGACCGGCTGGCGGAACATCGGCAGGTACGGGGTGCCGTCGGCGTCCGCGTACGGCTCGCCGACCACCTCCGGGTTCCGGGTGCCCAGGCCGCTGACCAGGAACGCGGTGACGTTCAGCCGCTGCCAGGTCTCCAGGTCGTCGCGCAGCACCACGGCGATCTTGGTGTCGAAACGGACGGGTGCGTTCTGTGTGTCGGTGTTCGTCGTCATGCGGACCAGGCTGCCGACAGCACCGCGCGCGCGTCTTGTACGTTATTAGCGTGCCGTCGTCGCAGCAGGTCACAGCGTGGCGCCCGCGGGTCCCGGGCGTCGTGGAGGTCTTCCACGCCCACTTCACCGAGCACGCGTACCCGATGCACGTGCACGACGTATGGACGCTGCTCATCGTCGACGACGGCGCGGTCCGCTACGACCTGAACCGACGCGAGCGCGGCACCCCGGGCGACACCGTGTCCCTGCTGCCGCCGCAGGTGCCCCACAACGGTTCCCCCGCCACGGCGCACGGCTTCCGCAAACGCGTGGTGTACCTGGACGCGCCCGTTCTCGACGCGAGCCTCATCGGCCCCGCGGTGGACGACCCGGACATCACCGATCCGCTGCTGCGCCGCCGTATCGGCCAGCTGCACGGCGCTCTGGGCCGGCCCGGCGACGAGCTGGAGGCGGAGAGCAGGCTGGCCCTCGTCGGCGAGCGGCTCCGCGGGCACCTGCGGCCCCGTGCCCGGCTCCCCGTCCCGGAGCCGGGCCGGGGAGTGGCGCACAACCTGCGGGAGCTGCTCGACGCGCGCGTACTGGACGGCGTGACGCTGGGGGAGGCCGCGGAGGAAGTGCGGGCGCACCCCACCCACCTGGTGCGCGCGTTCAGCGCGGCCTTCGGCATCGCCCCGCACCAGTACCTGATGGCGCGCAGGGTCGAGCGTGCACGGCGGCTCCTCCTCGACGGCAGGCCGCCCGCGGCGGTGGCGACGGAGGTCGGCTTCTACGACCAGGCCCACCTGAACCGGCACTTCAAACGTGTCGTGGGCGTGCCGCCCGGCCGCTACGCCTCGGCTACGA
This sequence comes from Streptomyces venezuelae, assembly GCF_008642315.1. NCBI lineage: Bacteria > Bacillati > Actinomycetota > Actinomycetes > Kitasatosporales > Streptomycetaceae > Streptomyces > Streptomyces venezuelae. Next base: position 366,601 of record NZ_CP029192.1, on the reverse strand, counting down.
CGAAGCGCGCCCCGTCGGGATCACTGAGGACGGTCTCCGTCGACCCGGGCCCGCCCTGAAGGACCGTCCCGCCGTGCGCCTGCGCCGCCTCGGCGCACGCCGCCACGTCGGCGACCGTGAAGTGGACCTGCCAGTGCGGCCGGATCGCGGGGTCGGGGGCGGACTCCACCGCGCCCGAGTGGATGCGGGCCACCACGTCGCCCTGGTTGCGCAGCACGACCTTCTCGTCCTCGTAGTGGACCTCGCAGCAGCCCGCCTCGGACGCCCAGTCGAGCACTTCCGCGTAGAAGATGGCCGCGTCGAAGGCGTTGCGGGTGTAGAGCTCCACGAAGACCGGGGCCGCACGGCGCCACTGCTCCCAGTTGTTCACGAGCTGGCCCTCCCAGACGCCGAAGGCGGCGCCGTCACGGTCGGCAAGGAGCGCGGCCCGTCCGGGCGGGAAGGAGATGGGGCCCACGGCGGTCGTCCCGCCCCGCTCCTGGCTGCGGGCGACGGTCTCGTTCGCGTCGGCCGTGGCGAAGAAGGGGGTCCACGCCACCGGCGCGAGACCCATGGCCTCCACGACGGAGACGCCCGCCACCGGAAGCCCGTCCACGCTCGCGAACCTGTACTGATCGCCCAGCTTGCCGATGCGCCAGTCCCACCCCAGCACGGCGTGGTAGAACTCCTGCGCGGCGAGCAGATCGCGGGTGGTCAGGCTCACCCAGCAGGGCGCGCCGGCCACCGAGCCGCTGGCGACACGCTCCTCGGCAGGTGTCTCATAGCTGTTCATCTTTGTACCGTTCTGAGGTCGACCGGGCTGGTGTGTCCCTTCGGCTTCATCATCCCCACGGTCGGGCCCCGCGTCGCGCTGTGCCGGGTCAGACCTGCGCGACCAGCATCCACACGACGCCTGCCAGGAAGATCACCCCGATCGCCCGTTCCATCGCGTACCCCTTGGCGGTGGGTTCCGTCGCGTCGGGATCCTTCACCCAGCCCCGCTGGAGGTTCCTGTTGACCTTCCACAAGAGTTGCGGGCGTACCACCTGCACCAATCCCATGATCAGGAAGAGGCACAGCAGCGGGACGACGGCTGGATTTCCATCAGAAGCGGCTTGAACTACCCCATCGTGATTCATGGGGTCCGACTGCCCCGCCATCGACACGGAAAACGGTTCGGCCGGGCGTGCCGGGTGTGTGACGCGGAGGGGCCCTGGGTACCCGGGGACACCGCCGCCCCGAGTCGGTCCCATGGCGGTACGCGCGACAGTGTGCGCAGCCTGGGAGAGAACACGTACTCGATGTCCACCACGTGGCGGCCACCACCTCGTGGTCCGCCTCCTCGTAGAAAGAATCGTGATGCGCGCCCTGTCGTTGGTCTGCACCCTGAACTCGTCCCCCACGCCCTCCAGCAGCCAGCTGCTCTCGGACCAGGTGATGCGCGAGCTCGAAAAGCTCGACGTCACGACGGAGACGGTCCGCGTGGCCGACCACAACGTGCTCACCGGGATGGGCATCGACCTGGGGGACGGCGACGACTGGCCCGCCCTGCGGGAGAAGGTCCTCCAGGCCGACATCCTCCTGATCGCCACCCCCATCTGGCTGGGGCACCCCTCCAGCGTCTGTCAGCTCGTCCTCGAACGGCTCAACATGGAGTCGTCGGAAACCGACGACCAGGGCCGCCCGCTCGTCTTCGGCAAGGTCGCCGCCGTCGCCGTCGTCGGCAACGAGGACGGGGCCCACAAGGTCAGCGCCGACGTGTTCCAAGGACTGAACGACATCGGGTTCTCCCTGGCGCCCAATGCCGTCACCTACTGGGTCGGGGAAGCACAGCACGGCACCGACTACAAGGATCTGGACGAGACCCCCGAGGAAGTCGCGGACACCACGCACAGCCTCGCCGTCAACGCGGTGCACCTCGCCAAGCTGCTCAACGACAGCCCGTACCCGGCCGGCTGACGCCATGCCCACCTTCCTCCACGATAAGGAGCCGGCCGGACTCTCGGCGTGCGTCACGGGCGGCTCACGCGGCCTGGGCCTGCTGATCGCCGACCAGCTCGCCGCGCGCGGCTGCGCCGTCACCCTCGCGGCCCGCGACCGCGAGGAACTGGAACAGGCCCGGAGCAAGCTGCTGCGACGTCATCCACGGGCCGACGTCGACGTCGTGGTCTGCGACGTCAGGGACCAGGACGAGGTGCGGTCCCTGATGCGCGGCACGTACGCGCGGCGCGGCGGTCTCGACGTCGTCATCGCCGACGCGGGCGTCATCCAGGTCGCCCCGGTGGAGTCGATCGGCGCCGAGGAGTTCCGGAGCGCCATGGACACCATGTTCGAGGGGACCCTGCACACGGCCCTGGAAGCCCTCCCGTACCTGCGGAAGAGCCCCCACGGCGGGCGGCTCGGCATCATCTCGTCCGTGGGCGGCCTGCTGGGAGTGCCGCACCTGCTGCCCTACGCCTGCGCCAAGGCGGCGGCGGGCGTGCTCGCCGAGGGGCTGCACGCCGAGGCGGCGGCGGACGGCGTGAGCGTGACGGCGGTCTACCCCGGCCTCATGCGGACGGGCTCCCACCTGCACGCGCAGTTCGGCGGCGACCGAACGGCCGAGTACACCTGGTTCTCCGCGCTCGCCGGTGCGCCGCTCGTCTCCATGAACGCGCAGCGCGCGGCCGCCCGGATCACCCGTGCCGTGCTGCGACGGCGGGTCAGGCTCGTGCTGACTCCCATGGCACGGGCCGCGGACCTCGCCCACGGCGTGGCGCCCGGCCTCACCACGCGCGTCGGTTCGCTGGCCGCCAGGGCGTTGCCCGACGGCACCGGCAGGCGCGAACCGCTGGCCGAGGGCAAGGACACCCCGCCGCCGGCCCACCCCGTCGCGGCCCGGGTGCGGGCCTGGGGCAGCGCCATGAACGACAAGGTGACCCGCTCCTACAACCAGCGTCACCGCTGAGCCGCGCCAACTCTCCGACCAGCGCAAATGTTTCGCATGTGACGGTGTGGGCAGGTGCGGCAGCTGAGGCCGGATGCGAACGTACGTGTCCGGCACGCTCTTTCCCGCGGCGCCGTCACCTTCCCGTGCGGCGCCCGGGTGGAGCGGAGCACAGGAACGGACGGAGAAACAACCGTGAATCGTGGAGCCCGTACCCGCTCGACCGCCCGGGCGGCGACGTTCGCCGCCGCGAGCGGCGCCTTGGTCATGGGTCTGGCCGCCCCGCAGGCCGCCGCCGCCTCCGGCCCGACGGACAAGCGGCCGGTCTGGGCGATCGCGCACCGGGTGCTGACCGTCGACGGCGTCGACAAGGCACTCGACCACGGGGCCAACGCGGTGGAGATCGACGCCACCGCCTGGAAGAAGGGCTGGTGGGCGGATCACGACGGGCTCCCCACGAGCTCCGGCGACACCATGTCGGACATGTTCGACCGGATCGCGGAGCAGCGCCGCGCGGGCAAGAACATCGGGTTCGTCTGGCTGGACCTGAAGAACCCGGACTACTGCGACAGCGGCGACACCAAGTGGCGGCACTGCTCGGTCGCCGCCCTGCGCGACCTGGCCCGTACCAAGTTGGAGAGCGCCGGCGTGCGGGTCCTGTACGGCTTCTACGGCACCGCGGGCGGGTCCGGCTGGAAGGACGTCAGCCGCGACCTCACCGACCTGGAGGGCGTGGACATCAGCGGCGACCACGAGGACGTCCGGCGGCAGTACGACGAGTCCGGCGGGGCCATCGCCCACAATCAACGGGTCATGGACAAGGGCCTGTTCAACCTCAACCTGCCGACCGTCCTCGGGAACGTGAGCAAGCAGGTCCGCCTCGGCTCACAGGCGCGGGACCGCGGCGAACTGGCCCGTGTCTTCGGCTGGACGACGGCGGCCCATGACGGCGACGCCACCAACCGCCTCCTGGACGAGTCCGGCGGCAACGCCGACGGTCTGATCTACGGCCACCGGGCCTCCTGCTACCCCGACGGCGTCTCCGGCACCGGCGGCTGCGGCAAGGACGAGTCGGACGCGAAGCAAGCCCTCGCCCACATCAAGGAGTTCGTCCGGGCCCACGGCGACACCCGCCGCATGGCCACCGCGGACGACGTCCCCTTCGGCAGCTGAGAACGAGCCGGAGCCCGGGAGCGAGTCCCGTCAGGCGTCCTGCGGGTACCACCGCAGCTCCACCGTGTTGCCGTCCGGGTCGTTGACGTAGAGGGAGAGCGCGGTGCCCCGGGCGCCGAACCGCTTGCCGGGCCCGTCCACCACGGTGAACTCTCCGGAATCGATGACCTCTTGCCAGTCGAGGGGCTCGACGACCAGGCAGATGTGGTCGACGTTGGAGCCCGCCGGTGCGCCGTCGGGCCCTTCGATGAGGTCGATGATCGTGGTGGGGCTCACCCGCACGGAGGGGAAGGGGACCTGCCCGGCCCGCCACTCGTCCACCCGCACCGGGTCGAGCCCCAGCGGGCCGGTGTAGAAGGCGAGGGAGCGCTCGATGTCGGCGACGTTCAGTACGAGGTGGTCGAAGGCGATGACGCGCATGGCTGTCTCCGTGGGTCGAGAGGGTTTCCGGACTGTCTTCCGGGCTGACTTCAGGATGTCCGACCGGTGATCCATCGGTCCAACACATGCTTGTCATCCGATCCATCGTGTTTCACGATGGATCGATGGACCTTCAGCAGATGCGGTACGTCCTCGCGGTGGCGGAGACCGCGAGCTTCACGCGTGCGGCGGCGAAATGCCACGTCGTCCAGTCCGCGCTGAGCCACCAAGTGGCGAAGCTGGAGAAGGAGCTGGGCGCCCGGCTGTTCGAGCGGACCAGCCGCAAGGTGTGGCTGACCAGCGCGGGAGAGGCGTTCCTGCCCGCCGCGCGGGAGGCCCTGGAAGCGGCCGAGCGGGCCCGCGCCGAGGTGGCGGCGGCCACCGGTGAGGTGCGGGGGAAGCTGACCGTGGGGTCGATTCCCACCGTGGCGGCCGTCGACCTGCCAGCCGTGCTGAAGGGCTACCGGCTGCGCTACCCGCAAGTACGGATCACTTTGCGGGCCGGTTCCAGCGAACGGCTCGTGGAGCAGGTGCGCGAGGGTGTGGTCGACGCGGCGTTCCTCGGCGTACAGCCCGGTTTCCGGCCCCAAGGGGTCCGGGACCGCGAACTCGCTCACGGGGAGCACGTCGCCGTGGTCGCGCCGGACCACCCGCTGGCCGCGGAGGAGAAGGTCGATCTGCACCGCCTCGCGGACGAGACGTTCGTGGACTTCGCCGAGGGCAGTGCCGCGCGTTCTCAGTCGGACGAGGCGTTCGTGGCCGCAGGGGTGCCGCGTGAGGTCGCCTTCGAGGTGTCCGGCGTCGAGCTCATGTCCCGGATGGTCCGCCACGGCCTCGGCGTGGCCCTGCTGCCGGCGCCGTTCGCCGCGGAACTGCACGGGGTGCGGTGCGTACCGGTCACCGACGGGCCGGTACGGGTGGAGCGCCTCGTCTGGAGCCGCCTCACGCCGTCGCCTCCGGCCGCCGCTTTCCTGGCGCTGCTGGACGAACTCCCGTGAGAAGACGGGGAGTTGCGGTCGCCAGAGGGCGTCACGGTGCGTAAAACAGACATATGGGACTAATGGCCTTAGACTGGTCCGAGGGTGGGCGTCACCGGACTTGGTGACGACGTATCTATGAGGAGGCACTGATGCTTGCTCAGCACACACCGCTTCTTTTCACTCCGACGGACACCGAGGCGCTCAGTACCGCCATGGTGGAGCCAGAGGCGATTCTGAGCGACGCGCCGATCTACTCGCCGCGAGCGGAGGGCGTTCTCCTCGCGCTGATCCTTCTCTCGCCGAAGCAGCCGAAGGAGCCGAAAGGCAAGTGAGCCCCGATCAGTCGCAGACCGCGTACGCCGCGTCAGCGGCTGACCTGGCTCTCCGTGCTCTCGACGCCCTGCGTGGCGTCGGGGGCACCGCCATGTTCGCGGAACACGTCGAACGCGCCGAGGACCCCAAGGCCGCACTGGCCGCCGTCCGCGTCGTCGGAGCCGACGGCTTCGCCCCCTTCCTGCTGGGCGACGCGGTCTTCCACCCCCAGGACGCCGCCGCCGTCACCCAGTCCTTCGCGGTGTTCCCGCCCGCGGTGAGCACGCCGGCCCCGCCGCCCGACGGAGCCGCCGAACCGTGGCTCGTGGCGTGGCGCGACTGGGCGACGGCGACTCTGCTGGCCCGGTTCACCAAGGAGGCCGACGGGCAGCCGGACAGCGAGCTTCTCGCGCCACGGCCCGCGGGCTCTCCGGTCCTCGACGGCCGCCCGTCCGGCGGGCTTGCCGACACCGACTGGCAGCGCTGGTCCGTCCGTATGGGCCAGCTCTCACCGCTCGCACTCCCCGGTCTCGACGGCCCCGTCCATTTCTCTGCCCGCACCGGCGCCGCGCCGCTCGCTCTCGCCCGAGGCGCCACCCGCGCCGTGCTCCGCCGTGACTTCCCCACTGCCGCCCGCATCGCGCGCTGGCTCGTCCTGCTGCACACCGAAGGCGTGCCCCTGCCCCTCGATCCGGCGCCTCTCGTCGACCACCTCGGCCTGTACGGCGCCGGGCCGCGGCTCGCTCTCGACGTCGCGATCGCCCGGCGGCTGCTCGGACTGGAGGACGCATGACCACGCCCGTGACGCGCACCGCCCACGAGGTGAGCGCGCAGGCCCTTGCCTGGCTCCACACACACCGCGAGCGCGGCGCACTGCCCCCCGACACCACCGCCGACCTCGGCGACCCCAACAGCGTCTACAAACCCCTCGGGGAGAGCGCCGTGGCCGCCTCCCTCGTGCTGCGGGAGTCGGTCGCGGGCAGTACCGAGCAGCGCAAGGCGAGCGAGCTCCTGGACTTCTGCTGGGAACAGTTCGGCCGGGGAGACATGCTGTACGAACGGCTGCTGCGCTACCCGATGATGACCGACCCGCTGGAGACGTACGCGCCGTTCGCCCGCTGCGGCCTGCGCCACGAACCCCTGGAGCGGCTGGCCGGCCACACCGGCGCGCTGCGCTCGGTCCGCGGTTCCGAGTACCTTCCCAACCGTCGCCTCGCGGTGGCGAACGCGGCCCGCGTCGTCGGCCTGGACCGTGGGGAACGCGCGTACGACTGGGGCACGTTGACCCGCGCCACCTGGCTGGGCGCGACACCGGAGCCCTGGCTCATCGACTGGATGACCGGCTACTGCCTCACCCACACCGTCTTCCATCTCACCGACTGGGGCGGCACGCCCTCCGGTCTGCCCGCAGGTCTCGCCGCCTACGTGACCACCTGGCTGCCGGTCTGGATCGACATCTGGGCCGAGATCGAGCAGTGGGACCTGGTGGGCGAGCTGATGATCGTGGGCTGCTGTCTGGAGGAGCCGTACTGCGAGCCCGCGGACTGGGAGCGGTTCGCCGCGGCCCAGCATGCCGACGGGCTGATGCCGCGCGACGGGGAGCCCGTGGACGACGACCCCGAGCAGCGGTTCACCGACCACCAGCACACCGCTGTCGTCGCCGCCGTCGCCGGGACGCTGGCGGTGTCGCGGACGCTGGGCGGGGCGGGGTGAAGAGCCCGTGGGGCCTGGCGCAGACCACTGATCGGAGCGAAACAGGGGAGGCGGCGAGTGGGCCCCCTTGGGCGGTACGCATGCTCGACGCCCTGCGCGCCACCGCGCCCGGCGCGAGCGCGGTCACCCTCGCCGTACGACGGGGCCCGGACCACGCCCTGTTGACCACAGGCGCCACCGCGCTCGAAGGCGGCGCACCCGCCGACCCCGACACCCGCTTCGAGATCGGCTCCCTCACCAAGACCTTCACCGCGCTCCTCCTGGCCGAGACGGTGGCGCGCGGCGAGGTCGCGTACGACGACCCGATCACCCGCTTCCTGCCGCGCGCCGCCGCCCCCCGCTCGCGCGGCGCGCCCATCACCCTCCTCCACCTGGCCACCCACACCTCCGGCCTGCCCCGGCTGCCACCCGGCTTCCTGCGCACGGCCGCACCGGCCTGGTACAGCAACCCGTACGAGGGCTACGACACCACGTCCCTGCGTCGCGCCCTGCCCCGCACCCGGCCCCACGCCGCCCCCGGCACCCGCGTGCGCTACTCCAACTTCGGCGTCGGCCTCCTCGGAGACCTGCTCGCCCGCGCCGTCGGCGGGGGAGACTTCGCCCCGCTGCTCGCCGAACGCGTCCTGCGACCGCTCGGCCTCACGCGGACCACCGCCACCATCGACCAGCCCCAGGCCACCGGCTACTGGCACGGCAGGGCACGCCCGGCCTGGCGGATGTCCGCCCTGCCCGCGGCAGGCATGGTCCGGTCGACCGCACGCGACCTCCTGACCACGCTCGACGCTCTCCGCGATCCGGCCTCGGCACCCGCCACCGTCCCCCGCACGTTGCGCACCGCCCTCGCCGACGTCACCCGCCCCCGCATCGCCCTGCCCCGCACCGGCAGGCGTATCGCCCTCGTCTGGAACATCAGACCCCGTTCCGACCGGGACCTCTACCACCACTCCGGAGGCACCCGAGGCTTCACCGCCTTCGCGGGCTTCAGCCCACAGGCGGACGTGGCGCTGGCCGCCTTGGCCAACACCGGCCCCACGCCGTCCGGCGCGTTCATCCAGCGGGCCTACCTCGAACTGTGGGCGCTCGCCCAGCCCTCCGAACACGGCGACCCGGGCGAGGGTGCGGGCTCATGACCGCCCTGCCACGCATCGCCCCCATGCTCGCCACCCCGGGGGCACTGCCGACCCCGGCCGACGAGCACTTGTGGAGCACGGAGACCAAACACGACGGGCAGCGGGCCCTGGTGTACCTGCCCGGCGACCGCACCATGGTCATCCGGTCCCGCTCGGGCGCGGACATCACCGCCGCGTACCCGGAACTACGGGGCCTGGCCGGCGCGTTGGGTGATGCGCCGGCCGTGCTGGACGGGGAGATCGTCGTACTCGACGAGGCGGGCCGTTCGAGCTTCGAACGTCTCCAGCCGCGCATGGGTCTGTCAGGCTCTCCGGCGAAGGCGGCCCGCCTCGCCGCGCAGGCCCCGGCCCACCTGATCCTCTTCGACGTCCTCCACCTGGGCGGCAGGCCCCTGACCCGACTGCCCTACACCCGGCGGCGCGACACCCTGAAGGATCTCGTCGCGGGCGGCCCGGACTGGTCGGTCCCGACGGCGGTGACGGGGCACTGCCGCCAGGCGCTCGAACTCGCCCGGTCCCAGGGCCTGGAGGGGCTCGTGCTGAAGCGGCTCGACTCCGTGTACGAGCCAGGCCGGCGCTCCCCGGCCTGGATCAAGGTCAGGAACGTACAGACCGCGGATGTCGTCGTCGGCGGCTGGATGCCCGGGCAGGGGCGGCTCGGAGGACTGCCGGGAGCGGTGCTCGTGGGCGAGTACGTGGACGGGGTCCTGGTCTACCGCGGGAGCGTGGGCACGGGGTGGAACGAACGCGAGCGGGCCGACATCGCGCGCCTGTTGGATGTCGCCGCCGTCGAGGACTGCCCCTTCACGCCCGCGCCCGCGGTGCCGGGCGCGAGGTGGGTGCTGCCGCGGCTGGTCGCCGAGGTCCGGTACACCACCCGCACGCGGGCCGGTCTGCTGCGTCACCCCGTGTGGCACCGGTTGCGCCCGGACCTGGCCCCCGAGGTGTGACGCACCGGAGGCCGACGGCCGACGCGGGGCCCGCCCTCCCGACTGAGAGCCTGTGACACAGGCTCTAGTCCTCGTCGATCCCGTCGTTCGCACCGGCCGCCTCGTCCGCGCCCGCCAGGGTTTCGGCGACCATCCGGGTGGCGAAGTCGGGGTCGTCGGTGATGCGGTTGATGTGCTCCGCGAGCAGGAAGGCCGTCGCTTCCAGGGGGTTCATCTCGGCCTCGGTCCAGTCCCCGTACTGCTGGCGCCAGAGGTTGGGGCTCAGGCCGGTGCCCGCGGCGATGACCAGACCGGCCATGGTCGGGATCGCCTCGGACGGAATGCTCTTCGGCATCATGCGCATCGTCGCCACGAGCGTGGGCACCACGTACTCGATGACGTCCTTGCCGTGATCCTCATGCGCCTTCCGCAGCCACGACATGAACATGTAGATGAGCGTGCAGGCGCCGTTGAGCAGGTCGTCGGCTCCTCTCGGACCCAGTGACGCCGCGAACTGCCGGACCATCTCCTGCTGTTCGGGGTCGACCTCGGTCCTGCCCGCGTGAATGGTCTTGAGCCGCGAGTCGATCATCATGAGCGCCGTGCCCACATCGCCGACGGGGGCGTGTTCGGGATCGCAGGGCGATGACACAGGATTCCTCCTCAAGTCGCCACGGAGGGCAACAAGTTGTGTCCGTACAGTAGTCGCCCCATGGGGTGGCGGTCTGGCACATGGTCACTCCCGCCCAGGGGCGGATTGGCGTGGACCGAGGCCGACGGCGACGGTCCCGAATACTTCGGCCTGGTCTTCGGCCAGGGCGTGAGCCCCAGGGAGTTGGCGGTACGGCTCGGGGCGCCCGAGGACTCACCGGTCCTCGACCCGGCCACCATCGAGCGGATCGAGCAGGCCTGGCCGACACACCGGTACGACGACCCGAACATCGGGCGGATCGGTGACGCCGGGAACGGCTGGTCGTTCTGCCTGCTGCCGTGCGCCGCCATGGAGACGAGCGGCTCGGACAACCCCTGGGGTGAGGTGACCGGTCGCACGCTGCCGGGCATGGTGTGCGAACCACGCGAGTTCCGGAACGCCCGCCACGCACCCGAAGGACCGACCGAACGCAACCCGACGTGGGACCGCCTCCGGGCCCTCGGCTTCGACCTCTGACACGTCCGCCCGAGCCGACCGCTCGACGTGCGCGGCGGCCGGCCCCGGGGGACGCTGTAGCTGATGCGGCGCAAGGGCGGACGGGACAGCGGCGACGAACGCGACGTGGAGAGTCTCCTGGACGAGCTCTACGCCACGGCGCCGCCCCGGTTCGTCTCCCGCCGCGAGGAACTCGCCGCGCGGGCCAGGACGGGCGGACGCGCGGAGGACGCCCGACGGATCCGTGCCGCCCGCCGCCCCACCCTCGCGGCGTGGGCGGCGAACCTGCTGCTGCACGAGCAGCCCGCGGAGAGCCGCCGGTTCCTGGACCTCGGGCGGGAACTGCGCAAGGCGTACCGGACCCTCGACGCCGCCGAGATCAAGGAACTGTCCAAGCAGCGCACCAGCGTCGTCTCCGCCCTGACCCGGCAGGCCGCCACCCTCGCCAGGGACGCCGGTCACCGGTTGTCGGACGCGGCACAGCAGGACGTCGCATCCACCCTGCGCGCGGTACTCGCGGACGAGGACGCGGCGGACCAATGGGCGACCGGCCGCCTCGAAAGCACGCTCACCCCGCCGTCGGACTTCCCGTCCGCGTCCGGCGCGGGCTCGGGCTCGAACCCGGCATCGAAGGCGCGGGCCGCGGCCCCGGCGGCGAAGCGGGCGCCGCGTGAGAGCGCGGGGCCCAAGGGGCGGAAGGACGAGCTCGCCGAGCGCCGCCGCCAGAAGCAGGAGAGGCGCGCCCGAGAGGCCCGCGAGGCGGCCGAAGCGGCGGACCGGCAGCTCGGAGAGCTGCGCTCCGCACAGGATGACGCCGACGCCTCGCTCCGACAGGCGCACGACCGGCACGACCAGGCCCGCCGACAGGTGTCCGACGCCGAGACGGAGCTGGAGCGGGCACGCGAGGAGCTCCGGCGCGCCCAGCGGGAGCTGAAGGACACCGAGCGGGAGCAGAGAGAGGCCGAGAAGCGGAGCCGGGCGGCGGCGACCGCGACGGCGGAGGCCGAACGAGCGGCGCAGGAGGCCGGTGAGGAGTCGGAACGCCTCCGTAAGGAGCTCGATTAGCCGTGCCGCCCCGGCTCGGTCGCCGTCGTGCCCGGGGTCTCCGCCGCTCGGCCGCCTCCAGCGGGCGCGGTGCGCCCTGCGATGCCAGCGTGGGCAGCGGGGGCCCAGCAGAGGCCATCAGGACCAGTAGGGCTGACGACGGAAGTGGGCGTACATGGCACGCGCGATCTGGACCGGCGTGATCACCTTCGGGCTGGTCAGCGTGCCGGTGGGTCTGTACACCGCCGTCGAGAACCACACGGTCCACTTCCACCAGCTCCAGCGCGGCACCTCCGACCGCATCCGCAACCGGCGCGTCAACGAACGCACCGGGAAGGAGGTGCAGACCGAGGACATCGTCAAGGGGTACGAGGCGGCCGAGGGCGAGTACGTCGTCATCGAGCCCGACGAGCTGGACGAGGTCGCCCCCGGCCGGTCCCGGACCATCGACATCAGCGACTTCGTGGACCTGGACGCGATCGACCCGGTCTACTTCGACCGCACCTACTACATCGCGCCCCGCGGCAAGGACCACATCAAGGTGTACGGGCTGCTGAGGGAGGCGCTCGCGGAGGTCGGCAAGGCGGGCATCGCGACGTTCGTGATGCGCGGCAAGCAGTACCTGACCGCGCTGCGGGCCGACGAGAAGGTGCTCGTGCTGCAGACCCTGCACTGGGCGGACGAGGTCCGCGACCCGGGCCGGGAACTTCCCGAAGTGCCGTCCGCCCGGGCGGTCAAGGGCAAGGAGCGGGACATGGCGATCCAGCTGATCGACGCACTGGACGCTCCGTGGGAGCCCGCCAAGTACCACGACACCTATCAGGAGAAGGTGCGTGAGCTGGTGCGCGCGAAGGCGGAGGGCCAGGAGATCACGGCCGCCGAGGAGGCGCCGGAGGCCACCAACGTCGTCGACCTCATGGAAGTCCTGCAGGGCAGCCTCGACCGCGCTCGGGGCGGGAAGAGCGGCAAGGGCGGCAAGGCCGCAAAGAGAACGAACACGAAAGCGGCGAGCAAGAGCGCCTCGAAGGAGCCGAGCAAGAGCGACCTGAAGGAGCTGAGCAAGTCCGAGCTCTACCAACGCGCCACGGAACAGAACATCGAGGGCCGGTCCAAGATGACCAGGGACGACCTCATCGACGCACTGTCCCGTGCGGGACGCCGCGGCGGCAAGAAGAGCGCGGCCTGACCGCGCGGTGCCTTCACCCGCGCGCGGCCAGCACCGCCGCGAGCCCCTCCCGCAGGTCCTCGACGAAGAACTCGGGCACCTCCAGGGACGGGAAGTGCCCCCCGCGCCGGGGCTCGTTCCACCGGACGATCTGCCGGTACCGCTCCTGAGCCCAGGGGCGCGGCGACTTCTCGATGTCGCGGGGGTACATGGTGATGGCCGACGGGACGTCGACCCGCAGTTCGGGGTCGAGGGAGTTGTGGCTCTCGTAGTAGATGCGGGCCGCCGACGCGCCGGTCCGCGTCAGCCAGTACAGGGTGACGTCGTCGAGGACCCTGTCCATGGAGAGCGTCTCGAACGGGCTGTCCTCGGTGTCCGTCCACTCGGCGAACTTGTCGAGGATCCAGGCGAGCAGGCCGACCGGTGAGTCGACGAGCGCGTAGCCGATGCTCTGCGGCCGGGTCGCCTGCTGCTTCGCGTACGCCGCGCGGTGGCGCCAGAAGTCGCGGGTCTCCTCGGTCCACCGGCGCTCGGTCGCCGTCAGCCCGTCCGTCGTCAGACCGGGGGGCGCCTCGGCGAACAGCGTGTGGATGCCGAGGACGTGCGCGGGGAACCTGCCGCCGAGAACGGTGGTGATGTTGCCGCCCCAGTCGCCGCCGTGGGCCGCGAACTTGTCGTAGCCGAGCCTTCCCATCAGTTCCACCCAGGCGGCCGCGATCCTTTCCGTTCCCCATCCGGTGGCGGTCGGCTTGTCGCTGTAACCGAAGCCCGGGAGCGACGGGGCCACGACATGGAACGCCGGGGCGTCCGCGTCGTCCGGGTCCGTGAGCTCGTCCACCACGTCGACGAACTCGGCGATGCTGCCCGGCCAGCCGTGCGTCAGGAGGAGGGGAGTGGCAGCCGCGCGCGTGGATCGGCGGTGCAGGAAATGGATGCCCAGGCCGTCGACGGTCGTGCGGAACTGGCCGATCCGGTCGAGGCGCTCCTCGAATGCCCGCCAGTCGTACGCGGTGCGCCAGTAGTCCACGACTTCGGTGAGGTCGGCGAGCGGGACGCCCTGATCCCATCGGCGCGGGCCGGTCGAAGCTCCCTGGACCGTCTCGGCCTCCGGGAGGCGCGCCGAGGCCAGTCGTGCGCGCAGGTCGTCGAGGTCGGCGTCGGTCGCGCGGGCCGTGAAGACGTGCACGTCGGCGCGTACGCCGTCGCTGGTGGGGTGGGACATGAGACCTCCTGACCGTCGAGGAACCGGCTGCCATCGATCACGAACCGGCTAAGCCGGTTCTAGCAGGATTCCGAGGCGTGCCGCAACCGGCTAAGCTGGTTCCATGCGTACCGAGTTCCCCGGCTTCCGCCTCGGCAAGGTGCTGGCCACCAGCTTCACGGCGACCCTGACGGAACGTCAGGGAGACCCGGTGGAACGCATTCCCATGCCGTGTCGACTTGTCGACTGGCTGGCGGTGAATGGCCTCGCCGTCGACTCCTGCACCGCCGCCGAGTTCGACCTCGCCCGGGAGCTGAGGGAGTCGATCCACGCCGCCGCGGCAGCGGGCGCGCTCCAGGAGGCTCTTCCCGAGGGCGCTGTCCGAATCATCAACGACCGCAGCGTTCAGGGCCGGGCCGCGGCTGTCCTGACGGCGGAGGGTGAGCGGCGATGGCGGCTCGGCTCGCCCTCCCGCGTGGAGGACGCCCTCAGCGTGATCGCCGCGGACGCGATCGGCATCCTCGCGGGCGAGCGCGACGGAAAGCTGGCCCTGTGCGCGTCACCGACCTGCCGGGCCGCCTTCTTCGACACCAGCCAGAGCCGCAGCCGCAAATGGTGCGACATGAACACGTGCGGCAACCGTCAGAAGAAGGCACGCTTCAACGCCAACCAGCGGAGAAACGCCGACTAGCCGGCGACCGTCGTCACCTCGGCGCGCCCTCCGTGAGCGGGTGGGCGTTGCCGTCGGCGTCGCACCGTACCGTCCACGGTGCGGGGGAGCGGCCGAGGTTCTCGTGGAAGCGGATGTCGACGGTCGTGGGCGGCCTGTCGCCGGGGACGTCGGAGTAAGCGGCGGTGCAGGCGAGTTGGCTGACGGCGGCGATCTGCAGCTCCGCGACGGTCACGGGAAGGTAGATGTCGACGGTGCCCGCGGTCGCCGCGGTGGCCGTCAGGCGGCCGTTCATGGCAGGCACTTCGCTGATCAGGCCCCGTTGGCGTTCCGCTTCGGTGGGGCCCTCCAGGAGGAGGTCGATGGCCTGCTGGGGGAGCAGGGGGCGGTCGGTGGGGCGGGTGGTGGCGCGCAGGCCGTACGGGCCGACGAAGTAGAGGCGGGCGTGGTCCGCGCTGGTGCCGGGGCGCTGGATGCCGGAGGCGGGAGCGCCCGCCTCCTGCGGTGCGGTCGTGCTGACGCCGCAGCCGGTCGCCACCAGCAGCGGTACGAGGGCGAGCAGGGGGACGCACGGGTGCGGTGTCCTCATGGCCCTTCCTCCACTTCGGGTCGGGGGAGTGCGACGGGCAGCGTGAGGGTGAACTCCGCGCCGCCCTCGGGGGAGGTGGCGGCGGTGAGAGTGCCGTGGTGCAGGCGGACGTTCTCGGCGGCGATGGCGAGACCCAGGCCGCTTCCCTCGGATCGGGTGCGGGCCGCGTCGGCCTTGTAGAAACGGTCGAAGACGTGCGGCAGTACGTCATCGGGGATGCCGGGGCCGTGGTCGGTGACCGTGACGACGACCGTGCCGCCTTCGGGGTCCTCGGGACCGGAACCCGGCTCGTGCCGTGCCCGGACGACGACCGGAGGAGCGCCGTGGCGCAGTCCGTTGCCGATGAGGTTGGCCAGGACGACATCGATCCGTCTCGGGTCGACGGACACACGTACGTCGTCGGGCACCTCCACCACGACCCGGCCCGGCGGCACCTGCCAGCCGCGCAGGTGCACCGTCTTCTCGACGAGCGTGCGCAGCGCGACCTCGTCCAGGTGGAGAGTGGCGGCGCCCGCGTCGAAGCGGGACACCTCCATCAGGTCCTCGACCATCCGGGTCAGCTTGCGGGTCTCCTCGCTGACGAGGAGGACGGCGTCGGCGGTGTCCGCGGGCAGGGCCCCGCTGTGCGCGTCCTCGTCGAGCACCTCGGTCACCGCCGCCATCGCGGCGAGCGGCGTCCGCAGCTCGTGAGCCACGTCGGCGGCGAAGCGACGCGCGGTGGCCTCCATGCGGCGCAGCTCCGCGTCGTCCCGTTCCAGGTGCGTGGCCATGGCGTTGAAGGTCCGCGTGAGGTCGGACAGTTCGTCGTGCCCGGTCACCGGGAGCCGGGTCCCGAGGTCGCCCGACGCGAGCTGCTCGGCGCCGTTGCGCAGGCCGCGCACGGGGCGCAGGACGCGGCGCGCCGCGAACAGGGCCGGGGCCAGGGCGATGACGAGCGCGGGGACGGCGCCCGCCTGTGCGGCGGTGACCAGCGCGGCGATGTCGGCCTTGTCGCCGTCCAGTGAGAAGTCGGCGTACACCACCAGACCGGACGCGGCGGCCCGGTCCCCCTCACCGTCCGTGCCGTAGAGGACGGGCATGCCGATGACGAGCCACGGCGTGCCGTCACGTTCGACCCGCTGCCGCACGACCGCGTCCTTCCGCTGCCCTACCGCCTCGCGCAGGGCCGCGGGAATCGCCGTGCTCCGCTCCGCGCCCGGAGCGCTGACCGGTGGCCCGCCCCGATACGACGCGGCGGTCCGCCAGTCGCGGGACGTGCCCGCCCTGTCCAGCTGGAGGGTGAAGTTGCGCAGGTCCTGCGTGGTGGGCGGGAAGGGCAGGTCGGGGGCGAGGGAGTCGACCTGGGCGCGCAGTTCGTGGACGGCGTTGTCCTGCGTCCGGTCGAGGATCGCGGACCGCGCCTGACGGAACGTGAGCGCGGCGGTGATCAGCGCGCTGAGCGCCGAGACGAGGAGGAACGCGACGACGAGGCGGACGCGCAGGCCCCTGGGCGGCCGCAGCCTCACCGCTCGTCCTGACGCCGCTGCTCGCCGCCGTCCGGCCGGGGCACGGGCCCGAACCGGTACCCGAAGCCTCGTACCGTCTGGATGTACACCGGCCGGCGCGGGTCGTCCTCGACCTTGCCGCGCAGCCGCATGACGCAGGCGTCGACCAGCCGGGCGTCACCGTAGAAACTGTGCTCCCACACCTGTTCCAGCAGATGCTGGCGGCTGAAGACCTGCCCCGGCGCCGCGGAAAGGAAGAGCAGCAGCTTCAACTCGGAGGGCGCCAAAGACAGTTCGCGGCCCGCCTTGGACACGAGCAGCGCGCTGCGGTCGACGGCGAGATCGCCGTGGTCCTCCCGGCCGTGTGCACGGACCCGTCCGGTGGACCCGTCCCGGCCGGAGTCGGCGGCGGGATCCTGCGGCACGACACGTCGGAGGACGGCCTTCATCCGGGCTTCGATGACCTCACCGCTCGCGGGCTTGACGATGTAGTCGTCCGCGCCCGCCTCCAGGCCCACGACCAGGTCGATGTCGTCGCCCCGGGCGGAGAGGATGATGATCGGCAGCTGCATCGTCTCGCGGATGCGGCGGCAGACCTCCAGACCGGACATGCCCGGCAGCATCAGATCGAGCAGGACCAGATCGGGCCGGAACCGCTCCAGGGTGAGCAGGCCGGTCTCGCCGCTGGCCGCCACCTCCAGCTCGTGACCCCGGCGGCGGAGCGCCAGAGACACGCCCTTCTGCACCGCGGGATCGTCCTCGATCAGCAGAACTCGTGGCATGGCGATGTGCTCCCGTCGGTGATCTCTCTGCGATCTTCGCCCATCTCGCCCCGCTACGCCGTCGTACGTGGACTCAGCCGTCGGCGGAGAGTCGCGTGACGTCCACGGACCCGGCCCCGGCCCGCGGCACGGGCAGGGCGGCCCACAGCGCGACCAGCACGGCGAAGGTGGCGACGAGCGCGACCGCGCCCGAGCGGCCGTGTGCCCAGCGCGCCCGGAACCGCACGGGGTCCTCGACCAGGTACTTCGACAGGGCGGCGGCCGCGACGGACACGGCGACGATGAGCGCGGTCCGGTCCCAGCCCGTCCTGCCGAGCCGCTCCTCGCTCAGCAGGACGTAGACCGGCCAGTGCCACAGGTAGAGGCTGTACGAGACCGTGCCGAGTCTGCGCAGCGGGGCGCTGCCCGCCACCCGGCCGACGGGACCGTCCGGTGCCTGCGCGAGGCAGCCGATGAGCAGGGCGGCGGCAAGGGCGTGCAGGAACAGACCGCCTCGGAACAGGGCGGGCGAGTTCTGTCCGTCGGTCAGCGACCAGTACGCCGCGATGCCGCAGGCCAGGAACAGCGCGGCCCATGAGGCCCCCAGGGACCCGAGCCGCGCCACGGCGCGTGTGGCCGGAGTGGTCGCCATCAGCGCCCCGAGCAGTAGCGAGAACGCGCGGGTGTCCGTGCCCTCGTACACGCGCGTGGTGTCGACCGGCCCCGTGAGGGCGATCATGAGCGCCAGCGAGACCACCGCCCCGACGGCGGCGAGGGCGGCGACCCGCCCATCGATTCCGGACCCTGCCCGCCGCCCCATGCCCCGGCGCGACCGGAACCGGCCCCGCCCGAACGCGACCAGGTACAGGACCGGCGGCCAGACGAGATAGAACTGCTCCTCGACCGCGATGCTCCACAGATGGCTGAAGACCCGCGTGTCCGCCGAGTCCCAGTAGCCGACCTGGTCGGCGACGAAGTGCCAGTTGGCGAGGTTGCCCAGCACCCACGGGGTGTCGTCGAGCCCGAACCGCAACAGGGTCACCGAGCCGAAGGCCCACACCAGGAGCAGCGTTCCCGCCACGGTCACGGCGAGGGCGGGCAGCAGACGCCGGGCGCGGCGGCCCCAGAAGGCGAGCAGGTCGACGCGCCCGTCACGGGTGACCTCCTTCAGGAGCTGGCCGGTGATCAGGAACCCGGACAGCACGAAGAACAGGTCGACACCGAGGAAGCCGCCGTCGAACCGGCCCGCGTGGAAGAGCAGCACACCCAGGACGGCGAGGCCCCGCAGCCCGTCCAGGGGTGCGATGTGGCGCTTGGCCGGCGGACGCGGCGCGGTCGGGGCGGGCGCGGATGCGAGTGTCACTTGCAGCCCAGCGGTCCGTACACCTTGGAACCCGTCCACGAGCCGGTCGCCCACTGCTCCGCCGGAGCGGGCGTGAACGAGTACAGGCGGCCCAACTCCTTGGTCAGCCACTGCGCGAAGGCGGCCGATCCCTGCTGGCAGGAGTGGATGCCGTCCTTGCTGCGGTGCGCCTTGGGCGCGGTGCCGTCGGTGCCCCACAGGGCGGCGGAGTCGAGGAAGCGGACCTTGTCCTTGTGCCGGTCGGCCACGGACTTGGCGGACCGCGGGGCGGTCTTGATCTCGGCCGCGTGCGGCTTGTAGAACGCGTCGATCTTGAAGGGAGGCGCGGTGACGAGGACGAGGTCGGCGCCCGCGTCGCCGACCGTCTCGGCGAGCTTGTCGTAGGCCGCGCGCTGTTCGTCGGGCGTGCCCCAGTCGTAGGTGGTGATCTGGTACGCGACGACGTCCGGCTTGAAGGAGCCGAGCTCCTTCGGCAGCTCGTCCCAGGTCGGCCCCGCCACTTCGCCGACGACGCCACCGCCGCCGTCGGCCGCCATCGACTTGAAGGGGACGGCGCCCGCCTTCAGCGCCGCGCCGAGTGCCGGGGCCTCGGCGCCCGCAATGGAGTCGCCCATCCAGAGGACCCGGGGCGCGTCCGTGTTCGTGTGCGCGTCGGCGTTCTCACTCCTGCCGTCCGCGGTGCCGCCGCCGCAGGCGGCCAGGACGGTGACGCCCACCGCGGCGGCCAGCGCGAGTGCGGCGGAGCGCCGCAGGGGATTCCGGGAGGCAGTGTTCTCGTGGTTCATGCCGTCCAGCAGAACCCGTGAAACCGCCGCTCAGGACCGCTGTCATCGTTTCATCACACAGCGGGAGAACTCCCGTCATACGCGACGAGAGACGCGGTCACACTCAGTGGGCGATGCCGTCGATCAGCTCGCGCGCCCCCTGCCGGAGCAGCGCCACGGCGACGGACGTGCCGAGCGTCGCCGGGTCGAGCGGGCCCGCCCACTCGTGGGCGTTCAGCACCGTCTTGCCGTCGGGCGTGAACACGCAGGCGCGCAGCGACAGGTCGCCGCCCCGCTCCGAACGGGCGAACCCGGCGATCGGCGAGTTGCAGTGCCCCTGCAGGACGTGCAGGAACATGCGCTCCGCGGTCGCCTCCCGCCAGGCGTCCTTGTCGCCCAGGTCCGACACGGCGTCGATGGTCGCGGTGTCGTCCTCGCGGCACTGCAGGGCGAGGATGCCCGCGCCGATCGGCGGGCACATCGTCTCCACCGACAGGATCTCGCTGGCCAGCTCGGGGCGGCCGATGCGGTCGAGGCCCGACTGGGCGAGCAGCAGCGCGTCGGCGTCACCGGCCGCGAGCTTCGCCAGGCGGCGTCCGGCGTTGCCGCGCATCGGCACGCACTGCAACTCCGGGTGCGAGGCCGCGAGTTGCGCCACGCGGCGCACCGACGACGTGCCGATGCGGGTGCCGGCGGGCAGCTCGTCGAGGGTGAGACCGTCCGGGTGGATGAGCGCGTCCCTGATGTCGTCCCGCTTGAGGAACGCGGCGAACGTGGTGCCGGCGGGGAGCGGCCGGTCAGCGGGTACGTCCTTCACGCAGTGCACCGCGAGATCCGCCTCGCCGGCGAGCAGCGCCGCGTCGACCTCCTTGGTGAACGCTCCCTTGCCGCCGAGCGCCGCGAGATCGCCCATCCAGCGGTCCCCCGAGGTGGTGACCGGCACGACCTCGGTACGGATGCCGGGGTGCAGTGCGGCGAGTTCGGTACGGACGCGCTCCACCTGGGCGAGGGCCATGGGGGAGGAGCGGGAGACGATGCGGATGAGCTCAGGAACGGACATGCCGTCCACGATAAGGGCTCCCGAGGGGTGCCTCGGACACGCGTCCAACTGATCAAAGGGGCGCAGGATTGGGCGAGTTGGGGTGGCGGAGGCGGGTCGGGCGTCGGCCCGGCGCGTCGGGGTCGGCGTTTCGTTCGTCGCAGCCGAGGCGCCCCGGCGGGTACTGGGGCAGCCCCCGGCAGCCGCTCGCGCAATCCCCACGACAGCCACACGACAGCCACTCGCGCGGCCCTCGGGGCATGCGTGCGGCCCCGCCGCCTCATAGCGTGAGGTGCACGCAGCCGCGGCCCCGGCGCCGCACCGCCCCTGGGAGGCCCCATGACCAGCCCCGCCGCGCCGGCGCGCGAGACGGAGATCGTCCTCGAACCGATGCGGGCCACCCATCTGGCCGACGTGCTCGCGCTGGGCCGCCGCGTCTACGACACCTCGGTCAAGCCGTACACCTCCTGGTCCCTCTCGGCGATCGCCCGGCACATGGACGGCGACGCGTCCGCGTGCTGGGTCGCGCTCGCCGGGAACGACCTCGCCGGGTACGTCCTCGGCTCGATGGGCTTCGACCAGCGCACCGACTGGGGCAACCTGGAGTGGATCGCGAGCGCCCCCGAGTACCAGGGGCAGGGCATCGCGAGCCGCCTCGTGAAGGCCTGCTGCGCGACGCTCACGGAGGCGGGCGCGAGGGCCGTCGTCACCGACGTCGAGTCCCGCAACACCGCGTCGGCGGCGCTGATGCGGAGCAACGGCTTCGAGGCGAGCGTGTCGGTGACGTTGTTCGTACGGGAGGCAGCGCGGTAGCCGCCGCCCCCACAGCGTGCCGGCCCCGAGGTGAGCTTGCTCAACCTGGAGCTGATGTCTGTCTGCAACAGCCGGCGGGAGTTGTACGTAACGTCCCCTGCGCCACCAGGTATCGAGGGCGCCCCGGGCCATCACTCGCCGGTACGTCCGCCGGGCTCCAGCGGTGGCGCCTGCACCCCGCAGCACGTCCTGCACTGCGGCTCGCTGCCGTGCTCGCCGGGTTCGCCGTCCCAGGCCGCCGTCCGGCCGGGCCGGACGAACACCGCGGCGGCGGCCGCCGCGAGGACGAACAGCGCCGCGCAGCCCACCGCCGCCTTGCCGAAGGACGCGTTCAGCGCGTCCGGATCCGCGTACGCCGTGCCGGACAGGCCGACCGCGAGCGGCAGCCCGGCGACGACGAGCAGCTGGGCGATGCGCGCCGCCGTGTTGTTGACGCCGCTGGCGAGCCCCGCGCGGCTCGCGTCGACGGAGGCCAGCACCGTCGCCGTGAGCGGTGCCACGAAGAGGCTCATGCCGAGGCCGAGGACCACCACCGCGGGCAGGACTTCGGTGACGTACCCCGCGCCGGGCCGCACCCGCAGCATCAGGAGCACCCCCGCGGCCGCCACCAGCGGCCCGGCGACGAGCGGCAGGCGCGGGCCGAGGCGCCGGGCGAGGTCGCCCGCGGACGCGGACAGGAGCAGCATCAGGACGGTGATCGGAAGCGTCGCCGTGCCCGCGCGCAGCGCGTCGTAGCCGAGCGTCGTCTGCAACTGCACGGGCAGCATGAACAGGATGCCGCCGATGGCCGCGTACAGGCAGAGCGTCATCACGTTCGCCGCGCTGAACAGGCGCGAGCGGAACAGTTCGAGAGGAAGCATCGGGTTCCTGCCGCGGTGTTCGACCAGGACGAAGGCCGCGCCGGCCGCGAGACCCAGCACCGCCGGGAGGATCACTCCGGCCGCCGATGTGTCCCCGGACGCCCCGATCAGCGCGAAGCTGACGCCCGCGAGGAACAGCGCGGCGAGGCACGCGCCGGGCACGTCGAACGGCTGCTGTGCCGCCGTCTCGTCGCGGCTCTCCGGCACGTGCCGCACCGCGAACAGGACCAGCGCGGCCAGCGGCACGTTGATCAGGAAGATCCACCGCCAGCCGGGCCCGTCGATGAGCCAGCCGCCGAGGAACGGCCCGACCGCCCCGGCCACCCCGCCGAGCCCCGACCACGCGCCCACCGCGCGGGCCTGGTCGTCCGGTCGGTAGGAGGCGCGGACCAGCGCCAGCGAACCGGGCGTCAGCAACGCACCGCCGACGCCCTGGAGCGCGCGGGCCGCGATGAGTGTCCCGGCGTCCTGCGCGAGCCCGCACAGCGCGGAGGCCAGCGCGAACCACACCACGCCGATGACGAGCGTGCGGCGCCGCCCGATGCGGTCGCCGAGCGCCCCGCCGAGCAGCAGCAGCGCGGAGAGCGTGAGCATGTAGGCGTTGACGACCCATTGCAGCGCCGAGAGGGACGCGTCGAGGTCCTTGCCGAGCGTCGGAAGGGCGACGTTCACCACCGTGCCGTCGAGCAGTGCCATGCCCGACGCGAGCACCGCGCACATCAGCACCCAGCGGCCGCGCGCCGAGGCGAGGGCGACCCCGCCCCCGGCCTGCTCCGTGTCCGGGCCCGAACCCATCGCCCCACCGCCCTACATGTGGACCGCGCCGCCGTCCGTCGGTGTCGGTGCCGGCGCCCCTCTGCGGTACAGGATCACCGTAACGACCAGGCCGATCGCGAAGAAGAGGGCCGACCACCAGTACGCGGTCGAGTACGACTGCATCGCCGCCTGCGCCTGCACCTCCGGGCTCGGCTTCTTGCCGACCAGGTAGTTGGAGGCGGCCGTGGTGGCGAGCGTGTTCAGCAGGGCCGTGCCGATCGAACCGCCCACCTGTTGACTGGTGTTGACCATCGCCGAGGCGACGCCCGCGTCATGGGCCGCGACGCCGGCCGTCGCCATGCTCATCGCCGGCGCGAAGATGAGACCGAGCCCGAGTCCCGCGACCAGCAGCGGTGGCAGGACGTGCGCCGCGTAACCGCTGGTCACGTCCAGGGCGGTGAGCCAGGCCATACCGGCCGCGGAGAGCCCCATGCCCAGCGGCACGATCGGCTTCGCGCCCACCCGGGGCACCAGGTTGTTGGTGGTCACCACGGAGGCCACCACCATCACCGCCACCATGGGCAGGAAGGCCAGGCCGGTCTTGACGGGCGTGTACTGCAGGATCTGCTGCAAGTAGTACGTGAGGAACAGGAACACGCCGAACATGCCGGCGCCCGAGATGAACATCGCGAGGAACGACGCCCCGCGGTCCCGGTCGAGGACGACCCGCAGGGGCAGGAGCGGATGCGCGGCCTTGGTCTGCCACCACGCGAACAGCACCAGCAGCACCGCGCCGACGACAAGGAACCCCCAGGTCAGCACATCGCTCCAGGCGTGCGTCTCGGCGTTGGAGAAGCCGTACACGATGCAGAAGAGGCCCGCCGACACCAGGAGCGTGCCCGGCACGTCGAGCTTGGGGCGGTCCGGGGGAGCGCCCGCGTGCAGCAGCCGCGCGCCGCCGACCATGGCGATCAGGGCGAACGCGAGGTTCACGTACAGGCACCAGCGCCAGTTCAGATACTCCGTGAGCACCCCGCCGAGCAGCAGCCCCACCGCGCCGCCCGCTCCGGCGATCGCGCCGTAGATGCCGAACGCCTTGGCGCGCTCCCGCGGATCGGTGAACGTGGTCGTCAGCAGAGAGAGCGCCGCGGGCGCGAGCAGCGCGCCGAACACGCCTTGCAGGGCGCGGGCCGCCACCAGCATCGAGAAGCTCGTCGCAGCGCCGCCGATCGCGGACGCCACCGCGAACCCGGCGAGACCGGCCAGGAAGACGACCTTGCGGCCCACCAGGTCGGCGATGCGCCCGCCGAGCAGCAGCAGGGAGCCGAAGGCGAGCGCGTACGCGGTGACGATCCACTGGCGGTTGCCGTCGGAGAATCCCAGATCCTTCTGGGCCGAGGGCAGCGCGATGTTCACGATGGTCGCGTCGAGCACCACCATGAGCTGGGCGATGCCGACCACCGCGAGGATCAGCCAGCGATGCTCGTGCCGCCCGCCTCCCGTGTGCGGCACGGACGCTCCGGCCCGACGCGCGGGATCGGACGCCGGTGCGGGTTCCGGCGCTGGCATGGCTTCACGGTCCATGGCGACGACCTCCAGACACCCCCGCACCACGCTAAACGCCCTGCTCGGGGGCCGCGACCGGGGCCTTTCCGAAGGCCCCGGCCGCGGTGGGGGAGTGCCCGGGCTCCGCGGTGCGTACCGCTACGCGGCGTCGTCCGCCGCGAGCAGCAGCTCGCTCACCCGTTCCCTGGCCCGCGCCACGCGCGAACGCACCGTGCCGATCGGGCAGCCGACGGCGTCCGCCGCGTCCGCGTACGGAAGCCCGGCGAGCTGGGTCAGGACGAACGCCTCGCGGCGCGGCGCGTCGAGGGTCTCCAGGAGGTCGAGCAGCGCCACGCCCTCGTCGAAGCCGGGCAGGCCGTTCGGCTGGGCCCGTTCCGCGGCCGCCTGCCAGTCGCCGGTGTCGGCGATCCGGGGCCGGGCCGCCGCCGAGCGGAAGCGGTCGGCGACCACCCGCCGCGCGATGGAGAGCAGCCAGGTGCGGGCGCTCGACCGCGCGGCGAAGCCCGGCAGTGCGGTCAGGGCACGGAGATACGTCTCCTGGGTCAGGTCGTCCGCGCCGTGCAGGTCACCGCTGAGGTGGGCGACGAAGCGCCAGACGTCGCGGCGTGTGGCCCGGACGAACTGCTCGAACGCCTGGGCGTCGCCGTCGCGGGCCGCGAGCGCCCACTGGGTGGTGAGCTCGTCGCGGGTCGGGTCCACGCCGGGCCGGGACCGCAAAAGGGCAGGAGTCATCGCAAAAGGTCCTTCGGTGAAGGGAGTTCGGGAATCGGCGCGAACGCCGACGATCCGCCCGGCACCGAGGGGCGCGGGCGGTTTCAGGAACAGACCGGAAGGACCGGCGGACCTCTGCGCGATACGACGTGCTGGAGAAGGACCCCGCGCAGCCGCGGCACGGGCACGCGCGTGCCGACGTGGGGCGGCGTCGGGGGAAGGGCCGCGACGACGACCGCGAGAACGAACCGCAGCGGCACGAACACGGCTGCCGCGAGCGCACGTCCCGTGCGGAAGACGGCGGCCTCGCCGCGCCAGAGCCACAGGGCACAGATCAGCGCCGCGGCGACGTGGGCGAGGAACATGCCGAAGCCGCTGTGCCCGAAGACGGACATGATCCAGTGGGACAGGCCCTCGTCGGGCATGGCGCCGGAGTGCATCGAAGCGGCGGACGAGCCGCCGCCGGAGGAACCGGGCGACGGCACGGACATCGGCATCGGATGGTTCATGTGGTTCAGGCCGTCGTCGGGGTGACTCCGCGCGAGGGCCGGAGCCCCGCCCCCGCCCGACGGGCCGGCCATCCGCTGTGCCAGACCGAACAGTTCGTGCAGACACAGCTGCGCCGCGACCGTGGCGCCGATGACCGCGACCGCCCCGCGCTCACGCCCCGTCAGCCACCACGCGGCGGCGGCCGTGGCGGCGAACGCGTACCCCACGGCCCACCAGGGCAACGGGGCACCGGACATGATCGCGTGACCGAAGGCCGTCGCCACCACGCAGACGGCCGCGAACATCGCGGCTCGTGCGAGGCGGAACACCGGCCCAGTGGTCATGGAGAGCATCGTGCCAGGCCGGGGTGTGCTCGTGGGAGGCGAGTCCGCGAACTGCCCGAACTGCCCGTATGCCGCCGAACGATCGGAACGATCTGTTCCGCGCAGGAAGCGCCTGTACCGGTCGGTAACCCCCTTGACAGGGTGTGTTGACACCGAAAATGATCACGTCCAGCGGTCGACATTGTCGAACTGCGTTCGTCCATGCGCCACGCGCTATCCATCTCACGTCACACGCCATGCGCCACACGTCATCCAACGTTGGGAATGATCCGATGCACCTGCGTCCCGCCGCCCGGTCCCTGCTGACCGCCGCGGCCGCCCTCGCCCTCGCCTGCGTGGGCCTCGCCGCCCCGGCCCGTGCCTCCTCCGTGCCCGCCTCGGTCCTGGACATCCCGCCCCGCGGCGCCAACGACTGGTCGTGCAAGCCTGACGCGGCGCACCCGCAGCCCGTCGTCCTGGTCAACGGCACGTTCAAACTGATGGCGGAGAACTGGGCCGCGCTCTCGCCCAAGCTGAAGAGGGCGGGTCACTGCGTCTTCGCGTTCAACTACGGGAAGCTGGCGACCGCTTCGGTCCCGCGGTCGGCCGAGGAGCTCAAGGACTTCGTCGAGGCCGTCCGCGCCGCCACGGGGGCGGCGAAGGTCGACCTCGTCGGGCACAGCCAGGGCGGCATGATGCCCCGTTACTACGTGAAATTCCTCGGCGGCGCGGACAAGGTCGACGACCTGGTCGGCATCGTGCCGTCCAACCACGGCACGTCCAACCCCCTGGCCAAGCCCCTCGGAGACATCGCCTGCCCGGCCTGCCTCGACCAGATGACGGGCTCCGAGCTGCTCGCGAAGCTCAACGAGGGGACCGAGACACCGGCCGGGCCCGACTACACCGTGGTCACCACGCGGTACGACGAGGTGGTGATCCCGTACACCAGCGCCCTCCTGAACGGCCCGAAGGAGTACGTCACGAACGTGGTCCTCCAGGACCGCTGCCCCTTGGACCCGTTCATGCACGACCAGGCGACGAAGGATCCGGTCGTCGCCCAGTGGGTGCTGAACGCGCTGGACCGCGAGGGGCCGGCCGACGCGGCCTTCCGGCCCAGATGCGCCGGCCGGTAATCCGGCGGCGGTCGGCCGACGCATCGGGCGGCACGGGGAGTCCTGCCTCCCGCGTGCCGCCCGGCGCGACGACGACCTCGGTCCCCGTGTACCGGCCCTAGGACCGGTCGCCCGCGTCCCGCCCGTCCAGGGCCTCGACCTCGACCGGGTCGCGGGGGGCGGGCACTTGCACGGCCTCGGCGGCCGGCGCACGACGCCGCGCCAGCACGCCACCCACGTAACCGGCGATGGGCTGCGTGTAACGGGCGGTCAGCGGGCCGACGATCACGAGGATCAGGACGTAAGCCGTGGCCAGCGGGCCGAGCGAAGGCTCGATGCCCGCCGCGACCGCGAGTCCCGCGATGACGATGGAGAACTCGCCGCGCGCCACCAGCGCGCCGCCCGCCCGCCAGCGGCCCTTGACCGAGACGCCCGCACGGCGGGCCGCCCAGTAACCGGTCGCGATCTTCGTCAGGGCGGTCACGACGGCGAGCGCGAGCGCGGGCAGCAGCACCGGCGGGATGCTCGACGGGTCGGTGTGCAGCCCGAAGAAGACGAAGAAGACGGCAGCGAAGAGGTCACGCAGCGGCGCGAGCAGCGAGTGCGCGCCCTCGGCGACCTCGCCGGACAGCGCGATGCCGACCAGGAACGCGCCGACGGCCGCGGACACCTGGAGCTGCTGCGCGATCCCCGCGACGAGGATGGTCAGACCAAGCACCACCAGGAGCAGCTTCTCCGGGTCGTCGCTGGAGACGAACCGCGAGATGAGCCGTCCGTACCGCACCGCGATGAAGAGCACGATGCCGGCCGCGCCCAGCGCGATCGCGAGCGTGAGGCTGCCGGCCGCGAGACCGACGCCTGCCAACAGGGCGGTGATGATGGGCAGATAGACGGCCATCGCCAGGTCTTCGAGGACCAGGACGCTCAGGATGACGGGCGTCTCGCGGTTGCCGAGCCGGCCGAGGTCGCCGAGGACCTTGGCGATGACACCGGACGACGAGATCCAGGTGACACCGGCGAGCACGACGGCGGCGACCGGGCCCCAGCCCATGAGCAGCGCGGCGATGGCGCCGGGCAGCGCGTTGAGGGTGCAGTCGACCAGACCGGCGGGGTACTGCGTCTTGAGGTTGCTGACGAGGTCGTTGGCCGTGTATTCGAGGCCGAGCATCAGCAGCAGGAGAATGACGCCGATCTCGGCGCCGATGGCGACGAACTCCTCGCTGGCGCCCAGCGGCAGCAGGCCGCCCTCGCCGAACGCGAGTCCGGCGAGCAGGTACAGCGGGATCGGCGAGAACTGGAATCGACCCGCGAACCGGCCGAGCAGGCCGAGCGCGAGGATGATCGCGCCGAATTCGATCAGAAAGACAGCGGAATGCATACGGTCACTCCCGCCCGAGTATCGTCGCGGCGGTCTCGACGCCTTCGCGCGTCCCGATGACGATCAGGGTGTCCCCGCCCGCGAGGCGGAAGTCGGGGGCGGGCGACGGAATGGCGTCGGCCCTCCGCAGCACGGCCACGATCGACACACCCGTCTCGGTCCGCATCCGGGTCTCGCCGAGGAGCCGGCCGTTCCAGTGGGAGGTCGCCGAGAGCAGGACGCGCTCGGCGACCAGACCCAGGTCGGTGGTGTGCAGGAGGGTCGGGCTGTGGTGCGAGGGCATGAGGGCGTCGATGAGTGCGTCGGCCTCACCGGAGCTCAGTCGCGTCGAGAGCGCGCACTCGTCCGGGTCGTCGGACCGGTAGGCGCTCAGCGTCCGTGCTCCGTCCCGGTGCGCGATCACCGAGAGGCGCTGCTGTTCTCGGGTCGTGAGGTCGTACCGGATGCCGATGCCAGGAAGCGGCGTACGGCTGAGTCGTGAGGCGGGCACAGCTTCTCCCCTTGCGTAATGGATGGATCTCCCCCGGCCCGTCACCCTATCGGGGCCAAGGATTGGCAAAATCCACCCGGGGAGATCAGGCGGTGAGGGTCACGCAGGGCAGCCCCACGCTCGACCCGCCGCGGAAGCCCTCCGCGCAGAGCCGGGTGCCCTCGGGAAAGTGCCGCTGGGGGTACGCCTGATCGCGGTAGGTCCTGAACTTGGCGACGTCCTCCACCTTCGTGTTGGCGCTCCAGCCGTT
The DNA here is from genome assembly GCF_008642315.1 of Streptomyces venezuelae. Classification (NCBI taxonomy): domain Bacteria; kingdom Bacillati; phylum Actinomycetota; class Actinomycetes; order Kitasatosporales; family Streptomycetaceae; genus Streptomyces; species Streptomyces venezuelae. Next base: position 337,064 of record NZ_CP029192.1, on the reverse strand, counting down.
CGTGGTCCACACGCGGGCGCTGATGCGGTTCGGCTGGTTGGTGTTGGTGACCGACACCTCGACACGGCCCAGGTAGGTGCCGGAGTCGTACGTCTCGATGCAGACCGAGTGGTTGCACCACTTGCCGTCGGCGACGGCCGAGGGCCCGGTGGCGATGAGGCAGCCGAGCGCGGTGGCGAAGGCGGCGACGACCGCGGCGAACTTCTTGGTGAGGGTGCTGCTGATGGTGTGCATGCGTGAGACAACGCGGCACAAGATCACGAGTTACGCCCGTTACACCCGTTACGCCGGTCTGATCCGCCGGTCACGCCCAGCCGTTGGGCATGCCCGTCACGCCCCGGCGGGGCCGTTCCGCAGCACCGTCTCCACGGTGTCCGCCTCCTCCGGGGACTTGTCCTCGCGGTAGCGCAGGACCCTGGCGAACCGGAGCGTGACGCCCGCCGGGTAGCGCGTGGACTTCTGGAGTCCGTCGTACGCGATCTCCACGACGAGTTCGGGGCGCACCTTCACCACGTACCCGTTCTCCTCGACCGCCAGCCCCTGCAGATGCTCGGTCTGCCAGGCGAGCATCGCGTCCGTCATGCCCTTGAAGGTCTTGCCCAGCATGGCGAACGTGCCGTCGGGCTGCCGCGCGCCCAGATGCAGGTTGGACAGCTTGCCGGTGCGGCGGCCGTGCCCCCATTCGGCGGCGAGCACCACCAGGTCCAGGGTGTGCACGGGCTTGAGCTTCAGCCAGGACGCGCCCCGGCGCCCCGCGCTGTAGGAAGCGTCGAGCCCCTTCAGTACGACCCCCTCATGGCCGCGCCCCAGCGTCGCCTCGAAGAACTCCTGGGCCTCGGCGCGCTGCCGCTCGTCGTCCGGGTCGGTGACGAGCGTGCGCCGCACCCGCATGGGCTCGGGCACCAGCGCCGCCAGTTCGGCGTGGCGCTCGCCGAACGGCAGGTCGAGCAGGTCGCGCCCCGCCACGGACAGGGCGTCGAAGAAGACGGGGGAGAGAGGCAGCTCCGCCGCTGCCGCCGACACGTCGACGCGGGACCCGACGCGCCCCGCGATCTCCTGGAACGGCCGGGGCCGCCCGTCCGCGCCCAGCGCGATGACCTCGCCGTCCAGGATGAAGTGCGAGCCGTCCAGACCGAGCGCGGCGGCGGTCAGCTCGGGCAGGCGGTCGGTGATGTCGTCCAGGGTGCGGGTGTAGACGCGGACGTCGTCCCCGTCCCTGTGGACCTGTACGCGGATGCCGTCCAGCTTCTCCTCGACCGCACACGCCCCCAACTTGTCGATGCCCTCCGCGACGGAACCGGCGCTGTGGGCGAGCATCGGCAGGATCGGCCGGCCCACGGTCAGCCGGAACTCGTCCAGAGCCTCCGCGCCGTCCGCCAGCAACGCCTGGGCCACGGGGCTCACGGACCCGGCGAGCATCACCGCGCGCCGCACCGCGTCCGCCGGGATCTCCGTGGCCACGGCGAGGCCCTCCACCGCGACCGCGTCCAGAGCGCCCTGTCGGACCTCGCCGGTCAGCAGCCCGATCAGGAACCGCTGTTCGTCCTCGGTCGCCGCACCCATCAACTCACCGACGAGCCGTTTGCGTTCCCCCTGCGACCCGGCACCGGCCACCGCCCCGATCGTGGTGAGCGCCTCGTCCACACCACGCACCGTCAGCGTCGGCTCGTCGGCGGGCGGCACCGCGTGCTTGAGCGTGCTCCACCCGATTCCGAGCCGCCCCTGGGGCAGCCGTCCCGACAGGTAGGGAATGGCGATCGGCACGTCGTCCGGCTCGGCGGTCCGGAACAACTCGGCGAGCAGCGCGATCTTCCGGGACCGCGCCGAGGTGGCGGCCACTTCCTTGGACACGTGAGCGAGCCGGGCGAGCAGCATGAGGCCATCCTGCATCGGGGGCGGGCGGGGCGCATGGGCGGGCGGGGGCGTGCCGGGGCGGTGCGGGTGTGTTCGTTCCGCGCCTCGGGCGGTCGACCGCGGCGGATCAGGGCCGGTGGCAGATGTGGATCGGGCCGATCCAGGGCTCGCAGACGGAGTCCGGGTCGCTGGGGTGGGGGTCTACGGGTGTGGGGTCCACTGGCGGCCGGGGTTCGGTGGGGGTGGGAGTGGGGGTGGGGGTCGGCAGGGGTGGATGTGTCGGTGTCGGCGTTGGCGTGGGTGTGGGTGGGACTGGAGGGGGCGTGGGCCGGGGAGTGATCGGCTCCTGTGGGGTGGGGGTCGCTTCGCCGTCCGGTGCGGGGCGGGTGGGTGCGGGGCGGTCGGGGGTCTGGGGCCGGGGCTGGCCCGGACCCGCCGACTGGTCGGCTGTCGTGCGGGGAGGCGAGGACGGGTCCTGCGTCTCCTGCCGGTCGGCAGAGGCGTCCGAGCCGGCCGAATCACGGGTGCGGTCCGAGCCGTCCGCCTGATGAGAACCTTCCGACTCACCCGTATCGCCCAAACCGTCCGCCGCACCCGCATCGCGTGAGCCGTCCGCCGCACCCGCATCGCGCGAACCGTCCGACGCGTCTGCATCGCGCGAGCCGTCTGACTCACCCGTGCCGCGCGAGCCGCCCGCATCGCCCCCACCACCCGACTCGCCCGACGTTTCCTCGCCCTTCCCCTCCGGCGCTGCCTGCCACGGCGGGGCCGGCCGATGAGGCAGGGCGGTCTCCGCCGGCGCGGCCTGGGGTTCCGGCGCCGCCGACTGGCTCGTTCCGCCGGTCAGGGCCAGACCCGCCGCGACCACGACCCCCGCCACGGTCACTCCGATCGCTCCGGATGCCGCGACCGACAGCTTCCCGCCGCCGGTGAGGACGTGCCGTACCCCGTGTCGCAGCGCACTGGCGCCTCCGTGAACCGCAGGCCCGGCCCCCGCGCCGGACCCCGACCCGGCCCCCGCGCCCACAGCCACCATCGGAACGAGGAACTTCCCCGAACCGCCGAGGACGAAGATCAGAAGAGCGGGGCCCGTGAGCGCCGGGAGGCGGTCGTTCGCGCGGGTCAGCAGGGCGAGGCGGGCGCGGCAGTCCGTGCATCCGGCCAGGTGGGACAGGAGCCGCTCCGACTGGCGCGGTGACGCCTCGCCCCGGACGTGAGCGGGCATGCGGTCCCAGTGGCCCTCGCACGAGGGGTTCTCCGGGGTTCCCGGGTGCGCGCGGAGGAACGCCTGACGCATGCCCTCGCGCGCCCGGTGCAGCAGTACGGCCGTCGCACCTCGCCCGGCGCCGATGCGTCGGCCGATCGTGTCGAGCGGCTGCCCCTCGGCCTCCGCGAGCCACAGCGCCTGCACCCACCGTTCGGGCAGCTGCCCGAGGACGCGGGTCAGCAGGTCGACGGAAGAGACGCGCACGGCAGGATCCGGTTCCGTGCCGTTCCCGCCGAAGGGGGAGTCCTCCACACCCATCGCGCGGAGGGACTCCGGTGCCTGCGGGTCGCGCGGTGTCTCCCGGCCCGCGGCGCCACGGCCGACCGTCGCCGCCAGATGTCGCACGGTCGTCATCAGATACGCGGGTACGTTCTCGATCTCGTGCCCGGCGGACAGCCGCCGCCACACCCGGAAGTGCGCCTCCGCGACGAGATCGTCCGCGAGCCAGGCGTTGCCGGTGAGCGAGCGCGCGTACGCCAACAGGCGTGACTGATGTGCCTCGAAGACACGCGTGTAATCGCCTGTGGTGGGCACCCGGGCGGGCGTGACGGCAGGCTCCGCGGATATGCCCGAGGGGACGTCGGCAGGGACGTCGGTCATGGCAGGACACTCTCCCGTTCCCACTGCGGGGGGTTCGGACGAGTTCGCAACTCTAGGTCACTAATGTCCGAGTAAGGGAAGTCGAGTGGCGTAGGTCACATGGGAATCTCGACAGATTGGCGTAATAACGCCCCCGCTTAGGGGGTCATAAGGGCACAGGAGTCCCCGCAACCGCAGAACCTCCGCAGTCGCAGCACAGCACCGAGACACCGAGATACAGAGCGCCAGAAACACCAGAAGTGGAGCCCCGCTCATGGCCGTCACCCTCGAACAGCCCGCACGTGCCCGTCTCATCACCCCCGAGGGTCGCGAACGCGCTCTGCCCGTCGTCCTGCGCTACTCGGCGGAGGACCCCCTGGCCATCCAGATGATCTTCCCTTCGCAGGCTTCGCTCGACGGTGCGGAGGTCACGTGGATCTTCGCCAGGCAGCTCCTGGAGGAGGGGATGAGTGCGCCGGCGGGCAGCGGTGACGTGCACATCTGGCCGTGCGGGCGGGCCCGGACGGTCCTCGAGTTCCACTCGCACCAAGGGCTGGCCCTGGTGCAGTTCGACAAGATGGTGCTGCGCAGGTTCCTGGTGCGGTCGTACGCCGTCGTGCCCGCGGGCGGCGAGGGGGAGGGCCTGGACCTCGACCAGGGACTCTCGCGCCTGCTCGGCGGTGTCTGAGAAGAGCGGCGATCTGCTGGATCGAAAGCCTGGAAAGTCGGCGACTCCTCAGCCGTACAGCGCGGGCCGCTCGGCCAGCTCCACGTCCGCACGCGCCCCGGTCCGCAGCGCGGTGACCCCCGCCTCGGCGACGGCAGCCGCCGCGTACCCGTCCCACGCGCTCGGCCCCGTGACCCCGCCCTCGCGGGCGGCGGCCACCCATGCCCGTACCTCCCGGTCGTACGCGTCGGCGAACCGCACCAGGTAGTCCTGGGCCACGTCCTCGTACGCGCGGCCCGGCGTCCTGACGACCATCGTGTGCGCGTCCCCGATCTGGGCGCTGCCCCGTTCGCAGACCGCCTCGCACCGCACCTCGTAGCCGAATCCGCTGTTGACGAAGATCTCCACGTCGACGACCGCGCCCCCGGACGTCTCGAAGAGCACCAGCTGCGGATCGAGCAGGCCCTGGGGCGCGCCCGCCGACGGCCTCGGCCGTACCACCGTCACCGCCGTGATCTCCTGCCCCAGCAGCCACCGCGTCGCGTCGATCTCATGGGAGACGGAGCTGCTGATCAGCATCGACGACGTGAAATGGGCGGGCGACGACACGTTCCGGTGGCGGCAGTGCAGCAGCAGGGGGCGGCCCAGGTCCCCGGAGTCGAGGAGCGATTTCAGCGCCGCGTACTCCGTGTCGTACCGGCGCATGAACCCCACCTGGATCAGCCTGCGCCCGAGGCGTGCCTCTGCCTCCACCACCCTCAGGGCCGACGCGGAATCGGGGGTCAGCGGCTTCTCGCAGAGGACCGGGAGACCCAGCGCGCAGGCCGCGAGCAGGGCCTCCTCGTGCGCGGCCTCCGGCGAGGCCACCAGGACCGCCTCCACCCCCGGCGCACGCAGCGCGTCCTGCGCCTCCCGGTGGACGGACACCCCCGCGCGCCCCGCCACCGCCGCCTCGGCCCGCGCCGTGTCGGGGTCCGCGACCGCCACCACGCGGGCCCCGCCCACCGTCCCACCGATCCGCCGCACGTGGTCGGCGCCCATGTGGCCCGCCCCCAGCACGGCCACCCCCAGCAGCTCACTCACCGGACGACCTCCCCGCATCCCGTGCCCGCCAACCGCCCGAGCGACCGGGTGCACGCCTCATTCGATGACGCGTCGTGCGTCCCTGCGTCGGGCCACCGTAGCCCTCCGCCGCCGGACGGCCATGACGCAGCCCGCCAGGATGACGGCCGAGCCCGCGGCGACCAGCAGCACCGCCGGCCATTCGGAGTCGTCGGGCTGCACGGCCAGGTCGGTCTGCCCGCCCGCGTGCGCGGGGCTGGGAGCCGGGCGGCTCTCCTCCGGCGGCACCAGCGAGCCCACCGGCTGCACCTTCCCGGCCGCCGCGAACCCCCAGTCGAGCAGCGACCGCGCCTCCTCGTACACGGCCCGGCCACCACCCGTCTGCGGGTTCATCACCGTCACGACGAGCGTGCGCCCGCCGCGCTGGGCCGCGCTGATGAGGGTCGAGCCCGCATGGCTGGTGTAGCCGTTCTTGACGCCGAGGAGCCCCGGGTAGGCCGTCACGCCGTCGGCGCCGGTCAGCAGCCGGTTGGTGTTCTGGATGGGGTACGACCAGCCGCCCGCGGGGAACTGGGCGACCCGGGTCGAGCAGTACCGGGCGAACTCCGGGTCCGCGAGCCCGGCCCTGCCGAAGACCGCGAGGTCGTACGCCGACGAGACCTGTCCGTCGGCGTCATAGCCGTCGGGCGACACGACATGGGTGTCGCGCGCGCCCAGCTCGCGGGCCTTGGCGCGCATCTCCTGAACGGTCTTGCGCAGACCGCCGTTGAGCCCCGCCAGGACATGGACGGCGTCGTTCCCCGAGCTGAGGAACACGCCCCGCCACAGGTCGGCGACCCGGTAGGCGCGCCCTTCCGCGACCCCCACCATGCTGCTGCCCTCGCCGACCCGGTCGAGCTCGTGCTGCGCGACCACGTGCCGCGTGTCGGCGTCGAGGCGGGGGAGCGTCGCCAGGGCGAAGAGCGACTTGAGCGTCGAGGCGGGCGGCAGCTTGCGGTGCGCGTTCCGCGCGCCGAGCACCTCGCCCGTGTGGGCGTCGGCCACCACCCAGGCGAGCGCGGACACACCGGCGGGGGCGGCGGGGGCGCCGGGGCCGAGCCGGACCTGGGTGCCCGGCCGGTCGAGGAGGGCCGACGAGTACGCGGGGACGGGCCGCGGCGGCGCGGGTTCGGCCGGAGCCTCGGTGGCGGCGGCAGGTGAGGACAGGAGGACCAGAGCACCGAGGGCGAGAGCCACGGTGCGGAAGGAGGAGGGGCGCGAAAGGTACCTGATGACCATTCAGCCACCGTATGAGCGCCGCCCGGAGTCCGCAGATCGGCTTGGCCCGGTAGGAGGTATCGCTGCTCCGGGCGGAGGTGAGGGACCCCCTCCGCCCGGAGGTGTCACCCCGTCACATCACTTGCGCGGCCGCTCACGAGGCGTCAGGCGGGCAGGTGCTTCTCGATGGCGCCGACGAGCTCGGGGGCGTCGGGTTCGGTCTGCGGCGAGAAGCGGGCCACGACGTTGCCGGACGGATCGACGAGGAACTTCTCGAAGTTCCACCTGATGTCGCCGGTGTGCCCCTCCGCGTCCGCCGTGTCGACGAGCCGCGCGTACAGCGGGTGCCGGTTCTCGCCGTTGACGTCGACCTTCTCCGTCATCGGGAAGGTCACGCCGTACGTCGCCGAGCAGAATTCGGCGATCTCGTCCGACGTGCCGGGCTCCTGGCCCATGAACTGATTGCAGGGCACACCGAGCACGCTGAAGCCACGCGCCGCGTACTGCTCGTGGAGGCGCTCCAGGCCCGCGTACTGCGGGGTGAGCCCGCACTTGGACGCCACGTTGACGACCAGCACGGCCTTGCCCTCGTACTGACGCAGGTCGGCGGGGCCGCCCTGCAGGTTTTCGATTTCCACCGCTTCGTAGACAGACATGATCCGGAGCATACGCTCCGGCTTCCGCCCAATCCCCGGCCCCCGGAGCCACGAATCCTGGGGGGAGTACGTATTCGGGTACGGCCTGAGGGGGAGACGTGGCGACCGTCGCAGAACTGGACCTCACGGACGAGGAGCGGGAACGGCGCATGCGGGACGGTGAGGCGGCCGAGATGCGGCATCTGCTGCACGACGCCGACGCGGACAGTGTGGTTCCGGCGTTCGTGTGCCTGCGGAAAGGCCTGAGGAAGGGCCTGCGGAAGGGGCGGCGTTCATGAGCCGCCGAACCGTGCGGCTCAGCAAGAGCAAGAGCAAGAGCGTGCGGCGCCGCGCGGAGCCGGAGGCCGATATCGGTGCCGATGCCGGGGGAGTGGACGACCGGGACCGCGCCTCGGACGCGTCGCGCAGGGCGCGGCGGATCACCGCGGCTGCGGCGGGCTTCCTCGCGAAGGAGCGGAGGGACCAGAGGGAGCAGAGGGAGTGGAGGGAGCAGGGGGCGTAGGGGGCGTTCTGTGCAGGCGGCCGTGCGCGACCAGTTCCACCGTCAGTGCCACCGCGATCGCCTGGACCGCCATCAGGGCGATGAGCACGAAGAGCTGCACCGCCCCGGCCATCGCCGGGGACGCGCCGCCCAGGAGCATGCCGACGAACGCGCCGGGCAGGGTGACCAGGCCCACCGTGCGGGTCTGGTCGAGGCCGGGCAGCAGCGCGTCCGACGCGGCGGGGCGGATCACCTCGATGCGTGCGTCGTGGTCGGGCAGGCCGAGGGCGATGCCGGCCTCGAACTCGCCGTACCGCGTGTGCAGTTCGTCGAGCGCGCGGCGGCCCGCGAGGACCGTCGCGGTGAGCGCGCCGCCGATGAGGATGCCGGTCACGGGGATCATGGCGACGCCCCGCACCGGGAGCAGGCCCGCGAGGGTGAGTCCGGCGACGATCGGGACGACGGGTCCCGCGACGGGCAGGGCCGCCCACCACCAGGTGGAGTTCGTCGTGACGCGCCGGCCTGCCGTGCGGGTGGCCACCGCGAACATGAGGAGGAGGAAGGCGTAGAGGGCGGCCGTGTGGTGCACGACCCAGGCGATGACGAGGGACGCGGCCGCCAGCTGCGCGGTTGCGCGGACGCCCGCGATCACGATCTCCCGCGCCCGGCCGTGCGAGCCGTCCGGGGCGAGCCGGAAGACGGCTGCCGCCGTCGCGGCGGCCAGCAGCAGCACGAGCAGGGAGACGGCGAGCGCCGTGTTGACCGGCAGCAGGGTCTGGGCGGCGAGGGTGCGCACGGACACACCCTAGATCGCGGGACGCGTGGTCCACGGAATCGGTGCCCTGTGGTCTCCGAAAGGGGCGGAGGGAGTGCTGTGTCGAAGCGCTCGACCTGTAACGATGTGGGAGTAAGACGAGTGGACAGAGAAGGGCTGTAGTCATGGCGCAGCAGGTGCAGGGCGTGATCGCACGCGCGAAGGGCGAGCCGGTACGGATCGAGACGATCATCGTCCCGGATCCGGGGCCGGGAGAGGCCGTCGTGAAGATCCAGGCGTGCGGGGTCTGCCACACCGACCTGCACTACCGCGAGGGCGGCATCAACGACGACTTCCCGTTCCTGCTCGGACACGAGGCCGCGGGCGTCGTCGAGTCGGTCGGCGAGGGCGTCTCCGAGGTCGCGGTCGGCGACTTCGTGATCCTGAACTGGCGCGCGGTGTGCGGGCAGTGCCGGGCGTGTCGGCGCGGCCGCCCCCAGTACTGCTTCGACACGCACAACGCGAAGCAGAAGATGACCCTGACCGACGGCACGGAGCTGTCGCCCGCGCTGGGCATCGGGGCCTTCGCCGAGAAGACCCTCGTCGCCGCCGGGCAGTGCACCAAGGTCGACCCGGAGGCCTCGCCCGCCGCGGCCGGACTCCTCGGCTGCGGCGTGATGGCGGGCATCGGCGCCGCCATCAACACCGGTGACGTGGGCCGCGGCGACTCGGTCGCGGTCATCGGCTGCGGCGGCGTCGGCAATGCCGCGGTCGTGGGCGCCCGCCTCGCGGGAGCCGCGCGGATCATCGCCGTGGACATCGACGACAAGAAGCTGGAGACCGCGAAGGGCCTCGGCGCCACGCACACCGTCAACTCCCGCTCCGCCGACCCCGTCGAGGCGATCCGCGAGCTGACCGGCGGCAACGGAGCCGACGTCGTCATCGAGGCGGTCGGCCGCCCGGAGACGTACGAGCAGGCGTTCTACGCCCGCGACCTGGCCGGCACGGTCGTCCTGGTCGGCGTCCCGACCCCGGAGATGAAGATCGAGCTGCCGCTGCTCGACGTGTTCGGGCGCGGCGGCGCCCTCAAGTCGAGCTGGTACGGCGACTGCCTGCCGTCCCGCGACTTCCCGATGCTCATCGACCTGTACCGGCAGGGGCGCCTGGACCTGGACGCGTTCGTCACGGAGACGATCGCCCTGGAAGGCGTGGAGAAGGCCTTCGAGCGCATGCACCACGGTGACGTCCTCCGTTCGGTGGTGATGTTCTGATGGCGGCCGAGACCGAGCGCGACGCGTCCGGCGTGCGCATCGACCACATCGTCACGTCGGGGACCTTCTCCCTGGACGGCGGCACCTGGGACGTCGACAACAACGTGTGGATCGTGGGCGACGACAGTGAGTGCGTCGTCATCGACGCCGCGCACGACGCGGACGCGATCGCGGCCGCCGTGGGGGAACGGCGGCTGGTCGCGATCATCTGCACGCACGCCCACGACGACCACATCGACGCGGCCCCGGCGCTCGCCGCCCGCACGGGTGCGCCGATCCTGCTGCACCCGGCGGACACGGAGCTGTGGAAGCAGACGCACCCTGACCGCGCCCCGGACGGCGAGCTCTCCGACGGACAGGAACTGGCCGTCGCGGGAGCGGTCCTGAAGGTGCTGCACACGCCGGGCCACTGCCACGGCGCGGTCAGCCTGCACGCGCCCGCCCTCGGCACGGTCTTCACCGGCGACACGCTGTTCGCCGGCGGCCCGGGCGCCACGGGCCGTTCGTTCAGTGACTTCCCGACGATCGTGGAGTCCATCAAGGAGCGGATCCTGACGCTGCCGCCCGCGACGGTGGTGCGCACTGGGCACGGTGACAGCACGACGGTCGGCGCGGAAGCGCCCCATCTGGAGGAGTGGATCGCCCGGGGCCACTGACCTCTGGTTCCTCTTCTGTACGTACGTCTCTTGGCCCCGCGCGGTTCGCCGCGCGGGGCCAAGACGCGTACTGGCCCTGTTCAGGAATCTTCGATAAGTTAGGCAAGGCTTACCTAATGGAGGTTGAGGATGGGTGTCCGTCACAGCAGCACGACCGTGCCCACAGCGGCGGCACGCGCTCGTTCAGTGCTCGCCACCGCGTGGTCCTGCGCGGTGACCACGGAGATCGGCAGGGACGAACTCGTGGGCGCGCACACCGTGACCGAGGACGGCAGGATCCTGCTGTCACCGCCCGAGGACAGCGCGCTCGCCGCCGCCGTCATCTGCGCGCCGCGCGGCGAACCGTCCACCCTGGTCGAGTTCGCCGACGTCTCGCCGGTGCCGCTGCGGGACCGCATCCGCGCGCGGCTCTGGCTCTCCGGAACGCTGGGGTACGACGGTGAGCACCTGGTCTTCGAGCCGACGTGCGCCGTGCTGCACGACTCCACCGGGGAGCGTCAGGGCGTGGAGCTCGACGAATTCGCCCTGACCGTCCCGGATCCGCTGGCCGAGGCGGAGTCGCGCCTGCTCACGCACCTCGCCGACGCCCACCCGGAGGCCGTCGAGCAGCTCACCCGCCTCATCAGCCCCGACAGCCTGCAAGGAGTGGTGCGGGTCCGCCCGCTCGCCATCGACCGGCACGGGATCTCCCTGCGTCTCGAACGCGCCCGCGGCCAGGCCGACGTACGCCTCCCGTTCCACCAGCTCGTCGAGGACGTCACACAGGTGACGGAGTGCATGCATGCCCTCCTCATGAAGGCCCGCCTCTCAACCACGCGGCGCGGGCGGCCCGTCGGAGGCTGACCGCATCGACCGCAGTGCCAGCAGCAGCACCCCGATGTCGTCGAGATAGACGGGGTCGGGCACCAGGTCGGCCGGCAGCACGAGGTAGGCGACGGCGGCCCAGAACACCCACTGCCGCTCGACGGGCAGACCGGCTCTGCGCAGCGCGCGGCGGGTCCGGACGAGGCGTACGAGCAGGGCGACCGCGACGGCGAGGGTCGCGGCGACCAGGACGGCGGCGACAACGAGAAGGACGGTCAGGTCCGTGCTCATACCCCCGTACGTTAATCAAGTTGAGGTCTGACGTCTCGTAGGGATGATGACGGGGTGACGAACCAGCCGAAGCCCACGCACCCCACACCGCCCCACGCCCCCACCGAAGCGGTCGCGCCCGTCCAAGCACTGATCATCGTCGACATGCAGAGCGCGTTCGCCGCAGGTGACGGCGCCGTGCCCGACGCGGAACGCCTCCTGGACCGCGTGCGGGGTCTATTGGACCGGGCGCGCGACAACGGCGCGTTCGTCGTCCAGCTGCAGAACGACGGCGAGCCGGGCACCTCCGACGAGACGGGCACCCCCGGCTGGCAGCTCCACCTGCCCGCGGACACGGACCGGGGCGAGGTCGTCCTGCGCAAGACCGTCGACGACGGCTTCGAAGAGACCCCGCTCGAATCGCTGCTGAAGGACGCCGGCGTGCGGGAACTCGCCGTCTGCGGCGTGATGTCGGAGATGTGCGTCAGGGCGACGGCGAGCACCGCGCTGGAGCTCGGCTTCCGCGTGGTCCTCCCGCACGACGCCCACGCGACCTATGACATCCCGGCCGCCGAGGGCATCAGCGACGTGGTGCCCGCGGCGACGGTCTCGCGTGTCGCCGAGTGGACGCTCGGCGACGAGGTCGAGATCGTGGCGCGGGCGGCAGACGTGGTCTTCACGAAGCCGTAGCGGAGGCCGCGGCCTCGGCGTCCTGCTTGCGCCACTTGAAGTGCAGGAGCTCACCGGCCCGGTGGTCGTGCTCGAACCCCGGGCCTAGGGGACCCACACGTTCGTACGCCTCCTCGGTGCGCGGATCGTCGCGGCGGGCGAGACCCCACGCGGCCTCCAGGCGGACGAGCTGGTCGTCCGCGTCCAGCATCGCCGTCAGCGCGTCCGCGACGGCCGGTGTGCGGTCCGGGGAAGCGGCCAGGATCTCGGTCGCCCGGCGGCGCACGGCGGGGTCCGTGTCCTCGGTCATGGGGAGCAGCGCCCGGGTGACGTCGGGGCGGAGCGTCTCATCGCCCCCGCTCACCCAGCAGGCCCTGAGCCGCACTTCCGTGTCCGGGTCGCAGACGAGGGCGAGCAGCGCCTCCCGGCCTGCCGGGGAATGCGGACCACCGTTCGTCAGGAACGCGTACGGCACCTCGCGTCGCACGCGCGGATCCGGATGTCCGGCGTGGCGCAGCCCCGCGGCCTCCAGGGCGGGATGCTCGTACTCCGTGAACGCGCCCAGCACCTTGGCGAGAACGCCGCTGTCCGTCTCCTCGGCGGACCAGGCGGCGAGGACCTCGGTCTCGCGCTTCCCGTACTGCGGGTGGTCGACGTCGCAGAACGAGCGCGTTCGCAGATAGTCGGCGACGAACCTGCGGTGCACCGGGTCCGGGTGGTGGCGGTGGGCGACGACGGCCGACCAGGACGCGTCGTCACGTCGCCGGACGAGGAGCCAGCGGACCGCCGACCAGTCGACGTGCTCCTCGTCCGGCTGCCGCACGGCACGGGCGATCAGTTCGTCGACAAGGGTCGGAACGCGGCAGGCCGCTTCGAGGGTGCTCAGGATGGCGCCGTGCCCGGCCCGCACGATGAGCCCGCCGAGCGAGACCTCGTCCACCCAGTCGTACCCGTCGTCCTCGACCCGGACCGTGGTGACGGGCCCCGTCGCACCGGTCCTGCGCCGCAAGACCTCGGTGACGCCCGTCCGGTACCAGTCCGAGGCCAGCGCGATCAGCGCCGCGCAAGACGCTTCCGGGAGCCGCAGCGAGGCCTCCGGGCCGAGCACGGCCTCGAAGACCGCGTGCGAGCCAGCGTCGACCGCCCGCCACAGAGGCGTCGTCCCGTCGGGCAGCACACGGTCCGCAGTGGCGCCGCCCTCCATGAGGGCTCGGGCGACCGGCGCGTCGTGGGCCGCGACCGCGACGCACAACGCGGGCAGCCCGTCCTCGTCCACGGCGTCCGGATCCGCCCCTTCGCCGAGCAGGTCCCGCACCCTCTCGACATCCCCGGCCCGCACCGCCGCGAGAAGCCGCACCCCCGGTCCGCCGTTGACTTCCACCAGTCCGTACTCCGTATCCCCCGTCGCGGATGCCCGGCCGAGGGTGTCACGGCCGGGCATCGACACGCAGGGGATTTTCGGGTGGCTACGGCGCGTCAACCACCAGGTGGCCGACGGCCGGTACGTGTGAGGCGACGCCGTTGGCGTAGTAGGACTCGACGCGGGCCTGCTCGGCCGCGTTCGGCAAGGCGTTCTTGCAGCTGACGCCTCCGGTGGAGCCCGACATCAACTGGGAGCACGGGCCCGGCTTGGTGTCGGGCAGCCCCAGGTTGTGGCCGATCTCATGGGCGGCGATGCGCGTCTTGTCGTACCCCTGGCTGACGGCCTGGCTGCCCAGTTCGACGCGTCCGCGACCGCCCGGCCTGACCGGGCCGATCGTCGCCTGCGGCCAGCCGCTGGTGGCCACGATCTGGATCTCGGCCCGGGTGCCGGGCTGGGCCTTGGCCAGCTTGACGTTGTCCACGTTGGTGTTCCACGAGGCGACTCCGGCGGCGATCGCCGTCTCCCAGCCCCTGGCCTGGCTGTCGTCGTAGCGAAGTGTCACCACGGCGGTGGTGCGCTTGGCCGCAACCGTGTCCGGGGTGGACACGGCGTTCGCCGCGGGTGCCGCGGTGAGGGCGGCCGCTGTAGTCGCGATGGCTATGACGAGGCGTCTGAAGTGCTGCATCGTTGTCCTTTCGGGTGCGTGGGGGGCTCGCTGACGATGCTCGCTCGCGCGTGACAGTACATCGTCAAGTGCGAGCTGTGTTGCCTCTGGCCATGGGTTGGGGGGAGGTCCGCACCATATCCAGCCACACCGAGTGCGGCTGTGGGAGCGCGTCCTTGACCCGGCGGTGGTGGCTGTGGGGCATCTCATGATCTTCGAGGGGTGTGAACCGGCCCCGCACGGGCTTTACTCACGGAATGACCGACACGAATGGAATGCTGGCCGGCAAGGCCGTCATGATCACGGGGGCTTCGAGCGGGATCGGCGAGGCCGCCGCACGGCTCTTCGCCGCCGAGGGGGCCGCGGTCCTGCTGATGGCCCGCCGCGAGGACACACTGAAGCAACTCGCCCAGGAGATCAACGAATCGGGAGGCCGAGCGGCGGTCAGCGCCGGAGACGTCGCGAGCGCCGAGGACGTGCGGCGCGCCGTCGACGCGACGCGCGAACACTTCGGCGCCCTGGACGCGGCCTTCAACAACGCGGGCTACGCGGGCTCGCAGATGCTGCCGCTGCACGAGCTCGACCAGGACGTCTTCGAGCGGACGATGGACGTCAACGTCCGCGGCACCTGGAACTGCCTGCGCTCACAGATCCCCGTCATGCTCGAAGCGGGCAAGGGCGCGATCGTCAACACCGCGAGCACGGCGGCCATGGTGGCCACCGGGGCACCCGTGCCCTACGTCGCTGCGAAGCACGCGGTGCTCGGCATGACCAGGGCCGCCGCGGCCGAGTACGCCGCGCACGACATCCGCATCAACACGCTGGTCGTCGGCACCACGCGGACGGAAATGATCAGCCAGGCGGTCGAGGCGCACCCGGAGCTCGAGCACGCCTTCGTCGCCCGCCAGATGCAGAAGCGCATGGCGGACCCGGTCGAAATCGCCCAGGCGGCCCTGTGGCTGTGCAGCGACCGCGCGTCGTTCTCCACGGGGACCGCCCTCGCCGTGGACGGCGGGCTGACGTCCAACTGAGCCGCTGGTGACGCCGGGGTGCCGGGACGTCAGAGGGGCAGCGCACACACCGCGATCGGCGAGGCGAACGGCTTGCCGGTGAGGCGGAGTGCGCCGCTGCCCCCGTCGACCTGGAAGACGCTCACCGAGCTCGACTTCTGGTTCGCGGCGAACAGCAGCCGCTGGGACGGCGAGAACGCGAGCTGCCGAGGGAAGTCCCCGCCGACGGGCACCGTGTCGAGGAGCCGCAGCCGGGCGCCGTCGCCTTCGATCGCGTACCGCGTGATGCTGTTGTGCCCGCGGTTGGCGAGGAAGGCGAAGCGGCCCTCGCGCGTCACCACGATCTGGGCCGGATAGCTGGTGCCCTCACCCGTGCCGGTCGACTGCGGCTCACCCGGCGTGAGGCGGCCCGAGGCGGGGTCGTACGCGCAGACGACGACCGTGTTGTCCAGCTCGTCGGCGACGTACGCGAAGCGGCCCGACGGGTGGAAGGTGAGGTGGCGCGGGCCCGCGCCAGGCCGCAGGCTCGCGTACGACACGCGGCTGAGCCTGCCCGCCTTCTCATCCAGGCGGTACGTGTAGACCGTGTCGTTGCCGAGGTCGACGGCCAGGACGTGGCGGCCGTCCGGAGCCGTGACGATCTGGTGGGCGTGCGGCCCCTGTTGGCCGGGGCCCGGGGGCGGCGAGGAGTGCGTGACCAGGTCCGTCCGCGCACCGAGCGCCCCCGACGCCTCGATGGGGTGCACGGCCACGCTGCCCGATCCGTAGTTCGCGCTGAGCAGCCAGCGGCCGCCCGGATGCACGGAGAGGTGACACGGGCCGTTGCCGCCGGTGTCGCGCGTGCCGAGGACGTCATGCCGGCCGTCGGGGGAGAGCGCGACGGCGGTCACGCCGCCCTTCTCCCGCTCGTTGACGGCGTAGAGCGTGCGGCCGGACGGGTGCAGCGCCAGATAGGAGGGGTCGGGGACTCCGTCGAGCGTGCCGGTGCCGGTGACGCGACCCGTCACGTCGTCGTACGTCGCCAGGCCGATGCCCTTGCCGCCGCCTTCCTGCGAGGTGTACGTCCCCAGGAACAACCGTCCCTCGCGGCGCCGCTGGTGCGCCGCGGAGGAAGCCGTACTGCGTCGGGTGAGGTCGGAACGCTCGCGGCTCGCCGGGCCGGGCGATCCACAGGCGGAGGTGGCGGCAAGTGCCCCGGCGGTCGCGGCCCCCACCAGCGCACCGATGAACCGACGCCGCCCGGGGCCGCCGCTCTCCGAGTCCGTGCCCGGCTCTGCTCCGCTGTTCATACCTGCACCTCGTGCGTCGGTAGTGACGGATGTGGCAGACACACACAGTGCCCCGTGGAGGAGCGGGCGGACAAGAGCCGCACACGTCGGCGCGCCGACTCGCCGGGCGGAGGGCCGCGGAGGACGCCCGGAATCGGCCAACGGGGGTGTACATCGCGGCGAGTTGATCAGGAAGGACAACGCAGAGGCACGGCTCGGATACGGTGTGCGAGCGATCGCTGCCCACTGCACACAGATGCCCGAGGAGTTGCCGAGTGGACCACAGCCGTGTGATCCGGATCCGTACCGTCCTGGCCGCGCTCGCCGCCGCCGGCGCCATGGCGGCCGCACCCGCCGCGAGCGCGGCGGTTCCGGCCGCCCCCGCGCCTCCGCTGACCGCCGGTGCGGCCCACGAGCCGTGCACCGGGAAGTTCCAGGGCGACGCCCGCCTCGGCCCGGCCTGGCTGCCCAAGAAGTGGCAGCGCCCCGTCGGCCCGCTCCTGAAGAACTGGAAGCGCACCGGCAAGCTGTCGCCGAAGGCCTTCCTGAAGAAGTACTGGGAGGGCCCGGCGGACACCGGCAGCTGGAAGTACCCGCCCAACGACGGCTTCGACACCGTCAACGGCCAGGTCGACAAGCACCGTGAGCTCCTGGAGAAGGGCGAGGAGCTGGACCGCTTCGGCTCGGAGTTCGGCGGGTACCTCGCGCCCGCGGGCGACCCGTACGCGAAGCGCGCCCTGCCCCCGCAGAACCTCAACACCCGCGACGCCGCCGTCGCCTGCGACTACCGCGTCTACGAGGTGAGCAAGCCGTTCCACGTCTGGCAGGGCAGCATCGCCCCCTGGTTCGAACAGCCGGGCCGCGGCCAGCAGATCAAACTGGACCCGGCCTTCCTCGACCCGGGCGAGGGGCAACGGCTCAACGTGAAGTGGCTGCTCGACCACGGGTACCTCGAGCCCGCGGACGACTAGCGGAGGAGGCACGTCCGTGGACGTCCGTGAGGCGGCGGTGGCGCTGCGCGCGGCCGGGATCGCCGACGGCTACTACTGGATCGACGGCGTCCACGAACCGTCCCCCACGCCCCCCGACTTCGTCTACCTGCGCGGGGTCGGGGGCGGGGAGTGGGAGGTCGGGACGTACGAGCGGGGCGTGCACCAGCCTCTGGCCCGGCACGTGGACGAGGCGGCGGCCTGCGCGCACCTGCTGCGCCAACTGATCTGACTCCGGCTGATCCGACTCCGAGCAGTCGTCGTACCGCACCCGCGCCCGGAACAGGTGCGTGCGTAACAGAATTCGCCGGGACGCTTCTCCTGGTTCACGCGTGGCTGGTGGGCTGACCGCGCTCGATCCAACGATCACAGGAGGCGCGCGTGAATCTGGTCGTCAACGGCGACGCGGAGGGCGGGGCGGGCGGCACCGCCGACCCCGTGACGGAGGTCCGCGGCTGGCGGGTGGCCCAAGGGGCGCCGGCGCTCGTCGCCTACAGCCTCGGCGGCGGCTATCCGACCCCGGCGGATCCCGGTCCTGCCCGGCGGGGGAGCCGCTTCTTCTCGGGCGGCAACAGCGCCCGCACCGCCCTGGTCCAGGACGTCTCCCTGCCCAGGACCGGCCGGACGGGACGCCGGGCCGTCGACGCGGGGCGGGTGCGCTACACCCTGTCGGCCTGGCTCGGGGGCTACGCCGGACAGGAGGACGGCGCCCGGCTCTCCGTGGAGTTCCGTGACGCCAAGGGCACGCCCGTGGCCCTCAGCGTGCTCGGCCCCGTCGGCGCCGCGGACCGGGGCGGCCGCACGGGCCTCGTGGAGCGCACCGCCGAGGCCGCCGTGCCGCCCACCGCCCGCTCGGCACGGCTCCTCCTCGTCTTCACCCGCAGCGGCGGCGGCACCTCCAACGACGGTTACGCGGACGCCCTCTCCCTCACCCTCAGCGCCGACGGAGGCCACCGATGACCGTCAACCGTCGTGATCTGCTGAAGGCCGCGGCGGCCGCCGGTGCGCTGAACCTCGCCTGGCCGCTCGCCGCGGGACTCACCCCGGCGCAGGCCCGCGAGGCCGCCGAACGCCTCGGCGCCGAGTACGACCGGGCGCCCTTCACGCTCGGCGTCGCCTCCGGCGATCCGCAGCCGCACTCCGTGGTCCTGTGGACCAGACTCGCGCCCGAACCCCTCGCCGCCGAGCAGAGACTTCCCGAGGTCGTGGAGGTCGACTGGGTCGTGGCCAGGGACTCCCGACTGCGGCACGTCGTCGCCCGCGGCACCGCGCCGGCGTCCGCGACGCTCGGGCACAGCGTGCACGTACCGGTGAGCGGTCTCGCGCCCGGCCGTCACTACTGGTACGCCTTCAAGGCGCTCGGCAGGACCAGCCGCGTCGGCCGGACGAGGACGGCGCCGGGCGGCCGGGTCTCCAAGGTCACCTTCGCCGCCGCCAACTGCCAGGCCTTCCACGACGGGTTCTACGCCGCGCACCGCGGCATCGCCCGCGAGAACGTGGACTTCGTCATCCACCTCGGCGACTACATCTACGAGCACGGGCAGGTCGGCGGCGTTCCGGAACAACACGTCCGTGACCACGACGGGCCGGAGATCCTCACCCTCGCCGACTACCGCAAGCGGCACGCCCTGTACAAGGGCGACAAGTCGCTGCGCGAGGCGCACGCCGCCCACCCGTGGTTCCTGACCTGGGACGACCACGAGGTCGTCAACGACTACAGCGGCACCGGGGGCGGCGCCCCGTTCATGCGCCGCCGGGCGGCCGCCTACCAGGCGTGGTTCGAGCACATGCCGCACCGCGACTCCTTCGGCGGCACGGCCCTGCCCGACCCCGAGATCCACCGCGTACGCCGCTGGGGCGACCTGGTCGAACTGAGCATCCTCGACCTGCGGTCGTACCGCTCCGCGCAGAACCTGCCCGACGGCACGATCCTCGGCGCCGAGCAGAAGGCCTGGCTCAAGCGCACCGTCGACCGGGCCCCGGACTCCTGGCACGTGTGGGCCAACTCGATCATGCTGAGCCAGCTGCGGGGCAGGCCGGGCGGCTCGTACATGTTCACCGACCAGTGGGACGGCTTCCTCGCCGAGCGCAAGGAGGTCCTCGGGCACGTGCACAAGAGCGGCCTGGAAGACCTGGTCGTCATCACCGGTGACTGGCACTCGGCCTTCGTCGACGACGTCCGCACCGACTTCGACCAGCCCGATTCACCGCTGGTGGGCACGGAGTTCACGGCCCACTCGGTGACCTCCGGCGCCTACTCGCCCGAGTGGAACGCCACCAACGGCCCCCTCATGGGCCGGGCCAACCCGCACCTGAAGTACTTCGAGGGCAACCGGTACGGCTACGACGTGTACGAGGTGACGCCCCGGCGCTTCACCGCCCACATGCGCGTCATCGGCGACCGGCGCGACCCGGACTCCGCCGTGGCCACCCTGACGAAGTTCCACGTGGAACGGGGCAAGGCCGGCTCGTACGAGGACGAGGCGACCAAGGGATCGCCCGCGCAGTACCGCAGGGACGACGCGGAGTCGACCTCCGGTCGACGTTGACCCTCACGCTAAACCTGAGGTTGAGGGTGCGCCCGGTCGGCCGCTCGGGTTGAGGGTTGAAGAGTGTTGCACAAGGCCGTGTCTGGTCAGGTCAGAGCCTGTGGGTGGGGTCTTGCGGTCATGATGTGAGGGCGAGGTTGTGCATGTGGGCGACGGCCTTGACCGCATGGTGGAGGCCGTCGCCGTGCTGTCGGCAGTCGCGGAGGATCTTGCTCGCCCTCGGTGCGCGGATCGTCGCGGCGGGCCAGCCCCCACGCGGCCTGCCCGGGGCACCGCACGGGCGGCCGACCGGAGATGCTACGTACCCGTCGGCTGGGCGCCGAAGAAGTGCATCGGCGGGGACATGGGACCTCCCAACTGATGGCATTGTGCTATCGGATGTGCACCCGATACCACCTCAGCGTCCCGCACGCCGACACCGTCACTATGGCCTGCCGAGATCGATCACATACTGAAGCCGGTCCAGGGAAATCCGGTCGTTCTCGAGGCGGACGCGTGCGGCTGTATGCCGGGCTGCACCTACTGCTCGCGCACATTTCGTTGCGGGATCCCGTTCCCGCCACCCGCTCCGTCGATACTGACCGGGCGATCACAGAACGGCGGGGGCGGCGGTGGACCGCATTAGGCGCACTGTGGCGCTACCGCCGCGACGGCGCTCTGCGCGGCGCACTCGCCCGGCGCCTCGTCGCCAGGACCCTGCCCGGCGTCATCGCTTGCGCCGCCGTCCGCGTCTTCGCTCTCCCCGGCTCCGACGCCTTCCGCGTCCTGGCTACCGCCTTCCTGTTGCCGCTCGGCGCGTGGCTGTGCCTGCGCACTCTGCGCCCCACGGGCGGCGGCCGGGCACCGCCGAAACGCCAGCACGCGCTCTCGCCGCCGCTCTCGCCATGACTGTCGGGCAGCGGTGCAGCCAGCAGCAGCCCGTCTTCCGGCTGCAGTCCAGCTCCGGGCAGCACTGCGTACCTCGGCCTCGCCGTGTTCTCCGGCGCTGTCTTGAACTTCGACGCGGCAAGTGGCCCCGCTTCGATGGGGCTCCTCGCGGCAGTCGGCGCTCCAGTGCCACCCGAGGTGCGTCTGCGCACCGACTGGCATCCTGCGGGGCCATAAAGCAAGAGGGGCCAGACGAGTCCCTCCACTGGCGGCGGGAAGCCGCGACAGAACACCACCTACCGCCTGGACGGGCGCAACACGCGTGGACTCAGTGTTACGCAGATCGGCAAACGATCACTACCGCGACCACAACGGAGAGCACAGAGCCCCCCTCTCAAGGCATCCTCTCGGCCTGTATCGGCAGCCGTGAACCGACGTTCCTGCCTGCGGTCAAGAGCCAGATCATAAGCAGAAGCTCACCCACACCGGTGAACACGGCTGCCTCGACCGAATATCCAGAGGAGAGGGACGCACCGAAGCTGTCTGCGAGATAGCCGAGCCCCGCGGCAGCCAGCAGGACTCCCAGCACTCTAGGTACATAGCCCGACTGGAAGGCGAGGAACCCCAGCAACAGCAGATGGACTCCGAAGAATATGAGCCCGGCGTCCCAGACGTCGTAGAAGGCATCAATGCGCATGAGCGCTTCGGCATCCAGCTGATCCGCGCTGTACGCCTCCAGCGATTCTGCGTTCTTGGCCGGGGGCAACGCCCCAACGAGCTGGGTGACGGCGACGAGGAGCACTCCCGCGTAGGCGAGCCTGAACCAGGCCGCGAGCGTCGCGATTCCCTTGTGCGCAGGCTGGAAGAAGACCATCAGCGCCCAGGCCACCACCACGTCCAGGACAGCGACCAGGAACAGGGCCACCGCGCCGAAGCGGAAAAGCGCCTCGGAATGACGGATGTCCCGGGCGGTGCGTGTCGCGTCATCCTCGGTGATCAGGTTGTCCAGCACGCCGAAATTGGCGAAGACCGCCAACGGGGCCATGACCAGGATCCCCGCTCCCGCGACCAGACCGGCCTTGCGCACGGTTCGCGAGGTCTCCCCGGGCGGGGTCATCCGCGGGCCCCCTCCGATGCCAGCCGCCCGCCACGGCCGCACGCGTCGGGCGCCGGTACGACAGGACGGAATCCCTTGAAGATCAGCAGCAACGGAAGCAGCACTTCGAACAAACCACCGGGAACATAGAACAGCACCCCGGCACCGGAGTTGATGTCCACGAGCCCCAGCAGGTCACTCCCCACTCCCGCCAGCAGAACGGCGTAGCCCACCAGCCCGAGTACCGAAAGCCACCGTGCGACCAGCCCGGCACACAACAATAGGTACGACAGGGCCAGACCGCCGGCACCGGAGAACGCGTAGACGAGCAGAGCGTAATCCGTCAACTCGTTCTTGCTCGCAAGGAAATAGCACCCCACCGCAACGATGGCGGCACATTCCGCACATCTAAGAATCAGATACCAGGCCGAGAGGCGCCTTCCGTGCGGCTTCAACACGGGGAACAGGGCGACACCGATCCCGGCAACCGCAAAAGCTGTGTACCCCTCCAGCAGCACACCCACGAGCAGCCCTCCCTCCCCGGAGTCCGGGTCGGAAAAGTAGTCCCCCACGAGCGAGCTGCCGAGGGCGAAGGTCAGCGTCGACGAGAGGAACAGCAACCCCACCAGCACAGCGGTCTTCCTGTACGGCATGCGTCCGCCCCTTCCGCCCCGGCCTGCCGAGGGCATGGAGCCTGAGCCTTGCCGCGCCCAGACCACGAGCCGAGCAGCCGCCGAGCGATCAAGCGACGGCCTGCCACCCGAGGTATGTGCGCCTGAGCCCCAACTATCCTCCCTTTGCAGCCGTACGCACCGCCCGCGCGGCAAGGAATCACCCAGGGCCCGCGGATGACACACCAACGGGGCCGATCGACAGCGCGGGCACGCGGCCACCCGGGCGATGGCGAGGACGGTCCCGTCAACGGCAGGAATCCAGGGGCGCTCCGGGTCGTACGGCTCGAACCTCTTGACCTTGACATTTTCCAGTTCTTGGAGCTCCACCAAGGGGATACGAGATCAGCTCAATGCGCCCCACCGAGACCGGGGTCGTGCCGTCGTTGGAGAACCGCAGAGTGAGCCTTCTCCAACCTCACGTCTGTGCTGGTCAAAGGCGTGCCAGTAAGCGACCGTGGCAGCCGGTCACGGGCCTGTGACCAGCAGGTCCACGGACAGCCGCCGTGCTGCGAACGCTCCTCCGGGCATGGTCGGCGGAGCGGACAGCCAGGTTGGAAAAGGCTCCATGTCTGAGGTCCCGCGTTAGCGGGGTACTCGGCAGCTGAAAGGCAGTGAGCTGCGGCCGCCGCCGGGCCCCTCCGGGCAGCGGCGGCCGCACAGGCGCGGGGCTGTGGCCCCCCACCCCCCCCCGCCGGCGTCCTCACGGACCTGGGGATGCGGGAGCCGGCCCCGGACCAAGACATGAGGACGTCCAGGCCGGGGCTGCATTCGCTGCAGAACGTTGCACCGGCCGCACAGGGTCTTGCCTCACTGCGGGCCCGGGGGCTGGGGGAGCGGACGCTGGAGCCGTACTCGGCGATGTGGCTCCGGCCCGCCTCGGTGGTACCACCTGGTCTGACGATAGAAGGAAACGGCTGACCGGTCGCCGGAAGGTGCGCTTTGGCTCCAGCTACCCGATGGTCACGCCTTCTCAGGCCCTGGAACACCTCGGCGATCTCGACCTGGACAAGGAGGCCGCCGAGCTGTTCCTGTCCGGCAACGCGCGGCGTGTCTTCAAGGTCTGACCGCACACCGGCCCGGCCGGAACCGCGCCCGTGATCGTGTGGCCAGTTGTCGCTGCCGCCGCACCGCATGCGTAAAAAGACGTGTTGACCTCGCTCGGCGGGCCGCAGAACGATGAGCCAGCCTCCGGAACGGGTCCGGCGGTGGCAAGTCCATCGGCGCCCCCGGGGGGTGGCTGTACATGTCCGTGCTCGGCTCTGGTTCCAGCAGCCCGTTTCTCGCTGCCGACAGCTTCGAGATGCTCGACGAAGGGGAGAGCCCGGCCGCGTCGGCGCCTCCCGGCCCGGCGGCGTACGAGAGCCCCTTCCTCAGGAGCTATCTCCGCGACGGTGCGGACCCGGCGGTGGATCCGGAGGCCGAGGAGTTCGCCGCCTTCCTCGCCGAGCTCTATGAGCCGGGGCTCGACGACGCCCTGCTGCGGCTGGCCGGTGAGGCCGCCGCGGAGCATGCGGAGCTGGAGTCGGGGGACGGTGGGGCGGTTTATACCGATCCGGCGGCTGTGCGGCAGTTGATGGATGACCGTTATGCCCCGCTTGTACGAGAGTTGGAATCGGCCATAGATGCGGTGGCCGAGGCGGGCGGCGAGCGTGCGCTGCACGCGATGGACGAGATCGAAGTGGACACGCTCTTCGAGGCCTTCGCCGCGCCGCCGGGCGGCCATCCGCCGGGATCGCCCTCCTTCGAGTTCCTGTTCGGCATCGGCAACGTGCTGAAGAAGGTCGCCAAGGGCGCGGTCGGCCTCGCCAAACGCGGGCTCAAGGTCGTCGCGAACCTCGCCCTCGGCCCACTGCTGGCCAAACTGAAGCCGATCGCCGTCGCCCTGCTCCGCAAGGCGGTCGCAGCCGGGCTCAAGTGGCTGCCGGAGGGGCTGCGCCCGTACGCGCAGAAGCTCGCCGAGCGACTGCCGCTGCTGGGCGCGGGCGAGAGCGAGACCGGCGACGACACCGGCCGGGAGACGGTCGATGCCACCGGTGATGTGCGCGAGCTGCAGGCCGAGTTCGGAATGCGCGCGGCCGACACGGTGTTCGCCGACACCGAGGCGGCCATGGACCGGCCGGGCGCCGAGTACGCCCGGGAGGCGGACCGGGCCGCGGTCCGGCCCGACCCCGTCGCGGAACTCGACCGCGCCCGCGAGCGGTTCATCGCCGAGCTCGGCGCGGCCGAGGACGGTACTGATCTGACGCCGCAGCTGGAACAGTTCCTGCCCGCGGCGCTGCCGGTGCTGAAGCTCGCGCTGAAGCTGACCGGCGGGCGGTCCATGCTCGTGAAGACCCTCGCCAAGTTCGTCGCGCCGCTCATCCGGCGGTTCGTCGGGCCGACCGCCGCCGCGGCGCTGTCCCGGGCGCTGGTGGACGCCGGGCTGCGCCTGATCCACCTCGAAGCCGGCCCCGAGGACGAACGGCAGGCGGCGGGGGCGGCGATGGCGTCCGTCGTGGAGGACACGGTGCGCGGCGTGGCCGCGCTGCCCGAGCACATCCTCGCCGACGACACCCTCCTCGAAGGCTTCGTCCTGGAGGCCTTCGAGCAGGCCGCCGCCCGCAACCTCCCGCAGATCCTCACCGAGGCCACCTACCAGGACCGCCCGGAGCTGCGCGAGGACCTCACCCTCCACGGCGCCTGGCTGCCGAAGCCGCTGCGCGGCCGGCACCGCTACCGCAAGTACACCCGCATCCCGTGGGTGACGGTCTCGCCGTACCAGGCGGCACACATCGGCACCTTCTGCGGCCTCGATCTCGGTGACACGCTGCGGTCCACGCTCGGATACGCGCCCGGCGCACCGGTCCGCGCCCGCCTGCATCTCTACGAGGCGGTGCCCGGCACCACGCTCGACTCGATCATGCGCGGCGAAGGACTGGAGGACCCCGGAGGCGAGCTGTCCGAGACACCCGCGCTGCACCCTCTGACCCCGGACGCGGCCGCGCTGCTGCTCGGCGAGCCGGCCCTCGGGGAGGAGGCCGAAGCGCGGTACATGGACGGGCAGTTGCTCGGGGTGGGGCAGCGGCTCTACTACCTGGAGGCCGCGGACGCAAGCGCCGCCGCGGCGGCGGACCCCGGCGCAGCCCTGGCGACGCAACCCGTCGCGGCCCCCGCCCCCGCAGCCCGCCACACCCGCGCCCCCGCGTCCCGCCCCGGCCGGGTCCGTATCAACCTCGGCTGCACCGACGACACCCTGCGGACCGAGCTCTACCTCACCGAAGCCGAGGCGCAGCGGCTCGCCGCCGGACTGCGCCAAGGCCGGCAGGCCGGACAGCTCCTGGCCCCGCTGATACGGCCGTTGCGCCGCCGGATCAGGGCCGCCCTCACCGGCCACCGGCTCCGCATCGTCCACGGCGCCGTACCGCCCGGCGCCGGTGCCGCGGCGCTGCGAACACTGCCGGCGGGCGCGCTGAACCAGCTCGCCGTGACGGTCGAGGAAGCGCTCACCCGTGGGCTCGCCACGCTGCTGAAGGACCACCGGGAGGCGTTCACCGCCGCCACCGAGGCGCCGGAGGACGGAGCGACCGTACGGGTCGTGCTCAAGGCGGCGCCCGTACTTGCCCGGGTGCGCTCGGTCCTTGACGGCCGGCCCGAGCGCCCCGGCAGCCCCGCGGCGCCCGCGACCATGAACGTCACCGTGACAGCCGGGCATGCAACGCACCGCCGCTGACGCCACGCGGACCCAGCTCGCCCGCCAGCTCGGCCACTGGACCGCGGCGGCCGACCGGCTCGGCGCCCTGGACGACCTCGCCGCGCCGGCCGCCTGGGCGGGCCTGGAGCAGTACCTCGGCGTCGCGGTGCGCCGCGCCCTGACCGAGGCGGTCAGCGGCCTGCGCACTCGCGGGCACATCCTGCGCACGGCCCTGCGCGCGGCCCACTCGCCCGCCGAACTCGACGCCGTCCGGATCCGCTTGCTCGAATTCCGGCAGGGCTATCTACGGGCCGAGACCAGCATCGAGTTCTACGCCGACGCCGTGAACACCCGCACCAGCCCGCACATCGCCGCCCTGCTGCGGGCCTGCGACAGCCTCGCCCAGCGCAGCATGGCGGCCGTCCTCGACCCGCTGCTCAAGCCCGTACCGGCGGTGCTGACCTACCTCGACAACGGCGTCGGCGCCGCGATCCTCAAGGCGGGACTGCGGTTGTGGGACGGCAACACCGAGAGCCCGGCCGCCACCATCAAGGTCACCCGGCACAGCCTGCTCTGCCCGACCGCCGTCCTGCACGAGTGCGGTCACCAAGTCGCCTTCCAGACCGGCTGGAACGAGGAGGCTGCCACGCTCCTCGCCCGCGCCGCCGCCCCCTCGGGCCCCGACGTCGCCGGGCTGTGGGCGGGCTGGTCCTCCGAGATCACCGCCGACGTCTTCGCCTTCGCGCACGCGGGCTTCGGCGCCGTCGCCAACCTGCACGACGTGCTCTCGGGCGGCCCGGCGTACGTCTTCCGGTTGCTGCCCGGCGACCCGCACCCGGTCGCCTGGCTGCGCGTGCCGCTCAACACGGCGCTGTGCCGACACGCCTACGGACCGGGGCCCTGGGACGCACTGGAGCGGGAGTGGCTCGCGGCGTATCCGCTCGCCGACTGCCCGGACCCCCAGGCCCGCGAACTCCTCGCCGCCTCACTGCCGCGGCTCCCCGCCCTTGCGGCCGCCGTGCTCGACGAGCCGCTCGCGGCCTTCGCGGGGCGCCCGCTGACCGCGCTCGTGCCACCGCAGCGGGTGTCCCCGCAGGCCCTGCGGGAGCTGGCCGCCCGGCTCGGCCCCGCGCTCTACACCTCGCCGCACTGGATCTGGAACGAGGGGCTGCGGCTGCTGGCGCTCACCGGCTGGCGGGCGGCGACAGAACCGGAGCCGGCGGCCGGCCCCGCCGCCGGACAGGAGGCCTGGCTGCTGCGGCTCGGAGGAGGCGCGGCGCCCGCTGCCTGACGTAACCGACCGACCCACCACGACCAAGGGGGATCACCAGATGCCCGAGGAAAAGGCGTCCCGGACCACCGAGAAGCCACCAGCGCAGGCGCGCCACGCCACCGTCACGGCCACCGGCTCGGGGGATGACTTGCCCACCGACCCCGGCCCCGTACTGCCCGACCCGCTGCAGGAGATCCGCGACCGCTACCGGCGCATCCGCGACGACCTGCGGGTGGCCACCACCCAAGCGCCGGACGCGGACCGCAAACTGTGGTGCCTGCCCGGCCTGAGCTGTCTCGCCCGCAACCCCGGCGTCGACGGGCTGGATGCCGCGCGGGACGCGAACGACGCACTCTGCGGCCAGAGTTTCGAATGACGAGGAGCCCGCGATGTTCCGACAACTGACCCGGCAGATCCCGGGTGGTGCCGAGCTCCTCTTCCGGCTGCACCCCATTGAGCTGACCTCCCTGTTGGAGCAGGCCTGGACCTTCCAGCGCAACGACCTCAGCCAGCCGGTCGGCCACCCCGACCACCGCAGCGACATCCCCGGCCTGCCGGTGCGGCTGCAGCAGCTCTTCGAAGGCTTCGACCGCAACCAGCGCGTCTTCTCCAGCACCTCCCCGGACGACTGCCGCCCCGGCCATGTCCGCTGGGAGCACCTCAGCTACGCGTACATGCTCGAGAGCACCCGGCTCATGGAGATCTTCCGCCGCGTCGTCGCCCTCTACCGCGAGGGCGAGGAGCTGGGGGTGCCCTCGAACGGCGCCGAGCACTGGCTGCGCAACACCGAGGAGCTCTTCTTCCGGGAGTCGGCCCCCTTCTTCATCACGGCCCTCTCGAGCTTTGTCCGCCCGAACGGCGACACCATCCGGCGCAACGCCTACTACCGCATGTTCGGCATGGATCTCACCCACCCCGCAGCGGATCCGTATCCGAAGCCGACCGCCGCCAACACCCAATTCGTCTCCGTCTTCGAGGAGTTCCTGCGCGAGACCTGGGTCGGCATCATCAACGTCCGCAACACCATCGGGCCCAACCCCACCGACC